>NZ_JBFAME010000003.1:346679-440270 GCF_040660275.1 Nocardiopsis sp. NPDC049922 | reverse complement strand
CTTCAACCCCGAGACGGGTCTGCCGATCAACTACGACCCGGGGACCGGGCAGGTCCTGCCGATCGACCCGATCACCGGGGAGCCCCTCACCCCAGGGGGAGTGCCCACCCAGCTGGAGTTGGACCCGGAGACGGGTCTGCCGATCGATCCGGAGACCGGGCAGCTGTACCCGGTCGATCCGGAGACGGGGGAGCCCTTCAACCCCGAGACGGGTCTGCCGATCAACTACGACCCGGGGACCGGGCAGGTCCTGCCGATCGACCCGATCACCGGGGAGCCCCTCACCCCAGGAGGACCGACCACCCAGCTGGAATCGAACCCGGAGACGGGGCCGCCGACCAACCACGACCCCGACGACGGCTCGTCCGTTCCGATCAACCCGGTCACCGGCGAGCCCTACGAGGTCGACGACCTGGGCCTGACCTACCCCATCGACCCCGAAACCGGCGAACCGATCACCGACGGGTTCACCGGCGGCGGGGTCGGCGGTCCGGACGGCCAGATCCCGACGGTGTCCACACCCGGCCCGCTCGGCCTGAACTACGCAGGCGCGAGCGGACCGGACGGCCCCACCGGCCTCACCGACGACGGTCGGTCCATCAACCGTTCCTCCATGTTCCAGGCTCAGGGCCCGGGTGGCTCGCAGGCGCAGGGGCAGACGACCGGGAACGGCACCCTCTCCTCGGGCACCGGCGCTGACTCCGGGTCGAGAACGGTCGGCGGCGCTGGAGCGGGATCGCCCATGATGCCTCCCATGATGGGCGGCATGGGCGGACAGGGCGCTCAGGGTGAGCGCGAACGGTCGCGCTCGACCTGGCTGGCGGAGGAGGAGAAGGTCTGGGGCACGACGGTCAACGGCCAGAGCACGATTCTGGGGCGGCCCACTCCAGGTGACAAGAAGAGGAAAGCGGTGCGCAATGACTTCCTGGAATCCGGAGCAGATGGAACAGGAGTTGGCACGTCTTCACGAGACGCTGGCGAAGGTCGATCGCGCAAGCGAAAGCCTGGAGTCGGCAACCGAGGAGGTCGTCGCAAAGAGCAGGCTGGTGGGGGCGAAGGTGAACGGCAGGGGTGAGCTCGTCGAGCTGAAGTTCCACAACCAGAACTACCGGGAGATGGCCCCGGCCGAGCTGGCCTCCGCGATCGTGGACGTCATCACCCGGGCCCGGGCGAGGATGGCCGAGCGTATCGCCGAGGCCTACCAGCCGTTCATGCCCGAGGGGCTGGACGCGACCGAGGCGATGAACGGCCAGCTCGACACCCGCGCCATGTTCGAGCGCATGGGTGTCCCCCTGCCCCCGCAGTAACAGGCCACCCCAGCCCCCCCTGCATCCCCCACCGAAAGGCGACACCACCATGCCGAACCCCGAAGGCAACTTCGGCGCCTCACCCGACGAGCTCACCAGAGACAGCACCTGGATCTTCGAGGGCGCGGAGTTCACCAAGAAGGTCATGAAGGAGTACCAGACGCAGCGGGCGGCTCTGAGCACGCCCTGGGAGCCCTGGGGCGACCCGAACCTCGAAGGCGACGACTTCGCGAAGGACTACGGCACGACGTTCACCCAGTTGGAGGAGGGCTTCGGCATCTACATGAACGCCGTCGTCCAGGCCACCGCGGACACCGCGGAGAAACTGTTCAAGACCGGTCGGAACGTGCGGACGACCGAGGACGAGAACGAGGAGACCGCGGTTCTGCCCGACCCGCGGTCCGGCACGGGCGACGGCGGACGCCGGTGATCCTCTCTCACCCGACCGCGCCCGCGCGGTTCCCCGGAAAGGACATCCGATGACCGACACGCCCCAGCGGCGCGACCCGGCCCCGGGCAACCAGGTGTCGGCCGCCGACTTCCAGGCCTCCCTCAACGGGGCGGCCGCTCCGGCCACGCCGCCGCCCGCGCCCACGCGGGGCCGAGCGCACCCCGCACCCGCGTCGGCGACGGCCTCGGACACGTCGGCCCGGGAGGAGGGCGCCGCCCCACCCGTACGCACCGACCACCTCCACAGCACCGTCACCCCGGGGGCGGGCGCGGACGAACCCGCGGTGGAGGCGGCGATGGACCGCCCCAGCAAGCCGGTTCTGGCCGGGGCCGCCATCGCCGGGCTGCTGCTCGTCGTCGCCCCGTTCGCCTTCTCCACGGGGATGCAGAACGGAACCTGGTTGACGTCGATCCCCCTCTCGGCCGGGGGCGCCCTCGGCGACGGCCCGGCCCAGGGCACGGCCGCCGAGGCGGCGGACACCGTCACGGGACCCTCGGGCGTCGACGGATCGGCGGGCGCCTCGGGTGAGACCTCGGGCGACTCCGACTCCGGTTCGGAACAGGACTCGGGAGGCGACCCCTCCGCCGACACCGGGGGCGCGCCGGGCGCCGAGGACCCGGGATACATCCCCGAGGCACTCCCCCAGGACACCGGGAGTCCCGCCCTGCCCGAGACGGAGGGCACCGAACGGAACGACGTCCCAGCCGACACCCCCGCCTCCGAGGCGGGCGACGTCGCCTCCGAGCGCGCGGAGACGACCCCCGAGCGGTCCGACGACGCCGAGGGGGCGAGCGGGTCCGACACCGAGCCGGACCAGGACGCGAACGGCGGTACGGACACCCAGGACACTCCGGCCGCGGCCGACACACCGGACGAGGCTCCCGCCGACACCGACACCGAATCGACCACGACGGAAGACGAGGACACCTCCGACGAGTCGGAGCCTGCGGCCGAAGACACCCCGAACACCCTCGCCGACCAGGACACCGGAACCGCCGAGGGCGACACCACCGCGCCCGGGGCGGACCAGGGCGGCGGCTCCCTCCTGGAGGACACCGTCGAGAGCAACGGCGCCGCGTCCCCGGAACCGTTCTCCGCCGTCACCGGCCCCGGCTGCCTGGCCTCCCCCGGCGCCGCCTACGACCGGGTGGGCCGATGGGACAGCGCCGAGGGAACCTCCAGCTGGGCCACCCGACCCGGCGGCTACGGCCAGGAGGGCTGCGACGGCGGGTACGAGGCCATCCCCGTGTCGGGGAACGCGGACCACGGCGACGGACAGTACGCGCTCTGGGCGTTCTCCCCCGGCTACCCGAACGCGACCTGCGAGATCTACGTCTTCGTCCCCGATGACGAGAGCCCGCTGTGGGTCGCCGAGACCGAGGCGACCTACCAGATCTACTCCGGTCCGAGGCCCGAGGGCGACGCGATCGCCGTCTTCGGGATCACCCAGGCGAACGTGCGCGGGGCCTGGGTCCAGGTCACCGGATTCACGTCGCCGACGGAGGAGTTCACCGTCCAACTGACCAACGTCGGTGAGAATCCGCTCGCCGACCAGGAGCACGCCAGCTCGCACGTCGCCGCGTCGGTGGTGCGCGCGACCTGCTCCTGACCCACGCCGCCACCGGGTGGGGCGGGCCCCGGCCGCCCCACCCGAACCGCCGGGCCACCGCCTGGGGGTCGGTACACGAGAAATGGAAGAAACACCGATGGCCAGGCAACTCCTCAGCGTCGCACCGGACGGAACGGACGCGCACAGGACGATCACCGACGCTGTCAAGGCGGCCAGGAGCGGAGCGCTCATCACCATCGCCCCCGGGCGTTACGCCGAGAACCTCGTCCTGCTCAAGGTGGTCACCCTGGTGGCCCGTGACGGGCGCGGCAGCGTGGAGATCAGCTCGGACTCCGCGAGCGCGGTGGTGTCCGGGGCGGAGGCGGTCAAGCTCTCCGGCCTCATCCTGCGCGGCCGCGACAAGGACAGGCCCGCGGTGGACATCCCCGCCGGGCAGCTGGAGATGGCCGACTGCGAGGTCGACGGCGCCGCCTGGACGGCGGTGTCGGTGCGCGGCGACGGCGCCCTCGCCATGCGCGAGAGCCGGGTGACCTGCTCCGCCGGAGCGGGTGTCGTCGTCACCTCACCGGAGTCGACCGTCATCGAGGACTGCGTGATCGAGGACGTCGACACGAGCGCCCTGGTCATCAGTGAGAACGGACGCCCCACCGTTCACGCGTGCACCCTGCGCGGGGCGGGCGGCAACGGGGTCTTCGCCAGCGGTCAGGCGGGCGGAGTCATCCAGGACTGTGTCATCACGGACGTCAAGAAGCCCGCGATCGCCCTGGAGGAGAACGCCGCCACCACCCTGCGCGGCACCCGCGTGCACCACGTCGCGGGCGACGGCGTGACCGTCGCCAGCCGCGCCCGCCCGCTGATCGAGGACTGCGTCGTCGAGGACGTCGGCAAGCGGGGCATCGCGGTGCACAGCGGTTCCGACCCCCAGGTCTCCCACCTGACCGTGACGCGCTCCCAGGAGGCGGGCATCCACCTGTCCGGACGCGCCCGGGGCCAGTTCACCGAGTGCGAGGTGTCCGAGACCAAGGGCGACGGCGTGTGCGCCGAGGACGGCGCCGCGACCACGTTCATCGGGCTGACCGTGCGCGGCGGCACCGGCACCCGGCTGCGCGGCGGGAGCACCGCCGAGTTCGACCGCGGTCTGATCACCGGCAGCCAGGGGCCCGGCGTGGTCATCGAGGACTGCGCCCCCTTCCTGCGGGGTGTGGCCGTCACCGACACCCGGGGGCAGGGAGTGGAGTTCCTGGGCGCCGGCCACGGGCGGCTGGAGGACGTGACCCTGGAACGGACCGGCAAGGCCGCCGTCTCCGTGACCGGCGAGTCCCGTCCGCTGCTCACCGGACTCCAGATCAGCGAGAGCCGCGACACCGGCGTCACGGTCGGCGCCGGCGCCAAGGCGGACCTGCGCGACTGCGACATCTCCTCGTGCACGGGCGACGGGCTCTCGGTCCAGAACGAGGGCGAGGCGAGCGTGCTGCGTTCGCGCGTCTACAACGGCAGGCGCAACGGCGTGCTGGTGGCCTCGGGCGGGACCGCCTCACTGCGGCGGTGCGAGATGTTCGGCAACGCCGGCGACGGCATCCTGATCCACTCGCGCGAGGACGTCGTCGTGGAGGACTGCTCGGTGCGCGACAACGCGCGCGCGGGCCTGCGCCAGACCGTGCGCAGCGAACGCGTCCGGGCCGAGGAGCTGCTCAGCCACGGCAACGGCGCCCCCGACACCTACGGCGAGGAGGCCGGGACCCCGCTGCCCGCGTCGGTGGCCGCACCCGCCGCCGACACCGACGCCGGGGAGACCGAGGAGTCGCAGGGGCCGCTGGCCGAGCTCGACGCCCTGGTCGGGTTGGGCAACGTCAAGCACGAGGTCAAGACGCTCGTCAAACGCAACCAGATGGCCAAGCGGCGCGCGGAGATGGGACTGCCGACACCGCCGATGAGCCGCCACCTCGTCTTCGGCGGAGCTCCCGGCACCGGTAAGACCACCGTGGCCCGCCTCTACGGTCGGATCCTGGCGGAGCTGGACGTTCTGCGCTACGGGCACGTCGTCGAGGTGGCGCGCGCCGACCTGGTCTCGCAGTACGTCGGCGGCACGGCGATCAAGACCACCGAGGTGTTCGAGCGGGCCAAGGGCGGCGTCCTGTTCGTCGACGAGGCCTACACGCTCTCCGCCGGCTCCGAGGGCGGTGGCGGCGGCCCCGACTTCGGCCGGGAGGCGATCGACACGCTGGTCAAGCTGATGGAGGACCACCGCGACGAGGTGGTCGTCATCGTCGCCGGATACACCCACGAGATGCGGCGGTTCCTGGACTCCAACCCCGGTCTGGCATCGCGGTTCAGCAAGACGATCGAGTTCGAGAACTACACGGTCGACGAGCTCGTGCGGATCGTCCGCCTCCTGTGCGACGCGCACGGCTACGTGATGGACGAGAGCACGGTCGAGGTGCTGTCGGCCCACTTCGAGCAGGTCCCCAAGGGCCCGGCGTTCGGCAACGGCCGCGAGGCGCGCAAGATCTTCGAGACGATGATCGACCGGCAGGCCTACCGGCTGGGCGGCGACGCGCCGGACGACCCCTCGGAGATGGCCCGCCTCATGCCCGCCGACCTCGGGCCGGACATCGAGGCCGCGGCCGGGCCCACGACCTCGGTCGACGAGGTGGCGGCCCTGCGCGAGGAACTGAACGCGATGATCGGGCTCAGCGACGTCAAGACCACCGTCAACGACCTGGCCAACCTCCTGGTGATGTCCGAGCAGCGCAAGTCCATGGGGCTGCCGGTGGCGGCCATGAGCCACCACCTCGTGTTCGCCGGTCCTCCCGGTACCGGCAAGACGACGGTCGCGCGGCTGTACGGGCGGCTCCTGAGGACGCTGGGCGTCCTGCCCGGCGGCCAGGTCATCGAGACGGCCCGCTCCGACCTCGTCGGGCGCTACGTCGGGCACACCGCGCAGATGACCGCCGAGGTGTTCGAGCGGGCCAAGGGCGGTGTGCTGTTCGTCGACGAGGCCTACACCCTGGCGCCCAGGGGCAACGGCGGGTCGGACTTCGGCCAGGAGGCGATCGACACGCTGGTCAAGCTGATGGAGGACCACCGCGACGAGGTGGTCGTCATCGTCGCCGGATACACCCACGAGATGCGGCGGTTCCTGGACTCCAACCCCGGTTTGGCCTCACGGTTCAACCACCGGGTCGAGTTCCCCTCCTACAGCGACGACGAGCTGGTCACGATCGTGGACCGGATGGCGTCCGGGTCCGGCTACACGTGCTCCCCCGACACGCTGGCCGCGCTCGGGGAGCACTTCTCCGGGGTGGAGCGCGACGCCAACTTCGGCAACGCCCGCTACGCGCGCCAGGTCCTGGAGCGGATGATCACCCGCCAGGCCGGACGCCTGGTCAGCGTCGGCGATCCCACCCGCGAGGACTTCACCACGCTGCTGGTGGAGGACATCCCTTAACGGTTCGCGGCCCCGGGCACGACTGCCCGGGGCCGCGAACGCCCCTCCCGCCCCGCGGGAAGGACTCGTGCAGGTCGTGCCGCACCGCGGTGACGCGGTCGTCCAAGCCGTGTGAGCGGGCCAGGGCGCCTCACCCGTGCTCGGGCTTGCGCATCTCCACCAGGGTCCGGGCGGAGTACGCGACGAACGGCCCCTAGGCCCGGATGCGCTCGTGCAGCTCCCGCAGGCGGTCGCGGTACTGGTCGACGGCGAAGCCCGGGACGGTCCAGATCACCTTGCGCAGGAAGTAGACGACGGCGCCCACGTCGAAGAACTCCATGCGCAGACGTTCGGTGCGCACGTCCACGGCCTCCAGGCCCGCGGACCCGGCTTGCGCGGTCTCCTCGTCGGGGTGGCGTTTGCGCCGGTACTCGTCCGGGATGGGGCCGAGGAAGAACTCCGACAGCTCGAACACGGTCTCGGGTCCCACGTGCTGGGCGAAGTAGGTCCCGCCCGGACGGAGCACGCGGGCGATCTCGTCCCAGTGCACGGTCGCCGGGTGGCGGCTGGTGACCAGATCGAAGGCGGCGTCGGCGAAGGGCAGCGGGGGTTCGTCCGGGGTGGCGACCACGACCGCGCCGCGCGGGTGGAGCAGTGCGGTGGCGCGGGCGGCGTTGGGCGGCCAGGACTCCGTGGCGGCCATGGTGGGCGGGAAGGAGGGGACCCCGGCCAGCACCTCGCCGCCTCCGGTCTGCACGTCCAGGGCCGCGGTGACGGAGGGATCGGCCAGGCGCCCGCCCAGGAGTCTCTGGTAGCCCCAGGAGGGGCGTTGTTCGGTGGCTCTGCCCTCCAGCCAGGAGAAGTCCCAGCCGTCCACGGACACGGTGGCGGCCTCGGTGATCAGGTCGTCGAAGGTTGCGGTCATGGTGGGGATTGTCCCTGCCGCAGAGCGGGATCGCCACATGTTTTCGCTGGTGGTAGCGCATTCGGGAGGGCCAGGTGCCGGGGCGGGCAGGCCTGCCGGACACGTGGCGACGACCGGGTCGGCCGACGACCGGTCAGGGAAACTGCCAGCGCGTACAAGACTTGGGCCGTGATTTTGGCGGGTTCGACGGATGCGCTCCGTCCGAACCACACTCCAGGATCGTCACCGTGACGACTTTCCACTCTCTGGCCGACAAGGCCCTCCGACGTGAGACGCCCACCCGCGACGAACTCCGCCAGGTCCTGAGCAGCTCCGACGACCACCTGATGGACCTCGTCGCCGCCGCCTTCCGGGTCCGCCTGCGGTACTTCGGCCGCCGGGTCAAGCTCAACTACCTCGTGAACATGAAGAGTGGACTGTGCCCGGAGGACTGCTTCTACTGTTCCCAGCGTCTCGGCTCCGACGCGGGCACCCTCAAGTACACCTGGCTCAAGCCCGACCAGACCCGTGAGGCGGTCTCCGCCGGTGTCCAGGCCGGGGCCACCCGGGTGTGCCTCGTCGCCAGCGGGCGCGGCCCCACCGACCGCGACGTCGACCGCCTGGCCCCCACCATCTCCGACATCAAGTCCGAGTTCCCCGGCGTCGAGGTGTGCGCCTGCCTGGGACTGCTCTCCGAGGGGCAGGCCGACCGCCTGCGCGACGCCGGAGCCGACGCCTACAACCACAACCTCAACACCTCCGAGGAACGCTACGCCGACATCTGCACCACCCACGAGTTCTCCGACCGGGTGGAGACCGTCGAACAGGCCAAGCACGCGGGGCTGTCCCCCTGCTCGGGCCTGATCGCGGGGATGAAGGAGAGCGACGACGACCTCATCGACGCCCTCCTGGCCCTGCGCGACCTGGAACCGGACTCGGTGCCGATCAACTTCCTCATGCCCTTCGAGGGCACCCCCCTGGAGGGCACCTGGGATCTCACCCCCCAACGCTGCCTGCGCATCGTGGCCGCCGCGCGCTTCGTCTTCCCCGACGTCGAGGTGCGCCTGGCCGGAGGACGCGAGATCCACCTGCGCTCCCTCCAGCCCCTGGCGCTGCACATCGCCAACTCGATCTTCCTGGGCGACTACCTCACCAGCGAGGGCCAGGCCGGCAAGGCCGACCGGGAGATGATCGAGGACGCCGGTTTCGAGATCCAGGGCGCCGGGGAGCCGACGCTGCCCAACGAGCGCCACGACCTGCTCAAGGCGCGCCAGCGAGGCGCTGGAACCGCTCTTCCGCCCAACGCCTGAGTCGACGACGCGCCCGGGTCCGGCGCCGCCGGGATGCCCCGGCGGCGCCGAACCGGCTATGGGTGCGGGTGGACCGGCTCCTGACCGCTCCAGACCGGCATCTGCTGGTAGTGCTGGGCCATCTCCTCCGCGATCGCGTCCTCCTGGCGGTCGCGCACGCACTTGGCCAGGGTGAAGGTCGACGTGATCACGAACAGCACACTCATTCCGAGGAAGGCGCGCATCCACAGGTCGACGGGCAGGTAGACGATGCCGACGCCCGCTCCGACGGAGGAGACCGCGAAGGCGATGATCGACTGGAGGTAGAACTGGGACGTGGACCGGGGGCGTGTGTTGGGGGTGCTCATGGGTCCATCGTGGCGCGGTCGCCGCGACGGCACCTGAGTACGCCTACTCAATCCGGCGCGGGCGCTCACCCGTCCTGGTAGGCGCTGGCCTGCATCCGCCACAGCTCCCGGTAGTGGTCGCAGGAGTCCATGAGCTCCTCGTGGGTGCCCCGCGCCAGGACCCGACCGCCCTCCAACACGATGATCACGTCGGCCGGACGTACCGACGCCAACCGGTGCGTGATGAGCACGACCGTCGCCCCCGTCCGCCCGGCGTGCTCGTGCACCGACCGGAAGAACCGGTGCTCGGCTCGCGCGTCCAGGGCCGAGGTCGGCTCGTCCACGATCAGCAACGGGACGTCGTCCACGTCTGCCCGGTAGAACGCCCGCGCCGCCGCGATCCGCTGCCACTGTCCTCCGGACGGCTCCACACCCCGCGCGAACGACTTGTCCAGCATCGTCTCCCACCCGTGCGGCAGACCCTCGACGACGGCGTCCGCGTGGCTGGCCACGGCGGCACGGTCGAGCCGGTCGCGGTCCACCGGGCCGCCCATGACGACGTTGGCGCGCGCCGTCATCGGCCAGTGGGTGTGGTCCTGGGCCATGACCGCGATGCGTCGGCGCAGGCTGTGCGCGTCGACCTCCGCCAGGTCGACCCCGTCCCAGCACACCCGGCCCCGGTCCGGCGCGTACAGGCCCGCGAGCAGCTTGGCCAGGGTCGACTTGCCCGACCCGTTCTCCCCCACCAGCGCCACGGTCACCCCGCGCGGCAGCGTGAGGTCGACGTCGGTCAGCGCGGGCGCGGACGCCTCCTCGTCGTCGCCGGGATAGGCGAACGTCACACCCTCGACCCGGATCCGACCGAACCCCGACGGGGCCTCGGGCAGCCCGGGCGGGGGCGTCAGCGCCGCCGAGCTCTCGGCCAGGTCCAGGAAGTCAGCGAAGTACAAGCCCGACTCGTACACCCTGCTCACGCCGTCCAACGCGTTGCTCAGCGCCCCCTGGGCGACGCGGATCGCCACCACCGCCGCACCGCCGGCGGCGATCGGCACCGTCCCCTGCACCAGCAGCCATCCGAGGGCGACGAACGCCGACAGGGTCACCAGACCGCTGAGGGAGTCGCCGCCCAGCCTGATGAGCGACGTGCGGGTGGCCAGGTCCATGTGCACGTCCACCTCGCGCTCCCCCAGCCGTTCGAACTGGGCGCACAGCACGTCCTCCATGTTGTACGAGCGGACCTCGCTGGCGTTGCGCTGGTCCAGCATCATCCGCTGGAGCAGCCACTTGCGGCGGCGCGCCTCGGTCAGGGCGAGCATCACCCGGTAGCGCAGCCGCGCGGCGGCCGCCGACCCCCACCACTGCGGCACCAACGCGAGCAGCAGCAACGGCACCAGCACCGGGTGCAGCGCCCCGAGCACACCGGCCGCGGCCACGACGCCGACCAGGCCGGAGAGCACGTCGATCGTGTGGCGCACCAGCGTGCCCGCCTCGTCGGTTCCGCGCGCGTAGCCGCGGAACAGCTGGTTGTTGAAGGCGGTGGAGTCGAACGCGCCGCGCACCACCCCCGTGGTGAGCCGGTTGAAGTCGCGCTCGGCGGCGAAGACGACCTGCGGCTCCAACCGGGCCTGCGACCGTCCGGCCAGGGTGGAGCACACCCCGCGCGCGAGCATCGCCACCGCCAACAGGGCGAGCGAGGGAAGCGCGCCGAGCACCCGCTCCGGGGTGGGCACGGCGGCGAACAGCTGCTCCAGCACCACCGTGGTCATGGCCAGGGCCCAGGCGGTGGCCGCGCCCGTGCCCAGGTTCCAGAGCACGGTCGCGATCAGGTCGGCGCGGTTGGCCCGCCACCCCAGTCGCAGGGCCTGGCCCGCCAGGGCGGGCATCCTGCGCCCGACCGTGACCCAGTTCGCCTTGGCCGCCTCGTCGGCGTAGGCGAGGTAGCGGGTGGGGGCGAGCTCGGCCTCGGCGGTGCCGGGGTCGTCGGTGGGATCGTGCGGGTCGACGGTGTCGGTCGACGGGGTCACTGACACTACGGATTCCTCCACGGCCGTCGGGACGGGAGACGATCATGACCACAGCCCGTGACCGTGCGCTGCCGGGTTTCCGGTTGTGGACGGCCCGCATCGACCCGCGCCCACCTCGCTCCGCACGCACACCCGCGACCCTCTGGGGATCACCGGACCGCCACCGCTCCGACAGACGTACGAAAATCGCGGGGATAGGTCACCCCCGGAACTGGGGCGGATGAGGTCGTCCGGTCCTGGGGTTGACCGCAGCCCGAAGCCGGTGGCCAGCACCATCGCCACGGTCGCGCGCCGTGGCTAACCTGTCACGGATGACCAGCTCCTACCCCCTCTCCGCCCACACCCGCCGGTCCCCCCGTCCGCCGCGCGCCGGGCTTCGTGCCGCCGTGCTCCTCGCGGCCGTCACCGCCGTGCTCTCCGCGACCACCGTGCCTCCGGCGAGCGCCGACGGCACCGCCACCCCCTCGGCGCTGACGCCCGCCGCGATCGACGCCTCCGTGCGCGAGCACCAGGAGGCGTCGGGCGTTCCCGGCGTCGCTGTGGCCGTCACCCAGGGCACACGCGTCGTCCACGCGCGGGGCTACGGCACCACGCCCGCGGGCCAACCCGTCACCGCCCACACCCCGATGGCCCTGGCCTCGGTCAGCAAGTCCTTCACCGCGATGACCGTCCTCCAGCTGGTCGAATCCGGCGACGTGGACCTCGACGGGCGCGTGGTGACCTACCTGCCCGAGTTCACCATGGCCGACCCCCGGGCCGCGCGGATCACCGTGCGCCAGCTCCTCGACCAGACCTCGGGGATGTCCGACACCACGTTCCCCGCCTTCACGCGCGACCAACCGGACAGCCTGCGCGAGGCCGTGGCGAGCATGCGCACCGGGTGGCTGGCCGCCGATCCCGGCGCGCGCCACGAGTACCACAACCCCAACTTCCAGGTCGCCGCCCGGCTCGTCGAGGTCGTCACCGGCCGACCGTTCGCCGAACAGCTCCGGGACTCCGTCCTCGACCCGCTCGGGATGCACGACAGCACCACGATCGACACCGACCGCGACCTTCCCGCCAGCGCGCACGGACACCTCAAGGTCCTCGGGCACCCGGTGGCGGCGCCCGAGCCGCCCGCCTTCGGGAACGGCTCCGGCGGCATGACCGGCACCGCCGAGGACATGGCCGCATGGCTGGTCGCCCAGAACAACGGCGGCCGTGGACCGGACGGCACCCGGATCGCCTCACCCCGGACCCTCGCCCTGGCGCACACCCCCTCACCCGCGTCCGGCTCCTACGCCCTGGGCTGGTCGGTGGGCGAGACCCCGTCGGGTGCGCCGATCGTCGAACACGGCGGTGACCTGTTCACGGCGACCGCCTACCAGGCGCTCCTCCCCGAAACCGGGCACGGCGTCGCGGTTATGGCCAACACCGGCATGGCCTACGGGGACGCCCAAGCCGTCGCCGGGGCGCTGATCGCCCTGCTGGAACAGGAACCGCCCGCGCCCACGGCGGGGACGGCGCTGGTGTGGGCCGACGCGGCCTTCCTCCTCCTGGCCGCGCTCACCGTCGTGGCGACCTGGCGTGGCGTGCGCCGTTCGCGTCACTGGGCCCGACACTGCGCTGAACGGCTCGGCCTCACCGTGGTGCGGCTGCTGCCGCTGGCCCTGCCGCTCCTGCTGTTCACCGTGGTCCACCGGATCGTCGGCCTCCTGTACCGGGGGCGCGACGTCGCCTGGATCCAGGTGTCCTACCTCTACCCCACCCTCACGGCTCTCCTGGCCGTCGCCGCCCTGGGATGCGCTCTCCTCGCCGTCGTGCGTGTCGTCGCCCTGGTCCGCGAGCGGAGGCGGCCCGAGTATGAATAGCGCTGCGTCCCGAATCACCGTTTTCCCATCCACCTCCACCATTTCCGCAGTGCCCGCTCCCAGGCGGTGGGAGGAGATGCCGGGAACGTGATCGCCAGCGTCCGCCAGTACTTCCCCACAGCGACTACGGCGCCTGCGTCTCCCCCTGCTCCGACCTTCACGGGACCGCCGGGGCGCCCCGGACGATGGTCTCGGGTGTGGTGCCCCGCCCTCGGGGGGCATCGGTGCCGGGCCGGGCTTCCCCTACTCGTCGGCGGCGTGCGACTCCCGCCGCCTCCGCTCGCGCCCCACCAGAGCCAGGCCGATCTGGGGGAACAGCAGCACCGAGACCATGCCCGCGCCGACCAGCGCGGCCGCGTGCGCCGTGTTCATGTCACCGGCGCGGGTCCCGATCGTGGTCAGCACCACCAGCAGCGGCAGCGCCGTCGACGCGAACAGCCCCAGAGCCACTCCCTCGTGGCGGTTCAGTCCGTTGCGGCACAGCAGCCACACGGGGAGCCCCCGCACCAGCAGGAACAGCACCACGAACAGCGGCACGGTCACCACCGCGCCCCAGTCCGACGCCAGCGCCTCCAGGTCGAACCGGACCCCGGTCACCACGAAGAACACCGGGATGAACAGGCCGTAGGACACGGCCGTCATGCGCGTCTCGACCTCCGCGGCCTCCTCCGGATGGTGGGTGAGCAGCATGACCCGGACGATGATCCCCGCGGCGAAGGACCCCAGCACGCTGTCCAGTCCCAACTCGGTGGACACCCACAGCATGAACACCACGATCAGCAGGCACAGCCGGACCGCCAGCTGGGCGCTGGTGCCCAGCGTCACCCGGACCAGCCGCTGGACCCGAGCGGGGGTCCCCCGGACCGTGCGCCAGACCGCCAGCGCGGCCACGGCGAAGAAGGCCAGCAGCAGAAGCGACCCGGTCAGGGGACGGTAGCCGCTGAGCAGCAGCGAGATCACGACGATGGGCGCGAACTCCCCCATCGTCCCCGAGGCGAGCACACGCCCTCCCAGGCCCGTGCCGAGCACGCCGGAGTCGCGCAGGATCGGCAGCATGGTCCCCATCGCGGTGGTGGTCAGCGCGAGTCCGATGATCAGCGTCGAATGCGACCACCCGACCAGCACCCAGGCCGTGCCCAGCCCCAGACCGAGGGTGACCGCCCACGCCGCGCCCGCCCGGCTCAGCGTCCCCCTGGTCACCCTGGTCATGTCGATCTCGTAACCGGCCATGAACATCAGCAACGCCAGTCCCATGCTGGAGGCGGCCGTGACGACCTCGGTCTCCTCGACCACCCCGAACCCCGACGGGCCGATGAGGACGCCCAAGGCGATCTCCAGCACCACCCCGGGCAGCACCACCCAGCGGGCGAGCACGTCCACCGCCAGGGGCGCCGTGAACGCCGCGGTCAGGATGACCAGGACCGGGGTCAGGCTCGTCATGGCTTCGGACTCCACCGGTCCCGCCTTTCCGCAGCGTGCTCTGCCACCACGCCATCCTGGCGAACACGTGCGCCGAACCGGTGGAGCCGCGCCCGACGACCGCGTCGGCCTCAGCTCTCCTGGTGCAGGGCCACCTTCTCGCGCGCGTCGGCCATGTCCTCACCCGTGGGGGCGTCGTCCTGGGTCAGGGTCCGCCGCCAGTACCCGGTGAAGTCGATGTCCTTCCTGGGCAGTCGGCGGTCGTCGACCAGGTGGCGGCGCAGGGCGCGGACCATGCCCGCCTCCCCCGCGATCCACGCGCCCACCCTGCCCGGGGGCAGGTCCGCGTCGCGCACGGCCTCGACCAGGCGTTCCCCGTGCGCGGCCTCCCCTCGGTGGATCCACCGCACGTCCACGTCGGCGCGGGTGGTCAGGGCCAACTCCTCACCCGCGTCGCGGACCTCGACCAGGACGAGGGCGCGCCGCCCCTCCGGCAGGCTCTCCACCAGGGTGCCGATGGCGGGCAGGGCGGTCTCGTCGCCGGCCAGCAGCAGACCGTCGGGGGCGGCGGTGTCGAAGGGCAGGGAGTACTCGGGAGAGGGGCCGACCATGCCGAGGACCGCGCCCGGCCGGACCCGGCGCGCCCAGCGCGTGGCGGGCCCGTCGTCGCCGTGCACGACGAAGTCGATGTCGACGGTCCCCCGCTCGGGGTCGTGGCCGCGCAGGGTGAAGGCGCGCATCCAGGGGCGCTCGTCGTCGGGCAGGGCGGTGTAGGCCCGGTACCACGACATCAGGTCGCCGTCGGCCCCGGGCATGCGCGGCCGGTCCTGGCCCTCGCGGGGGAAGTAGAGCCTGACCTGCTGGTCCGGCCCGCCCAGGAACCCGGAGGTCAGGTCGTCCCCGGTGAAGGTCACGCGCACCATGTGCGGGGTGAGGTGGCGCGACGCGGTGACACGAAGGTGGCGGACGGGTGTTTCCTGGCTCACCAAAACTCCTCAGAATAGCTCTTCGCCCTGGTTTTCTCAAGGGCAGAACTCAAGTTCTAGCAAGCGTTTTCGCGAAAATGTCAAACAGAAAAGCGGGTGAATTATTGTGGCGTGCGTCACGTATTCTGGGGGCGGTCGGGACGGAACTCCGCCAGGTCGAACCCCGGGTCCTCTCCCATCGCCAACTGGGCGGCGACCAGCCCCTGGTAGGGCCCGAAGGTCAGGCCCTCCGACCCCAACCCCGTCGCGACCACGACCCCCGGCAACCGTTCGACCCGTCCCAGCAGCTGGCGGCCGTCGTGGGTACCCGGACGGAAGCCCACCCGCGTCTCCACGACCGAGGCCTCGGCCAACCCGGGCAGGACCTCCACCGCCGTGGACAGGTTGTGCAGCAGCCCGCTCGCGGTCACCCGACGGTCGAACCCCGCGTCGGGCTCGATCGTCCCGCCCGTGACCACCCGGTCGGGGCCGAAGGCGCACACGTAGTACTCGCGTTCCCCGAAACGGACCACCGGCCAGGCACGGGTGTCGCGCCCCGGCAGCGCGAAGTGCGTCATCTGCCCACGCACCGGGAACACCGGCAGCTCCACCCCCGCCACCGTCAGCAGCCGCGCCGACCACGCCCCGGCGGCGACGACGACCACGTCGGCGGCCAGCTCCTCGCCGCCCACGAGCACCCCGGTCACGCGGTGTCCGTTCCACGCCAGGTGCGCGTCGCCCTTGTGGTACCGCAGCCCCCGCTCCTCGGCGGCGTTGAACAGCGCGGTGCGGGCCCGGCGGCCGTCCAGGCGCGCCATCCCCTCGACGTACACGCCTCCGTAGGCCTCGGGCACCAGCGGGAACCGGCGGGTCGCCTCCCCGGGCGAGAGCCGTTCCACCCGCCCCATGGTGGCGAACTCCGGCCGTTCGGCCAGGGAGCGCATCAGGTCGTACCCGGCGTCGTCCCCCTCCCGGTCCACCGACATCCCGCCGACCGTCTCGTAGCCGGTCACGTGCCCGTCCTCGGCCAGCTCGGCCATCAAGGCGGGGTAGTGCGCGGCCGCCCGCGCCTTGAACTCCCACGAACCCGGCGTGTCCCAGGGGAAGGGCCAGGGGAACACCACCCCGGTCCCGGCCGAGGTGGCCTGACCCGCGTGCGAGGCGTCCACCAGCGCGATGGACACACCCTTCCTGGCCAGGTGGAAGGCCGCGCTCATCCCCACGATGCCGCCGCCGACAACGATCACGTCCATGTGCCCACCCTGCCGCGTGAGCGGGTCGCGGACAAGACGGACGACCCGCGTGCCGCGTCCGGGAACCGGGCGGGAGCGCGCGGTAGGTTGAGCTCTTCCGCACCCCGTCACCGCATCCCGGGAGGCCACGTGGACGGACACACCAGCCCCGGTCTGGCACTCACCCGCAGGCCCAGCCCCCGCATGGAACGGGGCATCGTCACCCACGTCCCCCGCTCGTCGGTGGACCCCGTGCTGGCCATGCGCCAGTTCGTCATCTACCAGGAGGCGCTGGCCTCGGCCGGCTGGCGGGTGGTCGAGGTCGATCCCGCACCGGACCTGCCCGACTCCGTGTTCGTCGAGGACACCGTGGTGGTCTGCGAGGACCTGGCGGTGCTGGCCCGCCCCGGGGCCGAGGAGCGCCGGGGCGAGGTCGAGGGCGTGGAGGCGGCGGTCCGCTCGCTCGGTCTTCGGGTCGCGCGTGTGGAGGCCCCCGGCACGTTGGACGGCGGCGACGTGCTCCAGGTGGACGAGACCGTGTACGTCGGTGTGGGCGGTCGGACCAACACCGAGGGCGCCGACCAGCTGGCGCGGCTGCTCAAACCGCTGGGGCGCGAGGTCCGGCGGGTCGGGCTCGGCGCGGTGCTGCACCTGAAGTCGGCGGTGACCGCGCTGCCCGACGGGACGCTGATCGGTCTGCCCGACCTGGTGGACGCCGCGGCCCTGCCGCCGATCCGGCGCGCCCCCGAGGAGCCGGGGGCGCACGTCCTTCCCCTGGGCGGGCGGGACGTTCTGGTCAGCGCCGCCGCGCACGCGACCATCCACGCACTGACCGCCGACCACTGGCGGGTCCTGCCGGTGGACGTCTCCGAGTTCGAGAGGATGGAGGGCTGCGTCACCTGTCTGAGCGTGCTGGTCCCCGGGCGGTGAGCCCGGCGGCGATCCCCGGGGCCTCGCGCGCGGCGGCCCGGCGCGAGGCCCCGGGAGGTCAGGCGGCGTCGTCGAGCGCGTCCCGGACGCGCCCGCGGGCCTCCTCGTAGGTCAGACCGTGCTCGGCGACGACCGCGGCCATGGGTTCGGGCAGTCCCTGGCGCAGCAGCGCCAGCAGGATGTGACCCGAGCCGATCGCCTTGTGCCTGAGGGACAGGCACTCACGCAGGCTCAGCTCCAGGACCTTCTTAGCCTCGGCGCCGAAGGGGCCGCCGAGCCGCCCCCGCTTGCGGGAACGCCGCGCCGAGGGGGCCGGGCGCAGCGCGTCCGGGCCGAAGGACTCCTCGATCCTCGCGAAGACCGCGTCGGTGTCCACGCCCACGGAGCGCAGGGCGGCGATCTCGTCGTCGGTGAGACCGGCGGGCCCGTCCTGGCGCCCATCTCCCCGCAGGACGTCGCGGGTGATGCCGTGGTCGGCGAGGATCCGCGCTCCGATGCCGTCGGGGTCCTCCGCGAGGGCGAGCATCAGGTGCGCGGGGCCGACCTCGTCCTCGCCCCGGTCGGTCGCCGACGCGACGGAGCCACGGACGATCTCCCGTGCCTCCCTGGTGAAACGCTCGAACATCGTCTCCTCCTAGTCCTGGGTGCGGCGTGCGTGCTTCTGGTGGACCGCCTGGCGTGTGACCCCCAGCACGTCGGCGATGGTCTGCCACGACCAGTTCTGGGCGCGGGCGTCGCTGACGTGCAGCGCCTCCAGGTGGTCGGCGAGCTTGCGCAGCGCGGCGACGGCCCTCAGTCCGGTCTCCGGGTCGATGGGGTCGGTTCTCTCAGCCACAGTGTCAATATAAATTGACGCGCATCCGCTGTCAATAAAAATTGACGCCCAATCCGCCCTGCCCCACCTCAGTGGTCGGGCCGGGAGAACCGGCGCGCCGCCACGACCAGGCACAACACCCCGAATGCCGCCAACACGGCCAGCTCGACCGACACCGGAACCCGCGACCCCCACACCTCCAACCCCTCGAACAGGTCCGCCGGCGCCTGTCCGGGCAGGCGGGCGGCGAGCACGCGGCGCGCCGCGTCCACGGCGTACGTCAGCGGGTTGAGCCCGGTCAGCGCGTCCAACCACGACGGCAGGCCGCTGAGCGGGAAGAACGCACCGGACAGGAACACCAGCGGGCCCAGGAGCAGCCCGGTGACCGCCTGGAAGGTCTGCGGGCTGGGCAGGGACACCGCCAGCAGGGCGCCCAGCGACGTCATCGCGAACGCCGCGAGCGCCAACACGGCCACGAACGACAGCAGCAGGACGGGGTCGTAGGGCACCTCCGCCGCGAACGCGAACACCAGCAGCACCGCCCCGTGGCACGTCGCCGTGGCCGTCCCCGCCAGCACCTTGCCCAGCAGCAGGGACTCACGGCGCACCGGGGCCACCAGCATCTCCCGCAGGAACCCGAACTCGCGGTCCCACAGGATCGAGGCCCCCGCCGCGAACGCGGGGGCCTGGATCGCCATCACCAGCACCCCCGGGAACAGGAAGGTGACGTACCCGATCCCCGACTCCCCGTCCGGGACCACCGCCCCCAGCCCGATCCCGAGCGAGACCAGGATCAGCAGCGGCTGCAGCAGGCTGATCACCAGCCGCAGCCGCTCGCGCCCGAACGTGATCATCTCCCGCTGCCACACCGCGCCCACGGCGCGCGCCTCCGCGGCCAGGCGCGGCCCGACCTCGCGCACGGCGATCACGGGGTCCCCCCCTCGGCGGCCGGGGAACGCATGCTGCGGCCGGTGTAGTGCAGGAACACGTCGTCCAGGCTGGGCTGGGACACCGTCGCGGAGGTGACCGCCCCCTCTAG
The DNA here is from genome assembly GCF_040660275.1 of Nocardiopsis sp. NPDC049922. NCBI lineage: Bacteria > Bacillati > Actinomycetota > Actinomycetes > Streptosporangiales > Nocardiopsidaceae > Nocardiopsis > Nocardiopsis sp. NPDC049922. The sequence continues at coordinate 420,702 of NZ_JBFAME010000003.1, read as the reverse complement.
GGCGGTGACGATCCGCGGCAGCATCGCCGCTCCGTCCTCGGCCTGGACCACCACCTGCCCCTCGACCACGGCGGGGCGCACGTCGAGGACGTCGGCGAGCACGCGGGCGTCGCGGTGGGGCGAGCCCGTGCGGACCCGGACGCTGTCGCGGCCGATCCGGGCCCGCAGGTCCTCGGGCGAGCCCAGCGCGACCACGCGCCCCTGGTCGAGGATGGCCAACCGGTCGCAGTGGTCGGCCTCGGCCAGGTGGTGGGTGGTCAGCAGCACGGTGGCGCCGGACTCGCGGCGCATGCGGTGCACGTGGTGCCAGACCTCGGCCCGGCTGTGCGGGTCCAGCCCCACGGTCGGCTCGTCCAGGAACAGGACGCGGGGCCCGTGCAGCAGACCGCGGGCGATCTCCAGACGGCGCTTCATCCCGCCCGACAGGGTGCTCACCAGGCCGCGACGCCGCTCGGCCAGTTCGGTGAGCGCGAGCATCGCACTCACGCGCTCGCGCGCCCGGCGGCGCGGCACCCCGTACAGGACGGCGTGGATGCGCAGGTTCTCCTCGACGGTGAGCTTGTCGTCCAGGGTCGTCTCCTGGAAGACCACGCCGATCGAGCGGCGCACGGCGGCCGGCCGGGTGCGCACGTCGTGCCCGGCCACCCACAGCCCCCCGGAGGTGGGCCGGGTCAGCGCGCACAGCATGGCGATCGTGGTGGACTTGCCCGCGCCGTTGGGGCCCAGGAGGCCGAAGATCTCCCCGGGGCGCACGAGCAGGTCCAGCCCGCGGACGGCCTCGACGCCGGGGAAGGTCTTGACGAGCCCCTCGGCCCGGATCGCGGGGACCTCGGGCGGGGATTCGGGCGTGGCCGCCTGGCGCATTGCGGCCGTCACTCCCATCGAGGCCGTGGGGGGTGTTTCGGGTTCCAATGCACTCCTCATGGGGCCAAAACGGGCGCGACCCGGTGGCCAGGTCGGGAAATCCGATGACCGGGCCGTTTTCCGTGCGTGTCAAGGGGGATTCAAGTCTTCGGCAAAGCTACACGAGGTAGCGTGCCTCTCACAATCAGTAGCCGAACGGGAAGGAACCCATGGCCGCGCAGGAACTCCCCCGCGACGCCGGGACGCTCGACACCACCGCCCTCGTCTCCCTCGGAGCCGAGACCGAGCTCATCTCCGACCAGCTCAACCTCGACTGCATCCGCACCTGCATCAGCGGCTGGACCATCCGCTGCGACGGAGCCACCTTCTAGCGCCCCGCGCGTCCCGACACCAGGAGCGTGCGCCGGCCCCGCACCCGGCCACGACCCTCGCCGCCCCGGCCACCGCCGGGGCGGCCCCACAGGGGGTGGCCGCCCGAGCACGACGGCCACCCCTTCCCCCGAACCCCACCGACGAGGGAGAGCGACGGTGCGCGAGCACGACGGCACCCCGACCCGCACCCCCGCACTGGACGACCGCATCCGCCGGGCCGGACGCGTGGTCACCGACCACCCCACCTGGACCGACGTCACCCTCCCCGGCCTCGACCTGCCCCCGCAGGGCTGGAAGATCCACCTCTCCGCCCGCCCCACGACCCTGGCCGAGACCCTCCACCGGGCCCTGCCCCTGCTGCTGCGCACCCCGTGCCGGTTCAAGTTCGCGCGCACCACCGAGATCCTGCGCGACCTCAACTCCCACCGCGCCCACCCCGGCGCCGTCGGCAAGGCCGTCACCGTCTACCCTCCGCGCGAGCACTTCACCGACCTCGCCGAGAAGCTGGCCGCCGAACTCGCCGGCATGGAGGGCCCGCGCGTCCACAGCGACCTGCGCCTGCGCCCCGACGCGCCCGTCTACTACCGCTACGCCCCCTTCGAGGCGACCCACGCCACCGACGACAACGGCGACCTCCACCTCGTCGTCCGCGACGACCAGGGCCGCGACCTGCCCGGCGGAGCCGACGGCCGCTACCACGCCCCCACCTGGACCCCCGACCCCCTCACCGGGCGCCTGCCCGCCCCCGCCCCGGGCCCGCCCTCCCCCCTCCTGCTCGGCGGCCGCTTCCTCGTGCCCGGCGCCATCGCCCACACCGCCACGGGCGGCGTCTACCGCGCCACCGACACCACCACCGGGCGCCCGGTGGTGGTCAAGGAACGCCGCGCCCACACCGACGAGGACCCCACCGGCACCCGCGACGCCCGCCACCGGCTCCGCGCCGAGGCCGCCCTCCTCCGCCACCTGGACGGCGTCGAGGGCGTGCCCCGCGTCGTCGACCACTTCCGGCACGGACCCGACGAGTTCCTCGCCACCACCGACCTCGGCCCCCGCGACCTGCGCACCGACGTGGCCACCCACGGCACGTACACCACCGCCGACCGCGATCTCGGCCGCCTCGCCGCCGACCTCGTCCACCTGGTCGACGCCGTCCACGCCCGCGGCGTCCTCGTCCGCGACCTGGCCCCCAAGAACGTCGTCATCACCGACCGGGGACGCGCGTGCCTGGTGGACTTCGAGATCAGCCACACCACCGACGACCCCGACCCCGCCCGGGGCTGGACACCCGGCTACTCCTCCCCGGCACAGGAACGCGGCGAACCCGCCCGACCCGAGGACGACCTCTACTCCCTGGGCGCCACCCTGCTCTACGCCGTCACCGGGATCGACCCGCCCTCCCGCGCCACCCGCGCGGTCCCCGACGACGGCCGGGCCCGCACCCTGCTCGCCGCCCTCGGCGACCGGGTCCCCGCCACGGCGGCGGTGATCCCCGACCTGATGTCCGCCGACACCGAACGACGCGTGCGCGCCAGGGGCCTGCTGCGCACCGGGGACACCCCCGCCCACTGCCGCGCCGACCCCCGCTACACCGTCACCCCCGCCTCCGTCGGCGCACTGGTCGAGACGGCGCTCGAACAGACCCACGAGGCCGCCCGCGCCCTGCTCACCGGCCGCGGCCGTTCCGCCGCCGGCGCCCCCAGCCCCACCAACCAGTACCAGGGCGCCGCCGGGATCGGCATGGAACTGCTCCGGCACCAGGACCCCGCCTCACGCTCCCTGGCCCGCGCCCTGGCGCACTGGACCTCGGGCTTCCTCGCCCTGCGCCCCGCACCGCCCGGTCTGCAACTCGGCACCTGCGGCACCGCGGTCTTCCTGGCCGCCGCCGCGCACGCGCTGGACGAGCCCACGCTCGCCGACGCGGTCCGGCCCCTGGCGCGCACCGCCCCCGAGACCGTCACCGCCACCGACCACACCGCCGGAGTGGCCGGAATCGGCCTGGGCCAACTCCACCTGTGGCGCCTGACCGGGGACGACACCCGCCTCGACCTGGCCCGGCGCTGCGCCCGACACCTCATCGACGCCCGCCCGGCCGCCTCCGCCCGTACCCGCGTGACCGACCCGGGCGACCACGACGCCGTGGCCGCCCACCTCGGGTTCGCCCACGGCCTGGCGGGCGTCACCGACCTCCTGCTCCGCCTGGACGCGGCCGTCGCCGACGCCGACGCCCGCGCCGAGGCCGACGCGGGGCTGGACGTGCTCGCCCACGTGCTCCCCGACCTGGTGGAGCACGCCGACCGGGCCACCGCCCGCCCCATGACCGTGTCCCACTGCCAGGGGCTCGCCGGGGTGGGCGGCGTCCTGCTGCGGGGCGGCGCGCACACCGGGAGGCGGCACCTGACCGACCTGGCCGTCCAGGCCGCCCGTCGCTGTCACGCGCACGCGCCCCGCGTCCTGGTCACCGGCCAGTGCTGCGGCCTGGCGGGCATCGGGGAGTTCCTGCTCGACACCGCCGACCGCACCGGCGACACCACCCACCGCGACGCCGCCCTGCGCGTGGCGGGCATGACCCTGGTCCGCTCGGACGGCGCCCCCGACGCCCCGGTCTTCCTCGACCACACCCGCGAACCGGGCGGCGGCTGGGCCAGCGGCGTCGCGGGCGTCCTGGCCTTCCTGCGCAGGCTGGAGCGCGGCGGCCCGCGCGACTGGCTGGGCGACCCGCCCACCGCGTGACCCGCGCCGCACCCGCCCCCGGAACGGTCCCGCCACGCCCTCCGTTGACGGGACATTCAACGACGACACGGAGGTGGAAGTGTGAGCGCGGTCACCCTGATCCGCAACGAGAGCCTGACCGAGCACGTGGACTACGCCTACGCGGCCTCGGCCCCCGCGACCGCACGCGTGGTGTGGACCGCCGGTGCCTGCCCCCTGGACGAGAACGGCGCCACCGTCGCCGTGGGCGACCACGCGGGACAGGCCGAACAGGTGATGCGCAACCTGCGCACGGCGCTCCGGGGCGCCGGAGCGGATCTGACCGACATCGTCAGGACCACGGTGTACGTGGCCTCCTCCCGCCAGGAGGACCTGGTCGCGGCCTGGGACGTCGTCCGCGCCCACATGGGCGACCACGACGCCCCCAGCACCCTGCTCGGCGTGGCCGCCCTCGGCTACGACGACCAGCTGGTCGAGGTCGAGGCGGTCGCCGTCACCGCCTGAACCGGCGCAAAGGGCGGCGCGCGAGGCGAGGACCACCGGAGGACAGCCGCTGTCCTCCAGCCCTGGCAGACTGCGGGTATCCGCCCACGGGGGGCCCGCGCCGCCGGGCCTCCCGCCACCCCGCCCCGGAGGAACCGCGATGAAAGCGACCTCGGCCCGCCTGCTGCGCCTGCTGTCCCTGCTCCAGACGCGCAGGGAGTGGCCCGGCGCCGACCTCGCCGACCGGCTCGACGTCAGCCCGCGCACGATCCGCCGCGACGTGGACCGCCTGCGCGAACTCGGCTACCCCATCCAGGCGACCATGGGCACCGGCGGCGGCTACCAACTCGGAGCCGGGGCCGCACTGCCACCCCTGCTGCTGGACGACGACGAGGCCGTGGCCGTCGCCGTGGGACTGCGCACCGCCGCCCAGGGCGGAGTGTCGGGAATCGAGGAGACCTCCGTCCGCGCCCTGGCCAAACTCCTCCAGGTGCTGCCCTCCCGCCTGCGGCGCAGAGTCGACGCCCTGGGGACCTTCACCGTCCCCATGCCCTCCGGCGGGCCCACCGTCGACGCCGACGTCCTCGCCCTGGTCGCCTCCGCCTGCCGCGACAGCGAACGACTCAGATTCGACTACGAACGCCACGACGGAAGCGCCTCCCGCCGCACCGTCGAACCCCTGCGCCTGGTCGCCCAGGGGCGCCGCTGGTACCTGGTGGCCTGGGACAACGACCGCGACGACTGGCGCACCTTCCGCGTCGACCGGATCCGGCCGCTGACGCCCACCGGACCGCGCGTCCCACCCCGCGACCCCCCGGAACAGGGCGTGGCCGCCTACCTGGCCGAGCGGATGGACCTGCACATGTGGCCGCACCAGGCCCGCATCCGCCTGTTCGTGTCCGCGGAGGAGGCCAGACACCACGCGGGCGTGTGGTTCGGCACCATCGAACCGGTGGACGACAGCAGCTGCGTCCTGGTCTGCGCCGGGCACTCCTACCTGCACATGGCCTGCTATCTGGGCATGCTCGACATCGACCTGGAGGTCGAGGAACCCGACGAGCTGCGCGAGCACATGGCCCGCCTGGCCGCCCGTCTCCACCGCGCCGCCCAACGCTGACCGCGCCGGACTTCGCGAAATGGCCCCACGCGCACCCATCGACCCACTACGTTAGGGAGTCTTCTGCATCCGAAGAGTAACGAAAGCAGGGCTGCGCGTGTCCACCCAGCTCCCGTGCCCCGAACTCCGGGACCTCAGCTGCCCACCGACCGTCCACGACCTGAATCCCGGCTACCGCGTCGCCCGCTGGGACCGCCCCGACGCGCTCTGCGCCCACAGCCGCGACCGCCTCCACGCCACCCTGCGCGGACTGGCCGAACGCGCCTTCGGCGCCGACCACTCCGGCTACTGGCGCACCCGCGTCCAGTCCGGGTTCTTCGACCAGATCACCACCCTGGCGCTCATCCTGGGTCCCGACGGCGCCCCCGTCGGCTGGGGCGGCTACCACCGGCTCCGCCTGGCCGCACGCCGCTCGCTGTACCTGGACGCCGCCGGCGTGGTCCCCGCCCACCGCCGGTTCGGCCTGTCCACGGCACTGATGACCCACTTCCTCACCCGCGAGGTCCTCGCCCACCCCCTGTCCAACACCTACGTCGTCCTGCGCACCCGCCACCCGGCCGTCTACGCGGGCTGGCGCAAGGGGATCGGGGCGCACCGCGTCTTCCCGAACCGGGGCCGCTCCCTGCCCGGCCTGGTCCGGCGCCTGGCCGGGGAGGCCGCCGACTGGCTGGGCGACGGCCCGCGCCTGCACCCCGACACCCTGGTCGTCCGCGACGCCTACCGCATGTTCGACGGCGACATCTACGGGGTCCGGCCGCGCTGCGGCGACACCGGCATCGACGGCTACTTCGACGACGCGGTCGGCCCCCGGGACGCGGTCCTGGTCGTGGCGCGCACCAACGTCCACGTGCTCGCCCGCATCGCCGCCGCCCGCCACGTGCGCTCGCGCGTGCGCCACCACCCGGAGGTCCGCCGCGCCAAGCCGCGGGCGCCCGAGTCCGCCACCCCCACCGGGGCGGGCGCCTCGGGGCTGCTCTGAGACGGCCTCACCGCCCCGCCGACGCGCCGTCGGCCGCCTCGTGCGCCAGGACGCCGACGTCGCGGACCAGGTCCATGACCCGGGCCAGGCGCAGGCTCTCCGACCACGGCATGTCCGGGCTCTCGGACAGCCCCTCGGCCACGCACCGCGCCACCTCCTCGGCCTCGTGCACGTACCCGTTGCCGCGGTAGGGCCGGTGGAAGACCTCCGGCTCACGGCCGTCGCGGTGCAGCACCACCTCGGTCGGCGCCCACGCGCGCTCCATCTCCAGCCATCCCCGGGCGCCCACCAGCACCGCGCGGTTGGGCAGCGTCGACCGCGACGCGCAGCCCAGCGTCCCCGACACCCCGTCCCGCCCCTGGACCAGGACGGTCGTGTGGGTGTCCACCATCCGGTCCGGCGACAGCCGCCGGGTCGCCCCCACCACCGTGAGCTCCCCCAGGAAGTCGCTGGCCAACGCCAGCGGGTACACGCCCAGGTCGAGCAGAGCGCCGCCGCCCAGATCGGCGTTGAACAGCCGGTGGTCGGGGTCGAAGGGCACGTTGATCCCGAACTCCGCCGACAGCGAGCGCAACGGCCCGATCGCGCCCTCGGCCACCAGTTCACGCGCCAGCCGGTAGGCGGGCAGGTAGCGCGTCCACATCGCCTCCAGCAGGAAGCGGCCGTTCGACCGCGCCGCCGCCGCCATCTCCGCCACCTGGAGGGCGTTCAGCGCCATCGGCTTCTCCACCAGCACGTGCTTGCCCGCGTTCAGGCACATCAGCGTGTGCGGATGGTGACCCGGGTGCGGGGTGGCCACGTACACCACGTCCACGTCCGGGCTGTGGGCCAGCTCCTCGTAACTCCCGTGGCTCCGGGGGATCCCCCAGGTCGCCGCGAACTCCCGGGCCCGCTCCGCCGAACGCGAGGCCACCGCCGTGACCCGCGCCGTCGGCGTGGCCCGCAGCGCCTCGAGGAAGGAGTGGGCGATCCCACCGGTTCCGATCACGCCCCAGCGCGTTGCACCGTCTGCCATACGGGAATCCTAGAAACCCGGTCATGTCGCGGCCGACAGGGGGATGCCGCTCGGAGCCGTACTTCCTGCAATGCATGTACTAGGTCAACTTTGTCTACCAGAACGAACATGCCTACCATGGCTCCAGAGCAACCCCGGGGAGCCGCCATGCCCGCCAGCACCCGCAGTGCGAAGAGCCCCTTCGTCGGCCGCCAGGCCTGGACACGCGCGAGCGCCCTCGCCGAACAGGTCGGACTGTCCACCGCCCGCGTCCTCGAATTCCTCCTGGACGCCTACGCCTCCGGGCGGGTCACCGCGGACCACCTCGCCGACACCAGCCCCAACACCGACCGCGAACAGATCGGCGTGCGCCTGTCAGCCGACACCTGGAAGCGCGCCGACGCCCAACGCGAGGCCGACGGCATCCGCACCATGTCCGCCCTCGCCGACAGGCTCCTCGTCGCCTACGCGCAAGGCCGCATCCGCGTCGGCATCACCGTGCGACCCCTCACCACCAACGCCGCATAGGGGGAACCATGACCGTCGCCGAACACCACCCGCCACCCGCCATAGACCCCGACCTCTTCGCACGGCTGGCCGCACAGGCATACGAAGACGACGGCACCATCCTCGAGTTCATCCACGGAAGGATCTGGGTCCACCGAGTGACCGACAGCGACCACAGCCAGATCATGGCGTGGATGTTCCGCCAGTGCCTGATCCAGCGTGCTGACTGCGACCTACTCCAAGGCCAGGGACTGAAGGTCGAGACCTACCGCAAGGGGCAGGCCCTCCCCGACGGGGTCCTGGTACCCCGAGGAAATTTCAAAGGCCACAGGGACTATCCCGACCCCGACGGTGTTCTCGCCGTCGTCGAGGTGACCTCGTGGGATTCGGACACCAAGGCCCGAGACCGCGTGGAAAAGCCCGCGGCCTACGCGGAAAGCGGCATCCCGGCGTACGTGTGCATCGACCGCACGATGAACGCCGTGGTGATCTACTCCCGCCCCCTGGGCGGTGAGTACCTGGAATGCAACGCCCACCCCTACGGCGAACAGGTCGCCATCCCCGGTACCGAGATCACCCTGGACACCGACGAACTCAAGCAGTTCGCCCGCTGACACTGAGCATCCCGCCGCCCCCCGCGTCCAGCCGGCGCGGGGGGCGACGCTCTCCCCGGTTCCGATCACGCCCCAGCGCGTCGCACCGTCTGCCCTACAGGAATCCTAAAAACCCGGTCATGTCGCGGCCGACCGGGGGATGCCGCTCGGAATCGGCGTGCCGGAACCGTACGGTGACGGGAGGGTCGCGGGGCCGCTCGCGCGGGACACCGAACGGAGGGGGAATGTCGGACACGCTCGCCCAGAGGCTGGGGGTGCTGCCCGGGGACCGGCTGCTCGTCCTCAACGCGCCCGAACGCTACCTGCGCCTGCTGGAACCGCCGCCGGACATCCACATCGACCTGGGCCCCATCGAGGGCGCCGACTACGACGACATCCACATGTTCGCGCTGGACCGCGGCACCGTCCGACGCGAGGCCCCCTCGGTGCTCGACCTGACCGGGCCGCGCACCCGGCTGTGGATGTGCTTCCCCCAACGCGGCGGCACCATCATCACCGACCTGACCTCGGACCAGGGGTGGGAGCCGCTGCACGAGGCCGGATGGCGCGGCGCCGCCCAGGTCCGGATCGACTCGGACTGGGCGGCGCTGCGCTTCGCACGGTGACTCAGGCCGCCTGGACGCTCACCGACCCGCTGACCGTGTTGACGTCGATGCGCGCCTCGGCGTCGGAGGAGGTGTCCACACCGATGTCACGCCCGCCCGACGCCGACTCCCCGGTCACCGCGTAGGAGCCCTCCGGGACGCGCACCCGGACCGCACCGCTGGTCGAGTCCACCGACAACCGGTCGAACGCGTCCTCGGTGGCGACCTCGACCGAGCCCGAGGTGGTCGACACCTCCGCCGACGCGAAGCCCCCGCCCACGACGACCGCCCCACTGGTGGAGGCCGCCTCCACCGTGCGCGCGGTGAAGCCCGACACGTCGACGCCGCCGGAGACCGACTCCGCGCTCAGCGACTCCCCCGACCCGGAGGCCAGGATGCCGCCCGCGGTGGTCTCGGCCTCGACCGATCCCTCCACCCCGGCCAACTCCAGGCCGCCGGAGGTCGAGGAGGCCGCCACGTCGCCGACGTTGTCGCTCACCACCACGTCACCGCTGGTGCTCGACAGGTCCAGCCGACCGTCGACGTTCTCCACCCGGATCCGGCCGGAGGTGGTGCTCACCGTCACCTGGGTCCCCTCCGGCACGGTCACGTCGTAGTCCACCGCGCAGTCACCGCCCAGGAACCACAGGCCCTCGCACTCCGCCTCGACGAAGGTGCCGCCGTCCTCCTCCTCGACGTCGTCCCCCGGCTCCTGGAACGGCCCCGAGCGCAGCGTCCGCTCCAGGGCCACCTCGTCCCCGGCGCCCGCGCTGACGGTCACGTCGCCCGCGGTGTCGTTGTCGATCTCCAGGAACGCGGCCGACCCGAGGGTGTCACCGCGCCGTTCGCGGTCCACGGTCACGTTGCCCAGCACCGACACCACGGTGACACCGATCAGCGCCACCACGAGCACGGCGCCCAGCAGCATCCACGGTCCCGCGCGGAACCCGCCCGGCTCCTTGCTCGACGAGGCGTACAGGCCCCTCGCCTTGAAAGTCACGTCGATTCCCTTCCCGGAAGGCCGGCGCCTTCCCCTCGTCGCCCGCGTCAGGCCGGTTCGGCGCCGCGCAGGTACCGCAGGACCGCCTGGACCCTGCGGTGGTCGTGGTCGTCCTGGCCCAGGTCGAGCTTGGTGAAGATGGAGCGGATGTGCTTCTCGACCGCGCGCTCGGTCACGGTCAGCCGCGCCGCGATCCCCGCGTTGTTGAGCCCCTCCGCCATGACCTCCAGCACCTGGGTCTCCCGCGGTGTGAGCCGCTCCAGGGCGCTGTCGCGGCGGCGGCTGAGCAGTTGGGACACCACCTCGGGATCGATCGCCGCTCCCCCGTCGGCCACCCGCCGCAGGACGGTCAGGAACTCCTCGATGTCGGCGACCCGGTCCTTGAGCAGGTAACCGACCTTGGTGGCGCCGCCGCCCAGCAGATCGGCCGCGTACCGGCTGACCACGTGCTGCGACAACAGGAGCACGGCCACCTCCGGGTGGGCGCGGCGGATGCGCACACCCGCCTCGATGCCCTCCTCGGAGTAGGTGGGCGGCATGCGGATGTCCACCAGGCACAGATCGACGTCGGGGTGGGCGTCCACCGAGGCCAGCAGGGCGTCGGCGTCACCCACCTGGTCGACGACCTCCACACCCGAGTCCTCCAACAGCCGGGCCATGCCGCTGCGCAGCAGCACCGAGTCCTCGGCGATGATGACCCGCGGGCCCGTCTGGGACCCGCCCGTACTCGACGTGCCGTGCACGTTCACGCCTCCCAGGGGATGTCGGCGGTCAGGGTGGTGCCCTCACCGGTCGGACTGTGGACGGTCAGGGTTCCGTCGACGGCGTCCACCCGGTCCCACAGCCCGTACAGACCGGTCCCGGCCTCGGGGTCGGCGCCGCCGGAGCCGTCGTCGGCGACGGTGACGCGCACCAGGCCGCCGCCTCGGCCGGTCGGACGCCCCACGCGGCGGACGGACACCGTGACCCGGGTGGCCGAGGCGTGCTTGGCGACGTTCGTCAGCGCCTCGCACACCAGGTGGTAGGCCACGCCCTCGGCCCGGGCCGAGGGCCGCCCGTCCAACTCCACGTCGACCTCGACCGGGACCGGCGACCGACCGGCCGCCACCGGCAGCGCCGAGGGCAGACCGTGGTCGGTCAGCACACGGGGGTGCAGACCGCGGGCCACCTGCCTCAGGTCCGCCATGACCTCCTTGGACTCGCGCTGCGCCTCGGTGATCAGGGCCAGGGCGCGGTCGGGGTCGCGCGCCAGCTGGGTGCGGGCGCGGGTCAGGGTCATGGTCAGCGCGAGCAGCCGCTGCTGGGCGCCGTCGTGCAGGTCCCGTTCGATGCGGCGCCGCTCGGCCTCGGCCGCGTCGACCATGCGCAGACGGCTGTCCTGGACGTGCATCAGACGGCGGCGGACACGGACCTCGGGCGCGTCGAAGTGCAGGGCGCGGTGGAGCATGACCTCGGTGGCCACGAGGTAGGGGGCCAGACGCAGGCCGAGCAGGGCCGCGAGCGGGCCCACGACGACCACGACCAGCAGTCCGGCCACCGCTCCCGGCGCGCCCAGAACCAGCGCGTACATCACCCCCAGGAGCGCGCCCATCGCACCGGCTCCGCCGCACACCACCAGGGCCACGGCCAGCGCCCCCGACAGCAGGGCGTGCACGCCGGCGACGGCGCTGCGCGCCACGTGCGCCCAGGCGTCGCGCCCGAACGGGAACCGCCACCCCCGCCCCAGGCCGCCGCCCGGGTCCAGGGGGTCGGGCGGTTGGGTCTCCACGATCCCGAACACCGAGCCCAGACGGTCGCGCTGCACCCGGCAGGCCAGCCGGGCCAGGAGGGTGGCCGACACCGGCAGGACGAGGAGGAACAGCGCGTCGGCGACGATCCGGGCGACGCCGGAGGGGCGCCGGCCGGTCGGAACGAGGTCGGGAACCCAGGGCAGGATGAGGGTGAGGCCGATCCAGGTGGCCGACAGCACGAGCAGCAGACCGGGCAGCAGGTAGAGCACGGCCAGCGTGAGGGAGGTCATCAGGTGCAGGACGGCCACCATCCGGACCCGCCAGGTGTCGCCGTAGGCCTCGGCGACACGGGACAGGTTCGCCAGGGCGGAGGGCAGGGGTCCGCCCTGGCCGTCCGTGGCGTCGGTGGGGATGTCGTGGCCGGTCACGGGAACCAACCTAGTTTTCCCGGGACCCGCGCGGCGAGGCGATCAGCACGTGGGGTCACAGTGGTGCCAGCACCACCGTCAGGGGAGGGGGAGCGCGTGGCACGCGTTCGGGTACGACCGGTTCTGGCCGACGTGGGCCGGATCAACATGCTGTTCCGGCTGGAGGAGGAGCCGCCCGCGCGGGGGTGGCGCGCCCTGGACGGGTCCGGCGCGGCCGAGGCGCCGATCGCGGAGGAGGTCGGCCGGGTCCGGGCCCAACTCGCGGCGATGTCCCACCAGAGCCCCCAGGAGGTGGAGTGGCGCGTGGCGGCGTCCATCTTCCACCAGGGCCTGGCCACGCGTCTGCTGTCACCGGTGGTGGCCGCCGGACTGTGCCACGACGCGCTGCTGGACGCCGCGCGGTTCCACTACGACCCCGAGCGTGAGGGCCCGGTCGTCCTGCGCACGGCCCAGGAGTACGCCGCCACCGCCCCGGCCGAGGCGGTGGCGGACTGGGTGGAGGAGACCGTCGTCACCGGTGTCATGGAGCGCGTCGCGCGCGTGCTGTGCCGGATCGGGAAGGTGGCGCCGGGGCTGTTGCGCGGCAACACCGCCGCCGCCCTGGCCGGGTCGGTCCGGGCCCTGGGCGCGGACCGACCCGACGCGCGCCCGGCGGCCGAGGCGTTGGCGCGCACGCTCCTGGAGCGCCCCGCGCTGGCCGGGACCGGCGGCTACACGGGCGTGGACGACCAGGGGCTGGCGGTGTTCCGACGCACGACGTGCTGCCTGTACTACCGGTTGCCCGGCCACGGGATGTGCGGTGACTGCGCGCTGCGCCCCTGACCCGGTCCGCGGCGGCCGGATCAGCCGTCGACGACCGCGGTGGCCTCGATCTCGACCATGACGTCGGGCTCGGCCAGCGCGGTGACGCCCACTCCGGTCAGCGGTGCCCGCACGCTGACGCCCAGCCTCTCCGAGGCCCGCGCGACCCCCTCCACGAACAGGGGCATCTTGTCGTCGGTCCAGTCGACCACGTAGAGGGTCAGTTTCGCCACGTCGTCGAAGGTGGCGCCGGCCTCGGCCAGGGCGGTGCCGAGGTTGAGGTAGCACTGCTCGACCTGGGCGGCGAAGTCGCCCTCGCCGACCTTGCCACCGTCGGCGTCGCGGGCGATCTGTCCGGCGACGAACACCAGCCTCGATCCGGTGGCGACCGACACCTGCCGGTAGAGGTCGACCTCGGGCAGTCCTTCGGGGTTCATCAGGGTGACGGCCATGCTGACTCCTCGTTCACGGGTCCTCGGGATGGAGACCGCCATAAACATAGCATTGCAATGCTATGTATGCTGGCCCCATGGCGAGAACGAAGGACCCGGCGGTCCGGACCCTGCTCATCGAGCGGGCCGCGCACATGCTCCGCACCCGCGAACCCATCACCCTGCGGTCGCTCGTGGCCGGGACCGGAGTGTCGACCATGGCCGTCTACACCCACTTCGGCGGCATGGACGGCATGTGGCAGGCACTGCGCCAGGAGGGCTTCACCCGCCTCGCGGCCAGGTACGCGACACTGGCCGTCACCGACGACCCCGTCGAGGACCTGACCGCCCTGGTCGCCGTCTACCTCGGCAACGCCCTGGACCACCCCGACCTGTACCGGGTCATGTTCGACGCGAGCTTCGACCTGGCCGACCTCCAGGCCGCGAACGCGACCCTGGAGTACCTGGACCGCGCCGCCGACCGAGGCCGCCGGGCCAGGCGCTTTCGCGCCGACACCGCACCGCGCGCACTGGCGGTCCAGAGCTGGACCATCGCGCACGGGCTGGCCTCACTGGTCGCCAACGGCCCCCTGCCGCGCCACACGCTCGCCAACGGCCTCACCCTGCTGACCGCGCTGTACGTCGGCACGGGCGACGACCCCGACCGGTGCCGTCGGTCGGTCGAGAGCGGCTGGAGGCGACTGGAGACGCCCGGCGCCTAGCGCGGCACCGGAGGTCAGCGCCGCCCGAACAGACGTGAGCGCGTCTGGGCGGGCGCGGTGGCGGGGATGTCGGCGAGGACGTCGGCGAGCGACACCCCCGCCAGGCTCTCGCGCCAGGCCTCGTGCGCCTCGTCCATCCTCCGCGCCAGGACGCACCTGTCCTGGCACGCCTCGGGCGGCAACGCCCCGCGCCCCTGCTGGCGGATCTCCCGGCACACGTAGGGCGAGGAGGCTCCGTCGACCGCCTCGACGATCTGGAGCAGGCTGATCTGCGCGGCGGGCCTGGCGAGCTGGAAGCCGCCGCGCGGTCCCGTGGTCGCGGCCAGCACACCCGCCCTCACCAGCGCCTGGAGCTGTTTGGCGAGGTAGGCGGCGGGAACGTCGAAGTACTCGGCGAGGCGGGTCGCGGACGCCGTCTCCCCCGGTTCGATCTGCGCCAGCGACGCGGCGCAGTGCAACACCCACTCGGTACTCACAGGCAGCTTCATGCCCTCCAGCATATTAGAGACATTGTGGATCTTTTTTATCCGAGATAGTCTCCGGGGCAGTCAACAGGAGGAGAGATCACCATGCGGATCGCGGTCGCCGGAGCGACGGGCAACATCGGCTCCCTCACCGTCACCGCCCTGAAGCGGGACGGACACGAGGTCGTGGGCCTGAGCCGCTCCCTGGGCGCGGACCTGATCACCGGAGACGGACTCGACCAGGCCCTCGCCGGCGTCGACGCGCTCGTCGACGCCACCAACACCACCCTCACCGACCGGTCGGAGGCGGTGGACTACCTGGGCTCCATCACGCGGAACCTGCTCGCCGCCGAGGAGCGGGCGGGTGTGCGCCACCACGTGCTGCTGTCGATCGTGGGGATCCACCGGGTCGAGGGCAACCCGCACTACGCGGCCAAGCGCGAACAGGAGCGCCTGGTGGCCGAGGGCCCGGTGCCGTGGACGATCGTCCCCGCCACCCAGTTCCACGACTTCGCCGCCATGGTCGCCGACTGGACCGAACAGGACGGGGTCGCCCCGATCGCCCCGCTGCTCGTGCGACCGGTCGCCCCCGCCGACGTGGCCGACGTCCTGGCCGAGGCCGCAGCGGGCGAGCCCCTGGGACGCCACCCCGACCTGGCCGGACCCGCCCCCCACGACCTGGTCGACATGGCACGGCGCACCCACCGGGCACGGGGCCGCGAGGTCACGCTCGTGCCGACGTGGTCCGGGCTGTTCGGCACGGAGATGGCCGGGAACGTCCTGCTTCCGGACGAGGGCGCCCGCATCGCGCCGACCGCCTTCGAGGACTGGCTCGCCGATCAGGGGTGACCTCCCCCACCGCGCCCGACCGTCAGCGTGCCGTCCGCGCCCCCGACTCCCGCCGGACGACGGTGGCGAAACCGCTGGGCGGGCGTCCGGTGAGGCGCTCGACGGAGTCGGTGACGCGGTCCTCGGCGCCCCGCGCGATGGCGTGGTCCATGTCGGCCAGCATCGCGGCGAACTCCGCGGGCATCGACGCGGCGAGCAGCTCCCGCAGTTCCCCGCGGGACAGGCGGCGGTGCACGACGGGGCGTCCGGTGACCTCGCTGAGGACGGCGGCCACGGCGTCGTAGCTCAGCGCCTCGGGCCCGGTCAGGACCGCGTCGGCGTTCAGGGCCTCGGGGGCGGTGAGGACCCGGGCGGCCACGGCGGCGATGTCGTCGGCGTCGACGAACCCGACGCGGCCGTCGCCGGTGGCGGTGAGGACGGTGCCGTCGCCGCGGATGGACTGGGCGTGGAGGTGCGCACCGGTGAAGTTCTGCATGAACCAGGAGGGCCGCAGGACCGCCCACTCGTCGAACAGGTCCGGAAGGGCCCGGTGCACCGCTCCCGCCGCGGGGCCGCCCTCGGGGATGGACGAGGCGCTCAGCAGGACCGCGCGGCGCACGCCCGCCGCCCGGGCGCGGTCGAGGAAGGGAAGCATCACGGCGGCCGGATCGGGATCCCCCGGGGGCGGAACGAGGTAGAGGCGGTCGGTCCCGTCGAGGGCCGCCGGGTGGGTGGCGGGGTCGTACCAGTCGAAGCGGACCGGTGCGGCGCCCGCGACCGGAGCGGCGCCGCGGCTGGCGGCCCGCACGCGGTGGCCCGCGGCGACCAGTCGGGCTGCGGTGCGACCGCCGGTGGTGCCGGTGGCGCCGGTGACCAGTGTGGTGTTGGGTGTGCTCATCGGGAACTCCTGGCGGCGTTGTGGGCCCACAGGCCGACCCAGGCCGGGACGTCGTGGTCGAGGAGGAGTCCCAGACCGTGGCGGAACAGCTGTTCTGGTGAGGCGTGCGCGGGCATGGGGCGGCTCCCCTCCGATACAATCCGGACCGAGGGTCCGTTTTCGAGAATATACGGACCCGTGGTCCGCTTCGCAAGAGGAGATGCCGCGTGCCCGAGCGCAGACCCCGCAAGGACGCCGCCCGCAACCGCGCGGCCGCCCTCGCCGCCGCCGACGCCCTCTTCGCCCGCACGAGCCCCGACCAGGTCACCATGGCCGACATCGCCGCGGCGGCCGGCGTCGGCAAGGCGACCCTGTTCCGGGCCTTCGGCGACCGCACCGGCCTGATCCGCGCGCTGCACGAGGCGCGGCTCGAACCCGTCCGCGGCGCCGTCGAGGCGGGACCGCCGCCCCTGGGCCCGACCACCCCTCCGCTCCAGCGCGTCCCCGCCGTCCTGGACGCCCTGCTGTGCTTCAAGCTCGACCACCGCCACCTCGCACGGGCCCTGGAGGGCACCGAGAGCACCAGCCCCTACCAGGCCGAGCACTACCAGCGATGGCACGAGCTGCTCCGGGCCATGCTGGAGCCGATCGTGGGCCCCTCCGAGTGCGGATTCACCGCCCACGCGCTCCTGGCCGCCGTCCGCGCCGACCTCGTCGAACGCCTGGCCGAGCGGGAGGGCCTGCCGCGCGAGACGACGCGGGCGCGCCTGGCCGACTTCACCGCCAGGGTGCTGCGTACCGACCCCGGCGGGAAACGGTGAGCCCCGTGGACTTGACCTGAACATTGGTTGAGGTGTGAGAATCGGGTCCATGAACGACACACACCACCAGGACCAGTGGTCGGAGATCGAAGCGATCGCACGCGTGGTCGCCGAGGTCGAACGCGCACAGCGCGAGGAGGACGCCGACGCCTTCGTCGCCCTCTTCCGCGAGGACGCCATCTGGACCACAGCACACGGCAGGCGGCTGTTCGGCCGCCAGGAGATCGCCGAGTTCACCCGCAAGGTGCTCCCCGGCGCCATGCGGGACCTGCTCCCCCGCTACGAGGTCGAACACGTCCAGTTCATCCGCCCCGACGTCGCCGCGGTCAAGGTCAGCCAGCGCTACCTCACCCGCGACGGAGACCCCGCCCCCGACGAGCCCGAGGGCACGCCCCTGTACGTGATGTCCAAGGAGGACGGCCGCTGGACCCTGACCGCGGCCCAGAACACCCAGGTCCACGCCTGACCCACGGGCGGGTCCGGCCACACCCGCCGGACCCGCCCGGCACGCCCGCTCAACCCCCGTCGGCGGCCCGCAGCAGCTCGGCGACGTCGATCCTGCCCATCCTCAGCATGGCCGCCGTGGCCCGCTCACGGCGGCCGGGGTCGGGATCCTCCAGGAGCTCGTTCAGCACCGTGGGGATGATCTGCCAGGACAGCCCGTAGCGGTCCTTGAGCCAGCCGCACTGGCTCTCCTGGCCGCCCTCGGTGAGCGCCTCCCACAGCCGGTCCACCTCCTGCTGGTCCGCACAGTCGACCACCAGGGAGAACGCCTCGTCGAAGGTGAAGTGCGGCCCCCCGTTGAGCGCCACGACCCGCTGCCCGGCCAGTTCGAACTCCACGGTCAGCACGGATCCCTCGGGCCCGGGCATGCCGGGGCCGTAGTAGGTGGTCTTGAGCACCCGCGAGTCCTCGAACAGACTCGTGTAGAAGCGCGCCGCCTCCTCGGCCTGGGTGTCGAACCACAGGCAGGGCGTGATCCTGTTCAACGAGGCCATGGCCCGGTCCTTCCGTCGCGAACACGTTCCCTCTGTCTACAGGGCGTCACCGACAGAACGCGGCCACCGCGCCGGGGCCGCCCGCGGCCCCGGCGCCACCCGCTAACCGGCCGAGACCGTCTCCACGTGGGCGAGGAAGTCCAACAGCGCCGCGTTGACCTCCTCGGGGCGCTCCTGCTGCGTCCAGTGCCCGCACCCGGGAAGGGTGACGTTGGCGTGCACGCGCGGCGCCACCAGGTGCAGGTTCGCACGCAGGAAGTCCACGCCCTTCAGGGACACGACCATGTCCTTGTCGCCGACCACGTACAGCGCGGGCACCTCGACCACGCGCCCCTGGAAGGGCGCCATGAGCTCGTTGTCGCGTTCGATGTTGCGGTACCAGTTGAGCGGCCCCGTGAACGCGTCGGCGCCCTGGTAGTCCTCGGCGAACGCGGCCACGTCCTCCTCGGTCAGCCACCCGGGCAGGGCGTCCGGTTCGGGCATGGTGTCCAGGAGGGTCCGGCCCTCGGGGACGACCCACGGCCGGGGCTCGTCGACCACGGGGTTGTCACCCGAGGCGTTGAACAGGATGCGGCGCAGCGTCGAGGCCGGATCGAGGGCCAGCTCGGCGTCGGCCACACCCGGCTCCTGGAAGTAGATCTGGTAGAAGCCCTCCCCGTACAGGCCCCGGGTGACCGAGGGCGGCGGCATCATGGCCGGAGGCGCCGGGGGCACGCTCAACCCCGCCACCCCGCGCACCAGGTCCGGGCGCAGCAGGGCGGTCGCCCAGGCCACGGGCGCACCCCAGTCGTGGCCGACCAGCACGGCCTCGGACTCCCCCAGCGCGCCGATCAGCGCGGTCACGTCGCCCACCAGGTGCAACAGGGTGTAGGCGTCGACCGGCTCGGGCCGGTCACTGCGGGCGTAGCCGCGCTGGTCGGGGGCGACCACGCGGTATCCGGCCTCGGCCAGCGGGGCGAACTGGTGGCGCCAGGAGTACCAGCTCTCGGGGAAACCGTGCAGGAGCAGGACCAACGGCCCCTCCCCCTGTTCGGCGATGTGCAGGCGAACTCCGTTGACCTCGACGTCCCTGTGCCTGACGGTCATGCTTGGGCTCCTCGCCGTGTTCGGGTGGGCCGCGGGCTCGGTTCGCCGGGGGGCGGTGGCGGCCCTCAACGGGAGCATAGGGGAAGGGGTTCCGGCCCTGGGAAACGTCGGAACGACGTGCCAGAATCGTGCACGTGACCAGCAGATCCGCCGAAGAGCACCACCTGCGCGACCTCGCGGTGCTGCGCCGCGTCCGCGACCGCATCGACCGGGAGTACGCACGACCGCTGAACGTCGAGGCGCTCGCCCGGGGCGCGAACATGTCGGCCGGGCACCTCAGCCGCCAGTTCCGACGCGCCTACGGTGAGTCCCCGTACAGCTACCTGATGACGCGCCGCATCGAGCGCGCCATGGCGCTGCTGCGCCGCGGCGACCTCAGCGTCACCGAGGTCTGCTTCGAGGTCGGCTGCTCCTCGCTGGGCACCTTCAGCACGCGCTTCACCGAACTCGTCGGCATGTCGCCCAGCGTCTACCGTGCCCGGGCCGCGGACGCGACCGAGGGGATGCCGGCGTGCGTCGCCAAGCAGGTGACCCGACCGATCAGGAATCAAGAAGCACGGCTGACCTCGCCGCATCTAACCTGAATCTCATGGACATCACCATTCACGCGAGTTTCCTGCCGCACGACGACCCGGACGCCTCCCTGGCCTTCTACCGCGACATCCTCGGCTTCGAGGTCCGCAACGACGTCGGCCACGGCACGATGCGATGGATCACGGTCGGTCCCGTCGGCCAGCCCGAGACGTCGATCGTCCTGCACCCCCCGACCGCCGACCCCGGCGTCACCGACGACGAGCGCCGCACCATCGCCGAGATGATGGCCAAGGGCACCTACGGCATGATCCTCCTGTCCACCAGCGACGTCGACGCCGCCTTCGAACGGTTGCAGGCCACCGACGCCGAGGTCGTCCAGGAGCCGACCGACCAGCCCTACGGGGTGCGCGACTGCGCCTTCCGCGACCCCGCGGGGAACATGGTCCGCATCAACCAGAAGCGCTGAGCCAACCGGCAATCACCGCTGTGAACTGCGCGGACGGTACCGTGAAGGAATCCGTGTCACCAGCGGCACCGTCCCCGCACCGACCCACGACCGACGAGCACCGGGTCCCGCTCCCACGCCCAGCGTCGTCGACGCGCCCCCGCGCGCGCCGCCCCCACCCACCACCTGGAGAGACGATGAGCAAGGCCACGAGGACGGACACGCGGTCGAGCGCGCCGCACGCCGCCGACAGTCACGAACTGATCAGCGTGCACGGCGCGCGCGAGAACAACCTCAAGGACGTCAGCGTCGAGATCCCCAAGCGGCGGCTGACGGTGTTCACCGGCGTCTCCGGCTCGGGCAAGAGCTCACTGGTGTTCGACACCATCGCCGCCGAGTCGCAGCGGCTGATCAACGAGACCTACAGCACCTTCGTCCAGGGCTTCATGCCGACGCTCGCGCGGCCCGAGGTCGACGTCCTCGACGGGCTGACGACCGCGATCATCGTCGACCAGCAGCCGATGGGCGCCGACCCCCGCTCCACCGTCGGCACCGCCACCGACGCCAACGCGATGCTGCGCATCCTCTTCAGCCGACTGGGCGAGCCGCACGTCGGCCCGCCGCACGCGTTCTCCTTCAACGTCGCCTCGGTCCGCGCCAGCGGCGCGATCACGGTCGAGAAGGGCTCCTCCACCAAGGCCGTGAAGCAGACGTTCACCCGCACCGGCGGGATGTGCACGCGCTGCGAGGGACGCGGCAGGGTCTCCGACATCGACCTCACCCAGCTCTACGACGACACCAAGTCGATCGCCGAGGGCGCGTTCACCATCCCCGGCTGGAAGTCGGACAGCTTCTGGACCGTGCGCCTGTACGCCGAGTCCGGCTTCTTCGACCCGAACAAGCCGATCCGCGACTTCACCGACAGGGAGATGGCGGACTTCCTCCACCGGGAGCCGACCAAGGTCAAGGTCGAGGGCGTCAACCTCACCTACGAGGGCCTCATCCCCAAGATCCAGAAGTCGTTCCTGTCCAAGGACCGGGAGGCGATGCAGCCGCACATCCGGGCGTTCGTGGACCGGGCGGTCACCTTCACCGCCTGCCCCGAATGCGACGGCACCCGGCTCAGCGAGGCGGCCCGGTCGTCGCGGATCCGGGGCGTCAACATCGCCGAGGCGTGCGCGATGCAGATCAGCGACCTCGCCGACTGGGTCCGCGAGCTCGAGGAGCCGTCGGTGGCGCCGCTGCTGACCTCACTGCGGCGCACGCTCGACTCGTTCGTGGAGATCGGCCTGGGCTACCTGTCGCTGGAACGGCCGTCGGGCACGCTGTCCGGCGGCGAGGCCCAGCGCGTCAAGATGATCCGCCACCTGGGCTCCTCGCTCACCGACGTCACCTACGTCTTCGACGAGCCCACCATCGGCCTGCACCCCCACGACATCCAGCGGATGAACAACCTGCTCCTGCGGCTGCGGGACAAGGGCAACACGGTGCTCGTCGTGGAGCACAAGCCGGAGACGATCGCGATCGCCGACCACGTCGTCGACCTCGGCCCCGGCGCCGGTACCGCGGGCGGCAGCGTGTGCTTCGAGGGCACCGTCGAGGGACTGCGGGCCAGCGGCACCGTCACCGGCCGCCATCTGGACGACCGCGCCCGCCTCAAGGAGACCGTGCGCCAGCCCACCGGGACGCTGCAGATCCGCGGCGCGACCGAGCACAACCTGCGCGACGTCGACGTCGACGTCCCGCTCGGCGTGCTCACCGTCGTCACCGGTGTCGCCGGGTCCGGCAAGAGCTCGCTCATCCACGGGTCGATCCCCGCGGGCGCGGGCGTGGTGTCGATCGACCAGACCGCGATCCGCGGCTCCCGGCGCAGCAACCCGGCGACCTACACCGGGCTGCTCGACCCGATCCGCAAGGCGTTCGCCAAGGCCAACGGCGTCAAGCCCGCACTGTTCAGCGCCAACTCCGAGGGCGCCTGCCCCAACTGCAAGGGCGCCGGGGTGATCTACACCGACCTGGCGATGATGGCGGGCGTGTCCACCCCGTGCGAGGAGTGCGAGGGCAGGCGCTACCAGGCGGCGGTCCTCGACCACCACCTCGGCGGCCGCGACATCAGCGAGGTGCTCGCGATGTCGGTGAACGAGGCGGAGGAGTTCTTCGGCGCCGGTGAGGCGCGCACCCCGGCCGCCCACCGCGTCCTGGGCCGACTCGCCGACGTCGGTCTGGGCTACCTCACCCTCGGCCAGCCGCTCACCACGCTGTCCGGCGGTGAGCAGCAACGGCTCAAGCTGGCCACCCACATGGCCGACAAGGGCGGCGTCTACGTCCTGGACGAGCCGACCACCGGTCTGCACCTGGCCGACGTCGAGCAGCTGCTCGGCCTGCTCGACCGGCTCGTGGACTCGGGCAAGTCGGTGATCGTCATCGAGCACCACCAGGCGGTCATGGCGCACGCCGACTGGATCATCGACCTCGGCCCCGGCGCCGGTCACGACGGCGGTCGCGTCGTCTTCGAGGGCACGCCCGCCGACCTCGTCGCCGCCCGCCGCACCCTCACCGGAGAGCACCTGGCGCAGTACGTCGGCGCCTGACCCGGAACCCGGCGCACACCGTGGGACGAGTCCTGCTCCGGGGCTCGTCCCACGTCCGTTCGGGGGCTGTCCGCCGTGGTGCTCGCGTCCAGGTGCGGCCGAACGAGGGCGGGCCCGCCCTCGGAGGGGGAGGTCTCCGCCGCGGTGGCCGACCCGTCACCGCGGCGGGCGGGCGGCGACGACGCGGCGGAAGAGGGCCTGGACGGCGGGGGTGATGTCGGTGTCGGCCTCGGTGTGGTGGCAGGGGCCGGTGTAGGCGTGGCTGAGGAAGTCGGCGGTGAGTTCGGGGTCGGGGACGTCGAACTCGCCCGCCGCGTGGCCCTGGGTGAGGAGGGTGACGAGCAGGTCGCGGGCGGCCGACATGGGCTCCTCACCGGCCGTGCCGCCGGGTTCGTGGAAGATCAGGTGGTAGAGCTCGTGGTCGTCCCGCTCAGCGGTGATCCACGCGGCGACCAGGCCGTCGAGTCGTTCGGTCCAGGTCAGACCGGGCTGTCGCAGGAGTTCCGTGGGCCGCTGGAGCATGCGGTCCCACATCTGGGACTGGAGCGCGGCCAGGAGGGCCTGCTTGGAGTCGAAGTAGAGGTAGACCGTGCCCTTGGCGACCCCGGCCCGGGCGGCGACCCCGCCGACGGTCAGCGACTCGTAGCCGTCCTCCAGCAGCAGGGCGGCCGTCGCGTCCAGGATCTGGCGTCGGCGGACGTCCGGGGGTTGGAATCGGCCGGCGGGTCGGGCGGACGTGTCCTCGGGCACGGTCCCTCCTTCGTCTCGTGTGACTGACCGGCGGTCGGTCAGCCGTCGGTCTCCAGGGTGCCACGCGGCTTGCGGGCGACGACGATCACGGCGCGGTCCTCGCCGGGCTCCTGCTCGTGGCCGGGGTGCTGGTGCACGGGCACCGGCCTGTGCACGGCCCGCAGGATCTCCAGGCCCAGGCCGGTGAAAGCGGTGGTCAGCTCGTCGAGGGTGGCCAGCTCCCCCGGCCGACCCCAGTCACAGGCGTCCTCGTCCCACTCGCCCAGGGCGAGGATCCCGCCGGGGGCGAGGGCGTCGGCCAGGCACACGAGCGTGGCGGCGCGGTCGGGGCCGCGGGGCGGCAGCGCGTAGGAGCTCACGGCGAAGTCGTAGACGTCCTCCGGCTTCCAGGTCGCGCTGTCGGCGACGGCGACCTCGACCCGGTGGTCCAGGCCCCGGGCGCACGCGCTGGCCCGGGTGCTGGCGACGGCGCGCGGGGCGAGGTCCACGGCGGTGACCCGCCAGCCGCGTTCGGCCAGCGCCAGGGCGTTGCCGCCGGCGCCGCAGCCCAGGTCGAGGGCTCTGCCGGGGACGAGGCCGTCCGCGGGGGCCAGGAGCAGGGGGTCGGGGTCCGTCGTGTCGCTGCCGTCGCCGGTGTAGACGTCGTTCCACGCGAAGTCGGGGTAGCCGTCGGTGTCGTGGGTCACAGTTCCTCCAAGGGGAATGGGATCGATCGAATGACCGTTGGTCAGTAGTATGACTGACGGTCATTCACTCTTGTCAAGGATCTCAGGGAGACAGCACATGAACCCCACCGCCCGGCAGTACGACACCGTGATCGTCGGGGGCGGGCCCGCGGGCCTGACCGCCGCCCTGGCCCTGACCCGCTACCGCCACCGCACCCTGGTCGTGGAGTCCCCGGAGCCGCCGCGCAACGCGGCCTCGCGCGGTGTGCACGGTCTGATCGGCCTGGAGGGCGCCACACCCGACGAACTGCGGGCCCGCGCCTGGGAGGAGTTGGGCCGCTACGGGCTGGCCGAACGCCTCGACGGCCGGGTGGAGGAGATCACGCCGCTCGCCGAGGGCGGATTCGACGTCGCGACCGACCATGAGGACACGATCTGGGCCCGCGACGTCATCCTGGCCACCGGCGTCACCGACCAGTACCCCGACGGCGTGGAGGGCTTCGCCGCCTGCTGGGGACGCACGGTGATCCACTGCCCGTTCTGCGTCGGCGAGGAGAACGCCGACCGCAGCTGGGCCTGGGTCGCGGACGATCCCGACCACCTCGGCATGACCGCCACCGCCTTTCGCGCCTGGACCGGCGACGCCATCGCCATCGCCCCGCCCTGGCTGCCCGGCGCCGACGAGCTGCGCCGCAGCCTGCGCGAACGGGGCAGCGACCTGGTCCTGGGCGAGATCACCCGCCTGCACCACACCGACGGCGACCTGCGTGCCGTGGAGCTGGCCGACGGCACCGTCCTGGAGCGGCAGACCCTGCTGTGGCCACAGCCGCAGCGACAGGTCCCCCTCGTCGAACGCCTGGCCCAGGACCACGCCCTCGCCCTGAACGACGGCTACGTCACCGTCGACGAAGGCCGCCAGACCAGCATCCCCGGCCTCTACGCCGCCGGCGACCTGACCGGGAAGCCCTGGGAACAGGGGGTCGTCCCCGCCGTCACGGCCGGATCCGCCGCCGCCGACGCCATCCACTTCGCCACCCTGACCTGAGCCGCCCCGCGTCGACGCCAGGGCATCGGCGCCGGTCGCCCCTCGGGGTCGACCGGCGCCACGAATCATCTCACATATAGAGATTTCAATCTCAAAAAGAGAGACATGGGTGTAGTGTCCCCACCACAGGCACTCCACACCACCCCCAGGAAGGGGAGTCCCCATGTCGCGCTACACCCACGGCCAACACCGCTCGGTCACCGACTCCTACCGCTGGCGCAACGCCGCCAACTCCACCGCCTACGCGCTGGACGAGATGGTCCCGGGACGCTCCCTGCTGGACGTCGGATGCGGCCCCGGCACCATCACCGTCGACCTGGCCCAACGCGTCGCCCCCGGCCCCGTCACCGCCGTGGACTCCTCCTCCGAGGCCGTCGACCTGGCCCGCGCCACCGCCAAGGAGGCGGGCGTCGACACCATCGACTTCCAGGTCCACGACGCCCACGACCTGCGGCTGCCCGACGACACCTTCGACGTCGTCCACGCCCACCAGGTCCTGCAACACGTCAGCGATCCGGTACGCGCCCTGGCCGAGATGCGCCGCGTGGCCCGCCCCGGAGGGGTCGTGGCCGTGTGCGACAGCGACTACTCCGGCATGTTCTGGTACCCGCGCCCGCCCGAGCTGGACGCGTGGATGTCCCTGTACCAGCGCGTCGCCCGCGCCAACGGCGGCGAGCCCGACGCCGGACGCCACATGGTCGCCTGGGCGCACGCCGCCGGATTCACCGACGTCACCTACGTGTCCGAGGCGTGGAGCCACTCCTCACCCGAGCGCCGCACGTGGTGGGGGCGGATGTGGGCCGCGCGGATCCTGGAGTCCGACATGGGCCGCCAAGCCCTGGCCGAGGGGTACGCCACCCGACAGGAGCTGGAGGACATCTCGGCGGGCTGGACCCGGTGGAGCCAGGACCCCGACGCGGTGTTCGTGATCCCCCGCGGCGCCCTGGTCTGCCACGCCTGACCGACCGCCGCCCCGGGCCCCGCACGCGCCCCGGGCCGGGGCGGCGACACCACGCGGGGCGGCTGGTCAGGCCGGGCGGGATCGAGATAACGTCGACACACCGCGGCCCACGCTGGAGGAACCATGTCCGACCTGCCGATCGGCTACTGGATCAAGCACCTGGACCGGCTGATCGAGAACGACTTCGACCGGGTGCTGTCCGCCGAGACGCTCGGGCGCCGCCACTGGCAGGTGCTCACCTCCCTGCACTCCGACCCCGGCACCGTGGCCGACCTGGACCGGCGGCTGGCCCCGTTCCTGGAAGAGGGCGAGTCCAGCGTCGCCCCCGTGGTCGAGCAGCTGCGCGCCCGCGGATGGGTCGAGGGCTCCGAGCCGCTGTCCCTCACCGCCTCCGGGCACACCGCCCACGACGCGCTGTTCGAGAAGGTCAGCGACGCGCGCCGCCGCCTGGCCCAGGGCATCACCGACCAGGAGTACCGCGCCACCGTCGACGTCCTGGAGCGCATGTCGGCCAACCTCGAACGCGACTGACCCCCACCCGCCCGGGCCCTCCGCGGCCGGCCGACGCCGCGCGATCCGCCTCCCTCAGTCCAGATCGTCGGGCAGCTCCCGGGTGAGCTCGACGAAGGCCAGGTCGGGGCGCCGGGGCCTGCCGAAGGACTCGTCACCATAGGGGAAGGGCGAGATCCGGCCGGTGTTGGTGTACCCCCGCCGCTCGTACCACGAGATCAGGTCCTGGCGCTGCTTGAGCACCTTCATCCGCATCAGGCGGCAACCCCACGTGCGCACCACGGTCCGCTCGGCCTCGGCGAGCACTCGGCGGCCCAGGCCCGCGCCCTGGGCGGTGGGACGGACCGAGAACATCCCGAAGTAGGCGCCGCTCGTGCCGCGTCGCAGCTCGCAGCAGGCCACCAGCTCGCCCCCGGCCTCGGCGACCAGGACGAGCGTGTTGGTGCGGCCCAGCAGTTCGCCCATGCCGTCCTTGTCCACCCGCTGACCGTCGAGCAGGTCGGCCTCGGTCGTCCACCCCCGCCGCGAGCTGTCCCCCCGGTAGCAGGAGTTGACCAACTCCACCAACGCGGGAACGTCACCCGTCGTGGCCGCGCGATAGGTCAGCGCCGGCTCGTCCAGCGACGCCGCGTCGTCGTTTCCCATGGTGGTCACGCAGGCCCTCCCCGGTGGTTCCGATTCGATGCGCCCCCAGTATCGGGCACCCCGAAAGGGCCGCGCACACCGCCGCGGTGCGAGCGCCGGGCCGTGGTGGAGCCAGCACCACCACCGATCCTCACGTGTACCGCCCTGACCAGGCGCGGGACACGAGCGTAGGTTCGCCACCATGGATACTGACCCCTTCGCCCGGATCACCGCCGACACCCGCTACGTCCTGACGGGCCCGCTCCTGGCCATCCCGGCGTTCGCCCTGGTGCTGAGCGGACTGGCGGTCGGAATCGGCTCCGCCGTGGCCATCGTGGGCCTGTTCGTCCTGGTCGGCACCCTCCACACCGCGCGCGGCCTGGCGCACGTCGAACGCGTCCGCCTGGCCGACCTGCTCGGCCGGCCCGTGGTGCGACGCGACTACCGCGCCGCCCGAACCGACGCCGGGCCCCTGCGCCGCGCGCTGAGGCCCCTGACCTGTCTCCAGAGCTGGCTGGACGCCCTCCACGCGCTGGTGCGGTTCCCCCTGTCGGTCATCACCTTCGCCCTGGTCCTGACCTGGTGGGTGGCGGGCGTGGGCGGCCTGCTGTTCCCCCTGTGGGGCTGGGCGCTGCACACCATCCCCGGCTACACCGGCGTCGGCGAGTACGTCCTGCCCCGGTACCCCGTCCTGGCCACGACCGTGATCCACATGGT
The DNA here is from genome assembly GCF_040660275.1 of Nocardiopsis sp. NPDC049922. Lineage (NCBI taxonomy): Bacteria > Bacillati > Actinomycetota > Actinomycetes > Streptosporangiales > Nocardiopsidaceae > Nocardiopsis > Nocardiopsis sp. NPDC049922. The sequence goes on along the minus strand of NZ_JBFAME010000003.1, from coordinate 392,451 downwards.
CGCGGGCGCGCTGTTCACGCTCACCGCCCCGATCGTGGGCCGCTTCAGCGCCGGAACCCAGTCCACCCTCGGACGGGCCCTGCTGCTGGCCCCCACCGACGGCTCCGTGCGCGTGCACACCCGGCCCGCCGACCACGATCCGGCGCCCGCCCGGCACCGGGTGCCCACGGGCGCCTGAGGCTCCGCGCCCCGGATTCCTCCTCACGGTTGACTTCAATAATGGTTGAGGTTCTACGGTCGGTGGTGACCGGTCCGCGCACGGGCCCCGTCGCACCGGTCACCGCCCACACCCCACCGTGAGGAGGCCGGGGCCAGCGCCCCACGATCCGATGAGCATGGAAATGGCCGCGTGGAACTCGATCTACCACGCCATGCACGCCCGCGAGGACCAACGCCCGTTCTCCCTGCCCCTGCTACGGCGCATCGCCTCCTTCGCCCGCCCCCACTCCCGCCACCTCACCTGGTACCTCGCCCTGAGCGTGGCCACCGCCGCCCTGGCCGTCGCCTCCCCCCTCCTCGCCGGACGGGTCGTCGACGCCGTCGTCGACGGCTCCGCGCTGCGCCCGATCCTCCTGCTGTCCGGCGCCATCGCCGCCATCGCCGTCGCCGAGGCCGCCCTGTCCCTGACCGTGCGCTGGCTCTCGGCACGCGTCGGCGAGGGACTCATCCTCGACCTGCGCACCACCGTCTACGACCACGTCCAGCGCATGCCGGTCGCCTTCTTCACCCGCACCCGCACCGGCGCCCTGGTCAGCCGCCTCAACAACGACGTCATCGGCGCCCAACGCGCCTTCAGCAGCGTGCTCTCCGGCGTCATCAGCAACCTCGTCACCCTCGCGCTCGCCCTGGCCGTGATGATCAGCCTCTCCTGGCAGATCACCCTGCTCGCCCTGGTCCTGCTCCCCGTGTTCGTCCTGCCCGCCCGCCGCATGGGCGCCCGCCTGGCCCGCATCGAACGCGAACGCACCCTGCACAACGCGGCCATGAGCACCCAGATGACCGAGCGCTTCTCCGCCCCCGGCGCCACCCTCGTCAAGCTCTTCGGCCGCCCCGGCCAGGAGTCCGCCGAGTTCGCCCGCCGCGCCGGCCGCGTCCGCGACATCGGCGTGCGCACCGCCATGGTCCAGGAGGTCTTCTTCACCGCCCTGACCCTGGTCTCCGCGCTCGCCCTCGCCCTCGTCTACGGCCTGGGCGGCCTCTACGCCCTGCGCGGGCAGTTGGACGCGGGCACGGTCGTGTCCATGGGCATGCTCCTCACCCGCCTGTACGCCCCGCTCACCGCGCTGGCCAGCGCCCGCGTCGAGGTGATGAGCGCCCTGGTCAGCTTCGGCCGCGTCTTCGAGATCCTCGACCTCGCACCCCTCGTCGACGAACGCCCCTCCGCACGCGCCCTGCCGCAGGGCCCCACGTCCCTGGAGTTCGACGACGTCACCTTCGGCTACCCCAGCGCCGACAAGGTCTCCCTGGCCTCCCTGGAGGAGGTCGCCACCCTGGACACCACCGACGACGGACCCGTCCTGCACCGCGTGTCCTTCCGCGTCGAACCCGGCCAGATGGTCGCCCTGGTCGGCTCCTCCGGCGCGGGCAAGTCCACCATCGCCCAACTCGCCCCACGCCTGTACGACGTCGACACCGGCACCGTCCGCCTCGGCGGCCACGACGTGCGCGACCTGACCTTCGACACCATCCGCCAGACCCTGGGCATGGTCACCCAGGACGGCCACCTCTTCCACGAGACCATCCGCGCCAACCTCACCCTGGGCAGCCCCGAGGCCACCGACGACCGACTGTGGGACGCCCTGCGCCGCGCCCGCCTCGACACCCTCGTCGCCGCCCTGCCCGACGGACTGGACACCGTGGTCGGCGAACGCGGCTACCGGTTCTCCGGCGGCGAACGCCAGCGCCTGACCATCGCCCGCCTCCTGCTCACCAACCCCGAGGTGGTCATCCTGGACGAGGCCACCTCCGCCCTGGACTCCACCTCCGAAGCCGCCGTCCAGGAGGCCCTGGCCGAGGCCATGCGCGGCCGCACCAGCCTGGTCATCGCGCACCGGCTCTCCACCATCCGCGCGGCCGACGCCATCCTGGTCGTCGAGAACGGCCGCATCGTCGAACGCGGCACCCACACCGAACTCCTCGCCCGCGGCGGACGCTACGCCGAGCTGCACCGGACCCAGTTCGCCACCGGCGGGCCCGACCCGGTTCCCGCTCACTGACCCGCCGCGACCCACGACCCCGCCTCCCCGGTGGCGCCACACCGGGGAGGCGGCCCCCATGGCGCCGCGCCCCCGCACCCGCAGGCCGACGAAACGGCCTTCGACGGTGACCTCACCTGCGGATGCCAGGCCGACCAGGGGTATGACGCCGCGAGCGTCGGCAAGGTCATCGTCCTTGCCACGCTGCTGTGGGACGCCCAGGAGGAGGGGCGCGAGCTGACCGGGCGCGAGGACGAGCTGGCCACCGCCATGATCACGGTCTCCGACAACGCCGCCACCATCGAGCTGCGCAACCAGCTCGGCCGACAGCGCATGCAGGAGTTCCTCGACCGGGCCGGGATGCCGAACACCGTCCTGCACCCAGAGAACTACACCGGGCTGATGAAGATCAACGCCGAGGAGGAGCTGCACCTGCTCGGGCTCTTCACCGAGGAGAACGACGTGCTCCGCGACGAGCGGCGCGCCTACGCCCGCGAGCTCCTGGGCGGCGTGATCGAGGAGCAGCGGTGGGGCGTGCCCTCGGGTGCGCCCGAAGGCGCCCGGACCATGAACAAGAATGGTTGGCTGCCCTACGACGGCACCGACATCTGGCGCGTGAACAGTGTCGGCGCGATCGACGGAACGGAGGCGGGGCCGTACAGGATGGCGATCCTGACGGACGGCAACGACGGCATGGCGTACGGGGTGGAGACCATCGAGATGATCTCCGCGGCCGTGCACGACGCTCTGCACGAGGACGGTCCCACCGCCCTCAGGTCGCCCGTGCCGGAGCTGCCCGCGCCGCCGGACCTGCCGCTGACCTCCGACGGCTCCGACCGGGCCTGACCCGGGCTCCCCGGTGACCCGGAGGCGTACGGGTAGGGCCTCCGGGCACGGCGAGCCGCAAAGTAGAGGCCGAGACCACCTCGGGTGAATCCGAGGTCACGAATCGTGGGAACCGGCCGGTAGACCCGACACCGATCTGCCCGGCGACTTCGCCGGCAACGAGGTGCAGCGCCGGTGGGGCACCATCGACGTGCTCGACATCCTCAAGGACACCGCGCTGCTCACCGGGTTCTGCGAGGAGTTCGTCTCGTTGACCACCCGCGCGATGCCACATGGTGGGGAACGGCCACCACCACGGCCTCGGACTCCAAGCGGTTCGGGTCGTGGGAGTCGAACCTGATGACGGAGTTCCACGTCCGCTACGGCGGGCACGTGGTGATGATCTACTGGCACGTCGACAAGGTCCGGGCCCGCATCTACTCCCAGCTCAAGTCGTGCTCCTCCTCGGAGGTCGCGGCGATGATCGAAGGGGTGCTGCGGCACTGCACCGACGCCGAGGTCCAGGCCAACTACACCGACACCCACGGGGCGTCGATCGTGGGGTTCGCCTTCACCGAGCTGCTCGGGTTCAAGCTCCTGCCGCGGTGAGATCTCCATGCTGTGCCTGCACCTGCTCCAGTCGGCCCTGTGTCTACGTCAACACCCTGCCGCTGCAACGGGTGCTCCAGGACCCGGCCTGGGCGGGGCGGCTCACACCGGAGGACCGACGGGCGCTCAATCCGCTGTTTTGGGCCCACATCAACCCCTATGGCCGGTTCGACCTGGACATGGACAAACGCCTGGACCTGGCCGCCTGAGCGCAAGGAGAGGAGAAGCGGATGGAGCCGTGGCGTCACGCGGTCAACCCCGCGTTGTCACCGGCCGAGTGTAAGGAGGTGACCGAGCTGGTGGGCGCCGGTGTCACCGGCATCAGCGGCCGACGGTCGCCCCGTCCCGGGCCGGGCCGGGGCGCTCAAGGCGAAGGCGTTCCCTGGTGGAGCGGCTCGTCCAGGGGCTGCACGGCGACGGCGATCTTGCCGCGTGGGCGTCTGCGGCCCCCGCCGGAAGAGCCACCCTCCAAGAGCGCGTGCGCCTGCGCGATTTCGTCCAGCGGTAGCACAGCGCCGATCACCGGCCGGAGTTCGCCCTGGTCGACCAGACGGCCAAGGGCCTCAAGCTTCGCCCTGCCGGGGCTCACGAAGAGGAAGTGGTAGGTCGCGTTCACTCCCCACGCGGCGAGTAGGTTCTGGGGTTCGGGGATGTCCACGATGGACACCACACGGCCTCGGTCGGCGAGGATCTCCGGGCTGCGCGCGAGGGTGTCCCCACCCACCGTGTCCAGCACGACGTCCACCCCGCCCAGCGCGCGGACCCGCGGCACGTAGTCACCGGCCGAGAAGTCGATCGCGACGTCGGCTCCCAGTCCGGTGACGAACTCGTGATCCCTTGCCCGTGCGGTGGTCACCACCTCGGCTCCCAGCGCTCTGGCGAGCTGGACGGCGGACGAGCCGACCCCGCCCGCTCCGCCGTGCACCAGGACCCGTTCCCCGGCCCGCACCCCGGCGCGTTCGACCAGCGCCTCCCACACCGTCACGCCCACGAGCGCGAGACCGGCGGCCTCGACGTGCGACAACCGTGCGGGCTTGCGGGCGACCAGGGCCTGGTCGACCACGTGGAACTCGGCGTAGGTTCCCTGCCCGGCGAAGATCGGCGCCAGGTACCAGACTTCCTCACCCGGCTGGAAGTCGTCTGCCCCGGGGCCGGTCTCGACCACCACGCCGGACACGTCGTTGCCGATCACCGCGGGCAGCGCCACCTCGTCTCGGTAGTCGCCGCGCCGGGTCTGGAGGTCGAGGGGGTTCACGGACGTGGCCAGCACGCGCACCAGTACCTGGCCGGGGCCGGGGGTGGGTCTTGGCAGCTCTCGGGTGGCGAACGCGGTGTCCGCGTCACCGAAGCGGACGAGTTCCACCACACGCATCGAAGTAGACATGCGCCGACCTTAGATCGTCATATCTCGAATCGTCAATATGATCTTGCGTTACGATCACCCCATGTTCTCGGAGGCGGAGTTGCTGGCTGTGTTCCGGGCCCTGTCCAACCCGGCCCGCCGCCAGATGCTGGTGTGGCTCAAGGAGCCGATGAGCTTCCCCGGCCAGGAGCCCGACGACGTCGAGATCGGCGTCTGCGTGACCGACATTCAGCGGCGTGCGGGCCTGGGGCAGTCAACCACCTCGCAGTACCTCGCCATGCTGCGGCGAGCAGGGCTGGTCGTCGCCACCCGACGGGGCAAGTGGACCTACTACCGCCGCGACGAGGCGAACATCGCCCGCCTTCTGGAGACCCTGCGCGACGTGTTCTAGGGCCTGTATCGAGTCGTGATCATTGATCGGCTCGGATGAGGTCCTTGAGCCAGATCATGCAAGCACGGAGATGGAGACCGGCCAGGTAGCTCTCACAGCGGAACGAACTCAGGGGTCATCTCTTAGTCCGGGAGACCGGGAAAACCCGTGGGAGGGTGAGGACCGATCAGTCCTCCTGGTCAGCGAGTGAGCCCGGAGCGATACCGGACCGGACCGGCCCGAAGCGCCCCCCGTGGCCGTCCGCCAGCTCGGTCTCCAGGCCCCGGCACCGGTGGTCGCCCGGATGCTCGGCTTTCCACACCGATCCCATCACCGCGCTGGCTGTCCGGGCGGGGAGCCCGTGGTCTCACCACGCTCCCGACGAGCACACAGAGTGATCATCGGCGGGTTGGAGAGGCGAATACCGACTGCCCGATCACCGGGCTCCGCCAGATCCGTCCCCGCAGCATCGCCCTTCCGCGATCACGACAGGATCGGGACACAGCGCGGACCCTTTCCCGACACGGGGCCGCGACGATCGGCCCATGACACCAGATCCCTCGGCCACGAACGCCCGCACGCCCCTGGCCCGCAGACCCCACCTCGCAGCCTTGGACGGGTTGCGCGGAGTCGCCATCATCGGCGTCCTGCTCTTCCACACCGGCAACCTGGGCGGGGGTTTCCTCGGGGTCGACCTGTTCTTCGCCCTGTCCGGCTACCTCATCACCGGTCTGCTGCTGCGGGAGGCCGAGACGGTCGGCCGGGTGTCCCTGGTGTCCTTCTGGGGCCGCCGCCTGCGGCGACTGATGCCCGCGCTGGCGGTCATGCTCGTCTGCGTCACCCTCGCGGTCTGGGCTGTGGGCCCGCCGCAGCTGGTGCGGACCACCCTCGCGGACGGCCCGTGGGTCCAGCTGAACCTGGTCAACTGGCACCTGCTCGCCGAGTCAGCCGGCTACTGGAACCGGTTCGGCTCGGAGCGGGTGTTCGAACACCTGTGGAGCATCGCGGTCGAGGAGCAGTTCTACCTGGTCTGGCCACTGCTGGTGGCCCTGGTCGCCCTGGGCGGCAAGCGAGTCGGCGACCGCGTCGCGCTGCTCGCCGCCGTGGTCTGCCTGGCCTCGATGGTGTGGATGGCCATCCTCGTCGACCCGGCCGACCCGACCCGTGTCTACACCGGTACCGACACGCGGGCCTTCTCCCTGCTGCTGGGCGCGCTCGTGGCCACAGCCCGCATCCGCGACCCGCTGGGGCACGCGGTCGAGCGTGCGCCGCGGGCCGTGTCGGCCGCGACCGTGGTCGCGGTGGCCGCGGTCGGCGCGCTGTGGCTGCTCGCCGACGGCACGACCTCGTTCTGGATGTACCAGGGCGGTCTGTTCGCACACGCCCTGGCCTGCTCCCTGCTCATCGGCCTGTGTGCACAGGCGCCCGAAGGGCTGGTGTCGCGGATTCTGTCCTGGGCGCCTCTGCGGTGGACGGGCGCGATCTCCTACAGCCTCTACCTGTGGCACTGGCCGGTCATCGTGCTGCTGTCCCCCGAGGCCACCGGACTCTCCGGCTGGTGGTGGACGGCCCTGGTGTGCGCCGTCTCCACCTGCCTGGCCGTGCTCTCGACCCACCTGGTGGAGAACCCCGTCCGGTTCCGCTTCTCCTGGGCCTCGGGCCGCCGCGGCGCGCTTGCGTTCGCGGTGGTCATGGCGGCGCTGGCTCTGTTGTGGATCGTCGTGCCCGCTCCGGCGCCGCCAGCTGTCGACGTCACCGCCCTGAAATGATCAGCCGATCAGCGGGCAGGTCCGCAGTTCCTCCGACTCCGGGGTGGGCTGGACGAAGCGGACCCGCACCCGGGTGTCGGTCGACCCGCCGGACTGCACGTGCACTCCCAGTGCGGTGCACACGATCTGGTCGATCCCCGCGGGAGTGACGTCCCCGATCTCCAACGGGGTGATCAGATCGACCAGACCCGGCTCCACGGTCACCGTCATACGCTCCACGGCGCCTTCGGCGATCCCCGTGCGCAGGCCAGAGCCGCCCGGCCCCGTCAGCAGCAGGGCCATCGCCTCGGAGATCGAACCCAGACGGCCGGTGTCACGTTGCTGCGGGAGGAGCTCCCCCCGCTCGTCCAGGAAGTACAGCGTCACCCCCTGCGCCACGCCCGTGGGCGCCGGGCCGCCGTCGAACACCTCCGAGGGGCCCACCCCGCACCCCGTGAGAAGGACGGCCACCATGGTCGCGCAGATCCGTCTCACCGTTCCTCCGTCCTCCTCGGCAGAACCAGGTCGAACCGCGCCCCCGCCCCCGTGTCGGCCGCGGTGAGGTCGCCCCCGTGCAGGCGGGCGTTCTCCCGGGCGATCGCCAGGCCCAACCCGCTGCCGGGAGTGCGCGTGCGGGCGGCATCGGCCTTGTAGAAGCGGTCGAACACCAAGGGCAGCACGTCCTCGCCCAGCCCGGGCCCGGAGTCGGTCACGGTGACGTGTACCTCCTCGGGCAGAGCGCGCACCCGCACCTGCACCGGCGCGGCCCCGTGCCTCAGCGCGTTGCCCACCAGGTTGGCCACGATCACGTCCAGCCTGCGGCGGTCCACGCGGGCCGGGACGCGGTCGGGCGCCTGCACCCGCACCTGATCCGACCAGCCTCGCAGGCGCAGGGAGTCGCGGACGGCGGCGGACACGTCCACCTCCTCGGCGCGCAGTATCGCGGTGCCGGCGTCGAAGCGCGACACTTCCATGAGGTCCTCCACCAGCCGGACCAGCCGGTGCGTCTCGCTGATCGCCATCCTCACGGACTCGCGGGCGTCGGCGTCCATGCTGTCGGTCGCGTCCTCCAGCACCTCCACCACCGCGGTGAGCGTGCTCAGGGGGGTGCGCAGCTCGTGAGAGACGTCGGCGACGAACCTACGGGCGTCGGCCTGCATGCGCTCCATCGCCGCCATGGACTCCTGGAGCGAGGCGGCCATGTCGTTGACGGCGCCGGCCAGCTCCGCCAGCTCGTCGACCCCCTGGGGCTCCGTCCGTGCGTCGAGGTCGCCGGAGGCCAGCCGCCCGGCCGTGTCGCGTAGGTCGCGTACGGGGCGCAGCACACCGCGCGCGGCCAGCAGGGCCAGGAGCGCCGCGAGGGGCAGCGCCGCCGCCGCGGTGGCGGTCGCGGCCAGGGTGATGCCCTCGACCTCCCGCTCGACGTCGGCGAGATCGCGCAGGGTGTAGACCTCGATCCCAGACGGGGTGCGGGACCCGTCGGGGGCGGTGGTCATCACGGGGGTGCCCACCAAGAGCCACGAACTGTCCTCCAGGGTGACACGCTGGGCCGTCAGGCGGTGTTCGCGGCGCACGGCGGTGCGCAGCTCGTCGGTGACCAGGGAGGCGTCGAACCCATCGGAGGTGGCCAGGTCCTCGAAGGTGGCCACGGTGTCCCCGCCCACCGCCTGGCGCAGCCGGTCGAGCGACTCCTGGTCGGGCGGATAGGAGAGCTGGGGCGCGACCTCCGCTATCCGCACCGCGACGCCCTCGGTGATCCGCTGCTGGTGGGAGGAGACCAGCGCCGCGCTGGCCGTGTCGGCGCTCGACCACGCCGCCGCCCCGGCCGCCGCGACCGCCACCAGGGTGAACGCGGCCAGCAGGCGGGGGCGCAGCCCGTGCGGGCCCGGCCATCGCCGTGGTCTCATACGGGCCCCCACCGGTAGCCGAACCCCCGCACGGTCTGCACGTACCTCGGGGCGGCGGGGGAGGACTCGATCTTGGCCCGCAGCCGCTGCACGCAGTTGTCCACCAACCGGGAGTCGCCCAGGTAGTCGTGCTCCCACACCTCCTCCAACAGCTGCTGGCGGTCGAACACGCGACCCGGTGACCGGGACAGGGTCAACAGCAGGCGCAGCTCGGTGGGCGTCAGCGGTACCGGCATCCCCTCCAGCGTGACCACAAGCGCCGCGGTGTCGATCCGAAGGCCGCCGTGGACGCGCACCCCCTCGCCGTCCCCAGCGCTGCGGCGCAGCACCGCACGCACCCGGGCGTCAAGCACGGTGGGCTGCACCGGCTTGACGACGTAGTCGTCCGCGCCCGCCTCAAGCCCGCCGACCACGTCGAAGTCGTCGCCGAGCGCGGTCAGGATGATCACCGGGGTCTCGCCCTCCGCACGGATACGGCGGCACACCTCGAACCCGCCCACACCCGGCAGCATCACGTCGAGCACGACCAGGTCCGGGGCGTGCTCGCGGTGGAGGCGCAGGCCCTCCTCACCGGTGTCCGCCGTGCGGACACCGTGTCCGTGTCGGGACAGGGCGAGTTCGAGGCCGCGCCGCACCATGGGGTCGTCTTCGATCAGGAGGAGTCGTGCCACCAGCCCAGTATCGGGCACACCGGGGCGTTCGGGCGGAGCCCGGGGCCGTCCGCGACACAACCGCGACACGGCGGTGGAGCCACCCGGACACCGCTCCGCGACCGTGGAGAGCATGAACAACGCACTGCGCGCCCTCACCGGCGCACTCCCGCTGATCCTGCTGACCGCCGCCTGCTCGGGCTCCCCGGAGGAGTCCGCCGACCCGCCGGCCACCGAACCCGCGGCCGACTCCTCTGGCACGTCCGTATCCGAGGTCCTCCTGCTCGGCGATTCCGTCGCCGTGGGTCAGTCCTTGCCGCTGGCCTCCGCTCTGCAGGAGGCGGGAGTCGGCTTCACGTCGCTCGCATCCGAGGGAGGGGGCAACGTCGTGGGACCCTTCTCCGAGGAGAACTGGAAGACGCTGCCCGACGAGATCGGCTCCGCCTCGCCCGACGTGGTGATCTACCAGCTCACCACCTACGACTGGGGGACACGGGAAGAGCAGCTGGAGGGTTACGGCAGGCTTGTGGAGACCGTGTCCGGGGAAGAGGCTGACCTGGTGTTCGTCACCTCGCCGCCGATCCGCCCCGACGACTTCTACGAGCCGCACATGGGCGACCTCGAACGCGCCCCCGATGTGGCGCGCGAGGTCGCGGAGGGCTCCTCGGGCTCGGCCACGGTGCTCGACGCCACCGAGGTGTGGGGCCAGGAGTACCTCCAGGAGAGGGAGGGAACACCCGACCGCGACCCCGACGGCATCCACACCTGCCCCCAGGGTGCGGCCCGCTTCACCGCCTGGCTGCTCGACGAGCTGGCGGAGCTCTATCCCGGATTCACCGCGCCGGCACCCGAGGCCTGGGCCGGGCGTGACTGGGCGGCGGACGAGCACTTCGCCGCCTGTTGACCGATACGGAGACGGAGACCGGAAAGAGCTGAGCGGCTCTCACCCTCCCACGGCCTTTCCGGTCTCCTCACCCGATCCGGCACGGGGATGAACCGCGGGCTGTCGCCCGCCTGGCCCGCGGTCGGTGTGAGTGAGTACGAGCGGGCGGCACCCGCGCGCCGTTCCTTCGCGACCCCGGGCTGCTCAGCGGGTGCGTTCGTAGTGGCGACGTGCTTTCTCGCGGTTGCCGCAGACAGCCATCGAACACCAGCGGGCGCGGTTGGCGCGGCTGCGGTCGAGCAGGAACAGTCGGCACTCGTCGTTGGCGCAGGGGCGCAGTCGGCCGGGCATGCGCTGCTCGGTGGCGGCCCAGGCGAGGACCATCTCAACGGCCAGCCGGGCGTGCTGGGGAGTCCTGACCGTCCACTGAAGACCATCCGAGGTGATCTCCGGGACCCGGTGGACCCCTTCGAGAAGCGGCCTCAACGTGGCGGGTGAGCTCACTCCACGCACGACGTCCTGCAGGGCGTCCCGTGCCTCGCGCTCCGGCGCCCCGAACGGATCTACGCCCTCGTCACCCAGAACGGCAACGGCTACGAGGACGGTTTCGTCGAGTCCTTCTGGACCGACGTCTGAGCCTACGGGGCGAACCCCGGCCCCGACACCGAACCCGCCGTCCGCGCGGCGCTGAGTCTTGACGCCATCCGCTGGCAGTACGTGCACGGCGTGCCGGACCCGAGCCTGGTCAGCCCGGACACCTGGGAGCACGACTTCGCCCTCCTCTCCCGCGAGGGCAACGACGAGGTCCAACTGGCGCTGTTCCGCGACTACCAGAACAACCGCCCTCTCTACCCGCTGCTGCACGAATTCCTACGCACCAGCGAGGTCCCGGTCCTCGCCGTGTGGGGCCGCAACGACGAGATCTTCGGCCAGGCGGGCGCGCGGGCTTTCGCCCGCGACGCCAAGGACGTGGAGGTGCACCTGATCAACGGCGGTCACTTCCTTCTGGAGAGCCACCTGGACGTCGTCGCGGGCTACCTGCGCGGCTTCCTCGGGCGGGTGCTGGGATAGGCCCCGTTCTCGTATGGCTACGGCGATCGGACATGGAGCGTTGAGTGACCACACGGGGCTGCGGTCGCGCCGCTGAACATCGGCGAAGTCGGCGTGTGCCGTCTCGACCGCCTCCGGGTACGCCTGGGTCTTCTCGTGCTCGGCGAGCGCCCGGTAGATGCCGGCGACGAAAGGGGTCTGACCCTTGCGCTCGCCGGTGGGGATGATCAGGGCGAGTTGGATCTGCTCGACGAACCCGCCGAGCGCCTTGCGCCGCAGCACGGTGTGCAGCATGTCGTCAGTGATGACCGGGGTCGGCCGCCGTATGTGCCCTCGCGGGCCGCGGTCTCCAGCCCCTCCAGCGTCGACTCCCGGATGTTCTCCCGCTCCGTCTCCGCCATCGCGGCGAAGAACCCGAACAGCAGCTTGCCGTGACCGGTGGGGTCGTAGATGCCGGGCAACGGCCCGGCGAACATCTCCAGCACCAGGCCGTGCTCGGTCAGATGGTCCGCGAGGGCGGTGAGCTCTGCCGCGTCACGCCCCAGCCTCTTCATCTGTCTGGGCATCGCCAACATCGACAGCCTCCAAGCGCAGATGGGCCGGTGGGCGCGCCAAGGCCTGATCCACAAGGCCGCCAGAGCGACCTACGCTCCATCCACCGGCCCTGCCCACGTGATTCAACACTCTTTGTCAGCAGGGCCTAACCGAGTGTTGGCCCGGCCCCGGAGGTTCGGGGGGCTTGAGCGGCGTGGTGAGTCCTGTTCTCACCTCGCCGGGCCGGTCTCTGGTCGTGTGGTGCGGGCGGCGTGGGCGTAGCGGGCGGCGAGGTCCCCGAATGCGGTGGCCAGTGGGGGTGGGCCGATGACTTCGATATCGGTGTCGAAGCGGCCGATGGCGGCGGCGAGTCCGGTCCATGACCAGGAGCCGAGGATGAGCCGGCAGTGACGGGAGCCGAGTTCCTCAACGATTCCGTCCTGGGCGAAGGGCGCGACATCGGCGGCCGGGAGGTGGAGGATGACTTCGCCTTGGCAGGGCCATTCGGTGGTGGTGCCGTCGTTGCCGCGAAATCGGCTGGTGATGAAGGCGGAGACGGTGCCGCCGGGGAGGTCACGAGGGGTGAAGCGGGGGCCGGTGGGTGTGCGGGGCCGGATGCGGTCGACGCGGAAGGTACGCCAGTCCTCGCGGTGGAGGTCCCAGGCCACGAGGTACCAGCGATAACGCCAGGTGACCAGGTGGTGGGGTTGTACGCGGCGGACGTCATCGGCCGAGGTGCTTGGACCCGGGGCGTAGTCGAAGCGAAGTTCCTCGTGGGCGTGGATGGCGCGGCTCAGGTCCACCAGGACCTGAGTGTCGACCCGAGGAGTGTCGCGGGCCGCGGGCGGTGGGACGGCGGTGATGCGCAGCAGGTCGATGCGGCGGCGTAGGCGGGGTGGCATGACCTGGCGGAGGGTGGCCAGGGCGCGGGTGGCGTCTTCGGCGACGGTGGTGCCGGTGGCCGCGGTCTGCAGTGCGACGGCCAGGGCCACGGCCTGGTCGTCGTCGAACAGCATGGGTGGCAGGTGAGTGCCGGCCTCCAGGCGGTAGCCGCCGGCCGGTCCCTTGACGGTCGTGATGGGGTAGCCGAGTTCGCGCAGGCGGTCGATGTCACGCCGCACGGTGCGCGAGGTGATGTCGAGACGCTGAGCGAGAGCCTCGCCGGACCAGTCACGGTGCGTCTGAAGCAGCGAGAGCAGCACGAGCAGCCGGGAGGATGTCTTCTGCATGAGATCCATTCTTCCCGCAGTACAGGACACAACCTGTCCTCTATCTCCGCCATGGTGGCATACGAGCCGTTCGGGAGGCATCGCTCCTGGTCGGCAGCCGCCACTTGGACTTGGACAGTCGGCGGCGTATCTGTCACATCGAGGCAAGGAGCAGGTCATGTCCGTCACGACCACCACTCACCTGAACTTCCGGGGCGCCGCACGTGAGGCGCTGGACTTCTACCAGTCCGTCTTCGGCGGACGTACTGTCGCGGTCACCTACAAGGACGCGGGCGCTGTGCAGAACGAGAGCGAGGCGGACTGGGTGATGTGGGGCGAGGTGGCCGGCGACAACGGCTTCCACGTGATGGCCTACGACGTGCCGTCGCAACTGCCCTGGAACCAGGGCGAGAACCCGTTCTTCGTCTCCGTACGCGGTGACGACGCCGAGGAGATCAGCGCCCTGTGGGGCAAGCTCGCCGAGGGCTCGACCATCGTGCGTCCTCTGGAGCCCGCGCAGTGGGCGCCGCTGTACGGCATGCTCACCGACCGCTTCGGCGTCACCTGGGTCCTGGACGTCACCGCCCCGTACAACGGCTGAGCCGGCCGACTGACACGCCCGCGCCGTCCGAGCCGCCACAGCCACACGGGCGGCCCGGACGGCGCGGGCCCCGAACACGTACAGCAACGGAAGGAAACAGGTCACCGTGCGGATGCGGAAGCTGGGACGGACCGGCATCGAAGTCAGCGCCTACTGCCTGGGCACCATGGTGTTCGGCAAGATGGGCAATCCGGATCACGACGAATGCGCGCGCATGGTCCACCGGGCGCTTGACGCGGGCATCAATGTCGTCGACACCGCCGACGTCTACGGCTACAGCGAGACCGAGGAGATCGTCGGCAAAGCCCTCGCAGGACGCCGCGACGAGGTCGTGCTGGCGACCAAGTTCAACGGACCGATGGGCGGGGGTCCCAACCACAGCGGCAGCTCCCGACGCTGGATCGTCCAGGCGGTCGAGGGCTCGCTGAAGCGGCTGCGGACCGACTACATCGACCTCTATCAGATCCACCACCCCGACCCGCACACCGACGTCGAGGAGACCCTCGCCGCGCTCACCGACCTCGTGCGTGCCGGGAAGGTCCGCGCGATCGGCTCCTCCAACCTGCCGGCCTCGGACATCGTCGAAGCCCAGTGGGTGTCCCAGCAGCGCGGCCTGCACCGCCTGCGAACCGAGCAGCCCACCTACTCCATGATCAACCGCGGCATCGAGCGCGAGGTTCTGCCCACGTGTCGCCGCTACGGCCTGGGCGTTCTGGTGTGGAGCCCGCTGGCCATGGGCCTGCTCACCGGCCGCTACCGCAAGAACACCCCGCGGCCCGACAATCCCCGCATGCAATGGGTCCCCCGGCATCTCACCGACGAGCACAAGCTTGATGCCGTCGAGCAGCTGCTCATCCTGGCCGAAGAAGCCGGCCACTCCCTCACGCACCTGGCCATGGCCTTCGCCACCAGCCACCCCGACGTCACCGCCGCCATCATCGGCCCACGCACCATCGACCAGCTCGACGACCTGCTCGACGGTGCCACCGTCACCCTGGGCGACGACATCCTCGACAGGATCGACACCATCGTCCCGCCCGGCACCGACATCAGCCCTGTGGACGTCTCCCACACACCCCTCTCCCTCACCCGCACCGACCTGCGCCGACGCCCGCCCCACGAGCGGGCCGCGGCCTGAGAACGCCATGACTGTCCTCGACAGCCGCGCCCTCAACCGCGCCACCCTGGCCCGCCAGCATCTGCTCACGCGCAGCGACACCTCCGCGCCCGAGGCGGTGGCCCACCTGTGCGGCCTGCAGGCGCAAGAGCCCCAGGAACCGTTCATCGGGCTGTGGTCCCGCCTGACCGACTTCAAGCCCGAGCAACTGGACGATGCGCTGACCGGCCGCACCGTGGTGCGCACCCACCTGATGCGCCGCACTGTCCACCTCGTCACGTCCGACGACGCGCTCGCCTGGCGAGCCCGCCACGACACCATGCTGCGCCAGCGAGTGCTGGGCACCTACCCGCGTGAACTGGCCGGCATCGACCTGGACGAGGTCGCCGCGGCCGGCCGCGCGGTCATGGCAGACCAGCAGCCCCGCACCATGAGCGAGCTCGTACAAGCCCTCGAAGACCGCTGGCCCGGCCCACCACGCCGTGTCCTGGGCGAGCTGCTCGTCGCAGCCCTCATCCCCATGGCCCAACTCCCGCCCCGCGGCCTCTGGCAGCAGACCGCCGGCGTACGCAACCTGCCGTTGGCCACCTGGCTGGGACGGGACAGCGACCCCTTGCCCACCGCCGACAGCGATCCGGTCGGGCAGCAGCTGTTGCGCCGCTACCTCGCCGCCTACGGGCCCGCCGCCAGCGCGGACCTGCGCGCCTGGTGCGGCCTCGCCGGACTTCCCGCCGCCGTCAAAGCCGCCCGAGAAGAACTCGTCGTCTTCCGCGACGAACGCGGCCGCGAACTACTCGATCTGCCCGACGCACCTCGCCCCCACCCCGACACCCCGGCCCCCGTCCGGTTCCTGCCGGCCTTCGACAATGCCGTCCTCGGCTACCACGACCGCAGCCGCATCATCGACGCCCCCCACCTCGGTCTGTCCGTCGCAGGCCACCGCATCGTCCTCGTTGACGGACGCGTCACCGCCACCTGGACCGTGCGCGACCACCAACTCCACATCAGCTCCCTGCGCCCCCTCACTGCCCTGGAACAGGAAGCCGTTCACACCGAAGCCCAGGACCTGACCACCTTCCTGGACAACGACATCGAGCACATCCAACTCGGCACCGAAAACTGACGATCACCCACTCGGGGGTCGAGACTGGCAGGAGTCGTTGATCGGGTGATCCGTATTCTCCGTGGTTCTCCCAGCTCCGGTCACTTCGCGTGGTCGCTGGGGGCGTAGCGGTTCCAGGTCCCTCCCGCCTGGACAACCGCTCGTGTGGTGGTCTTGTCGTGGAACCCCAGGGCCCGGGCGATGACCGGAGCGGGGGCTTGGAGCACGAGTTGGCGCAGCGCGAAGGTGCGCACCGCTGTTCCGGGTATGCCGATGTCGCGGATGGGTGCATGGGGCGTCCGGCCCGCAGTCAGGGAAAGAGCCAGGGCGCGTCCGGGTTGGTGGTGGCCCCGCCGAAGGGCGGCCGAGATCGTCCAGGAGGCGTTCGAGGGAAGCACGCACCTCGGAGTGCACCCGCACCGTGCCCTTGCGCGCCGACAACCGGATGTCGGCCACGTCCAGGGCGACGATCTCGGCCACCCTCAGGCCCGCGTAGTAGGCCAGGTGGCAGATCACCCGGCCCCGCACCGAGGCGTCCCGCGCCACCAGGCGCAGGAACCGCAGCTTGGCCCGGCCATCCAACACACGCGGGGCACTGGGACGGGCCAGGTGCTCGCGGACCACGTCCGGCCGCCCCGAACCGCGCAGGGAGAAGAAGGCGTCGAGTGCGGCCAGGCGGTCGTTGATCGTGGCCGCCGACAGGCGAGCGCCCGTGCGGGTGCGGGTGTTCTTCAAATGGCGCCGGTAGTCGCGCACCGCCCAGTCCCGCGCGGCCGCATCCGCCCCACCCGCCCCGACGAGCTGCCCCGGGCCGCCGAACCGCTCGCCGGCGTGGGCACCGACATCACCGAGGACCTGCACGCCGCCGCAGGGAAAGCCGACACCTCCCTGCTACTGCACGAGTGCCTGACCCAGCGCGACAACGAGAGCGCGATGCGCGCGGCGACCGGCACCCTCAACGGCAGCCAGACCGACCCGCTCGCGCGCCTGTCCGCACTGCTGGTGGCCACCGACCGTGACGAACGGGCCGTCGGCTACGCCCTGACCATCCCACCGAGCCGGTTCCTGGCCCAGGTGCGCCAGGCCAATGAGGTCCAGGGCCTGGCCTTGACGCTGGTCATCACCAAGCTCAAAGGACTGGCGGTGGACCCTGCCCACCGCGGTCGGGGTATCGGCGCGGCGCTGGTCAAACGCAGCGTCCAGGTGTACGAGCAGAGCGGCTTCCACGTGATGTACGGGCAGTCCACCGCCGACCGCGACCTGGAACCGTTCTACCGCCGCCAGCGCTTCACCGTGCTGGACCTGGGCGAACCGCTGCGCCTGGAGCCGCTGCTCGCCCTGCCCGCGTCGATCGCCTCCGAGGGCGAAGAGCGGTTCTTCCACCGGCTGCTGGGCTGAGCGCACGAGTAGCCTCGGGGTCGCCGTCGACTACTGACAGCTACTTTGCGGCTCGCCGTAGCTTCGGGAGGACTGGGCCAGGTAGGCGCGCAGGTGCCGGGCGGTGAGGGTGTCGGCCTCGGCGACCATACGCTCGGGGGCGCCCTCGAACACGACCCGACCGCCGTCGTGCCCGGCTCCCGGCCCCAGGTCCACGATGTGGTCGGCGTGCGCCATGACCGCCTGGTGGTGCTCGATCACCACCACCGTTCCGCCGTCGTCGACCAGCTGGTCCAGCAGGGCCAGCAGCCGGTCCACGTCGGCCGGGTGCAGCCCGCTGGTGGGCTCGTCCAGCACGTACACGGCCGCCTCGCGGGCCATGTTCACCGCCAGCCGCAGCCGCTGGCGCTCACCGCCCGACAGCGTCGTCAGCGGCTGCCCCAGCCCCAGGTAGCCCAGGCCCACGTCGTGCATCCGCCGCAGGATCGCGCTGGCCTGGCCGGTGGTGAAGAAGTCGCGCGCCTGCTCCACGGACATCGCCAGCACCTCGCTGATGTTCCTCCCACGCAGCGTGTGGGTGAGCACCTCGGGCCGGAACCGGGTGCCCTCGCACTGTTCGCAGGTGGAGGCCACGCCCGCCATCATCGCCAGGTCGGTGTAGATCACCCCGGCGCCCTTGCACTCGGGGCAGGCGCCCTCGGAGTTGGCGCTGAACAGCGAGGCCCTGACCTTGTTGGCGCGGGCGAAGGCGGTGCGGATCGGGTCGAGCAGCCCGGTGTAGGTGGCCGGGTTGGACCGCCGCGATCCGCGGATCGGCGACTGGTCGACCACGACCACGCCGTCGCGGCCGGGCAGGGAGCCGTGGATGAGCGAGCTCTTGCCGGACCCCGCCACCCCGGTGACGGCGGTGAGCACCCCGAGCGGGATGTCGACGTCGACGTCCTTGAGGTTGTGGCTGCTGGCCCCGGTGATGGGGATGACGCCGGTGGGCGTGCGGACCTTCTCGCGCAGGGTGGCCCTGTGGTCGAGGTGGCGGCCGGTGAGGGTCTGCGAGGCGCGCAGCCCGACCACGTCGCCGGTGTAGGTGATGCGACCGCCGTCGGGCCCGGCGCCGGGGCCGAGGTCGACGACGTGGTCGGCGATGGCGACGGTCTCGGGCTTGTGCTCGACCACCAGCACGGTGTTGCCCTTGTCGCGCAGGCCGAGCAGGAGGCGGTTCATCCGTTCGATGTCGTGAGGGTGCAGGCCGACGGTGGGCTCGTCGAAGACGTAGGTGACGTCGCTCAGGCTCGACCCCAGGTGGCGCACCATCTTCACCCGCTGGGCCTCGCCGCCGGACAGGGTGCCCGACTCCCGGTCCAGGCTCAGGTAGCCCAGGCCCACCTCGACCAGGGAGTCCAGGGTGTGGGCGAGGTTGTCGACCAGGGGCTTGACGGAGGGGTCGTCGACGGTGCGCACGAACGCGGCCAGGTCGTCGATCTGCATGGCCGCGCACTCGGCGATGGTGCGGCCCTGGACCCTCACGGACCGGGCCCGGGCGTTGAGGCGGGCGCCGTCGCACCCGGGGCAGGCGGAGTAGGTCACCGCCCGGTCCGCGAACGCGCGGATGTGCGGCTGCATGGACTCGCGGTCCTTGGACAGGTAGGTGCGCCGGACCTTGACCAGCAGCCCCTCGTAGGTGAAGGAGTTGCCCTCGCGTTTGACGCGGGTGGCGGGGGTGTGCAGGAAGGTCTCCCACTGCTCGGGCGTGAAGTCGCGCAGCCGCGTGTCGGGGTCGACCATCCCGGAGCGGGCCATCGTCTGCCAGTACCAGTTGCCGACCGCGAACCCGGGCACGGTGATGGCGCCCTCGTTCAGGGACAGGTTCCGGTCCACCAGCTCCTCGACGTCGACCCGGTGGGTGCGGCCCAGACCCTCGCAGTCGGGGCACATGCCCTCGGCGTTGTTGAAACTGAAGGCGCTGGAGGGCTCCAGGCGCGGGGTGCCCGCCCGGCTGAACACGATCCGCAGCATGGCGGCGGCGTCGGTGGCGGTGCCGACGGTGGAGCGGGAGTTGGCGCCCATGCGCTCCTGGTCGACGATGATCGCCGCGCTCAGGTTGCGCAGGGTGTCCACGTCGGGGCGGCCCGGACTCGGCATGAACGACTGCACGAACGTGGCGTAGGTCTCGTTGATCAGGCGTTGCGACTCGGCGGCGATGGTGCCGAACACCAGGGAGGACTTCCCCGATCCGGACACACCGGTGAAGACGCTCAGTCTGCGTTTGGGGACGTCCACCGACACGTCGTCGAGGTTGTTCTCCCTGGCCCCTCTGACCTGGATGGTGTCGTGGGTGTCCGCGATGGCGACGGGTTCGGATCGCACGGTCGTCCTCACACATCCTTAGGGTGTAAACCGATGAATGGCGACCGCCAGTTTACGCCCTAAGGAGACATGGTCGAACACAATCGGGAAGAACCCGGACCGGATCCCTCGGATGAACTCCTTATGCGGTAAAGTACTGACCCTGGGTGAACTCCGACACCGAGAGGGGACAGCCGATGGTCGTCTACGCCGGGCAGGGGGACGCACGCCGCTCCATGGCACTGCTGTGGCGGCACGGCGCCGAACCGACCGAACACCCCACCCCCGGCCCCAAACCCGAACTGAGCGTGGACCTGGTCGTGGACACGGCCGTCGCCGTCGCCGACGAGGACGGCATGGCGGCGCTGTCCATGCGCGCGGTGGGCGAGCGGCTCGGCCGATCGGCGATGTCGCTGTACACCTACGTGGCCAGCAAGAACGAACTCGTCGACCTGATGTACGACCACGCCTTCGCCGAACTGGCCGACGCCGTCGAACGGGAGACCGACCAGCCCTGGCGGGCGGCCACCACCGCCTGGGCCGAGCACCTGTGGCGGTTCAGCCTCCGCCACCCCTGGACCCTGCAGGTCTCCCACGCCCGCCCCGTCCTGGGCCCCCACGAGTACCGGGTCTTCGAGTCCCTGGCCCTGGTCCTGCACCGGGCCGGACTCGGCCCCAGCGACATCCGCAACGCCTTCGGCAGCCTGTTCAACCTGGTGCGCGGACTGGTGCGCACCAGCGCCGAGGCGCGCCAGGCCCAGGCCGCCACCGGCATGGCCGAGGACGAGTGGTGGTACGCCCGGTCGTCGCAACTGGAGGAGGTCGCCCCGGACTTCGACACCCGCTTCCCCACCCTGACGGCCATGGCCCGGGACGGGGCCTTCGCCAACGACGACGAGGACGAGCCCTACCTGGAACAGGAGGCCTGGCAGACGCTGCGGTTCGGGCTGGAGGCGCTGCTGGACGGCATCGAACGCCGCCTCGCCCCCACCGGCCACACCCGACGGGACTGACCCCGTCCCCGAACCCGCGGCCCCGCCCCGCCCGCGCCGACGGACCACGACCGGCCGGACCTCACGGCTGGGCCAACGCCAACCGCACCCCCAGCACGGCGAAGGCGCCCGCGAAGGCGCGCCGCGACCAGGCCAGCACCCGCTCGTCGCCGACCACACGGTCGCGCACCAACGCCGAGAACCGCCCGTACCCCACGAACACCGCGAACGTCAGCAGCATGAACACCCCGCCCAGCATCAGCATCCGCGCCGTGGGGTCGGCCTCCCCCGGCCCCACGAACTGCGGCAGGAACGCCAGGAAGAAGACGGTCAGCTTGGGGTTGAGCAGGTTGATCAGGATGCCCTGGACGACGACCCGCGTCCCCGACCGGGGCGAGGCCTCGCTCTGCACGGTCAACGGACCCCGGTCGCGCAACGTGCTCCAAGCCATGAACAACAGGTAGGCGACCCCCGCGTACTTCAGGACCTGGAACGCGGTCGCGCTCGCGTGCAGCAGCGCCGCCAGACCCGTCACCGCGGCGAGCACGTGCGGAACGATCGCCAACGTGCACCCGAACGCTGCCAGCAACGCCGCACGCGTCCCACGCGAGAGCCCCGCCCCCACCGTGTACAACGCCCCGCTCCCCGGAACGAGGACCACGACCAGCGCGGTCACCAGGAACTCCACGCTCATGACCGCCCCTCCCCCCGACCAGGAACGGACACGGACCAACGTCGGGATATCGGCGTGACTGTGTGCATGAGCCCACCCTCCCGCCACAATGGTCCCGTGAACAGGTCCAATCACACCCAGCACGACAGGTCCATAACGGCCGGGGCCGACTTCCTCCACCTCGACGCCGCCGACGCCCCGCCCGGCGGCGTCACCGACTGGCTCACCGACCAGATCCGCACCGCCATCACCGTCGGCGACCTGCCCCGGGGCAGCCTCCTGCCCTCCACCCGCACCCTCGCCGCCGACCTGGGCGTCTCCCGCGGCGTGGTCACCGAGGCCTACCGGCGCCTGGCCGAGGACGGCCACGTCCGCGGCCGAGGCAGGGCCGGAACCGTCGTCATGACCGACACACCGACCCCGCTCACCACCCACCGCCACCCGACCCCCGAGGCTCCCGACCCCCGCACAGTCTTCGCCCCCGCCCCGGGACCGCAGGTGTTCGACCAGCTGCGCCAGGCCCACGCCCCCATCGACCTGTCCCCCGGCGTACCCGACCTCGCCGCCTTCCCCCGCGCCGCGTGGCTACGCGCCGAACGCGCCGTCCTCACCGACACCAGCGCCTCCGCACTCGGCTACGGCGACCCGCGCGGCACCCCGGCGCTGCGCTCGGCCGTCGCCGACTGGCTGACCCGCACCCGGGGCATCCGCGCCCACCCCGACCAGGTCGTCATCGTCGCGGGCACCGCCCAGGCGCTCGGCCTCATCGCCCGCGTCCTGCGCGACCAGGGCGTCGACGCCGTCGCCGTGGAGGACCCCGGCTCCCTGGGCATACGCCAACACCTCGACCACTCCGGGATGCGCACCCCACCCGTGCCCGTCGACGAGGACGGCCTCGACGTCGACGCCCTGCGCACCACCGGCGCCCGCGCCGTCCTGGCCACCCCCGCCCACCAGTTCCCCACCGGGGTGGTGCTCAGCGGGGACCGCCGCCGCGCCCTGGCCCACTGGGCGCGGGAGGGCGGCCTGGTCATCGAGGACGACTACGACGCCGAACACCGCTACGACCGGCCGCCGGTCCCGGCACTGGCCGCCACGGCCCCCGACCGGGTCTGCTACAACGGCAGCGTCTCCAAACTGCTGGCCCCCGCACTGCGCCTGGGCTGGATGGTGGGCCCGCCCCGCTGGCACGACGCCCTGGTCGAGGCCAAACGCTTCAGCGACCTGGGCAACGCCACCCTGCCGCAACTCACGCTGGCCCACCTGATGGCCTCGGGGGCGCTCGAACGCCACCTGCGCGTCCTGCGCGCACGCCACCGCCGCCGCAGGGACACGATGATCGACGCCCTGCGCGCCCACGTGCCCCGAGCACGCGTGCACGGCGCCGCCGCCGGCCTGCACCTGACGGTCACCCTCGACCTCCCCGTCACCGACACCCACCTGGCGGCCGCCGCCCTGGAGCGCGGTGTCAAGACCCACCCGCTGTCCTGGCACCGCCAGCGACCGGGCCCCGCCGGGCTGGTCCTGGGGTACGCCGGACGGCCCGCGACGGCCATCCGCGAGGGGGTGGCCGCCCTGGGCGCGCTCGTCGACGACCTCACCCGTTGACGACCTCGACGGTGGACGCGGCCCGCCCCCGGCGGTCCCGCCGACACCCGCCGAAGGACCCACGGGCCCGGCCTCCGACGCCCGGGCGGGGCCGCACGCCACCGCGCCGACCCCTCCAGCCGACCGACCGGTCAGGGGTGGCGGCGGGTGATCGCCACCAGGTACCGGCAGTCCGCGTCGGTCCGGTTGCGGTAGACGCACGGCGCCGGCGCACCGAGTTCGAGGCAGTCGCCGGTCTCCAGCGTGTGCTCGACCGAGCCCTCGCAGAAGGCGAGGGTGCCCCGCAGCACCCAGATCTGGTGGTGGCGCAGCGCGTAGACGTCGGCGGGGTAGGCCACCCGCGCGCCCGGCGGCAGCTCGACCTCGACCAGCTCCATCGCCCCACCCGAGCGCGGGGACAGCGCACGCCGCCGGTAGCCGGTCGCGGGGTCGGTCCACACCGGCTGGTCGGCGGCGCGGGCCAACCGGCGGTCCTCGTGTTCGGCGCGCGCGATGAGCTCGGACAGCGTGATCCCCAGCGCGGCCGACAGCCGCCCGAGCAGCACGGCCGTGGGCTGCACGTCCCCGCGTTCGATCCGGCTGATCATCCCCCGGGACACCCCCGCCCGTTCGGCCAGGGCGGCACCCGTCAGTCCGCGGGCGGTGCGCAACTCGCGCAGGGTCTCGGCGAGGGCGGAGCCCAGTGGATCACTCATAGGTTCACCATAATGCACACATCATTTACCATAATGAACATGAGTGCCGTCACCACCCACATCCGCGACGCCACCCCGGCCGACGCCGAGGCCTGCGCCGCCATCTACGCGCCCTACACCACCGACACCGCCATCACCTTCGAACTCACACCACCCGACCCCCAGGAGATGGCCGCACGGATCACCGCGGCCCAACGCCACCACGCCTGGCTCGTCCTGGAGGAGGACGACCACCTCGTCGGCTACGCCTACGCCGGCCCCTTCCGCAGCCGCGCCGCCTACGCCTGGTCGTGCGAGGTCAGCGTCTACCTCGACCGCGACCGCCGCGGCGCCGGGCACGGCCGCGCCCTCTACCGGGCCCTCCTGCCCGCCCTGGCCGCACGCGGCATGCGCACCGCCGTGGCCTGCATGACCCTGCCCAACGAACCCAGCCTCGCCCTGCACCGCGCCCTGGGCTTCACCCCCGTCGGCACCATGCACCGCGTCGGCTACAAACACGACACCTGGCACGACGTCGCCTGGGCCGAACGCGACCTCACCACCCTCACGCCCTGACGGCCGACCCTGCCCCGCACCAGCGGTCAGCGCCCCTCCGGCACGGGCTCGGACTCGGCCACACCGTCGCCGCCCTCCTCCGGCGACGCCTCCACCTCGGGGGACACCGCCCGCACCACCTCCGGCGCGTCCGCCGACTCCGACGGCACCGCCGTCTGCGTCACATACGCCCCCACCACGATGACCACCGCGCCCGCCGTCTGCACCAGGTTCAACGACTCCCCCAACAACACCCACGCCAACGCGATGGCCGTCACCACCTCCAGGTAGGCCACACCCCCCGCCACCTGCGGCGACAACCGCCGGATCGCCCCCACCCCCATCGCGTACGCCACCGCCGTGCTCACCACCGCCAACCACACCGCCAGCACCCACCCCGACACCGTCACCCCGCCCAGCGGCAACCCGTCGGCCAACGTCCCCCACGCAAGCGCCCACGGCCGCGCCAGAGGAGCCAACACCACCGTCGCGACCAACGCACCGAACGCGATCACCGCCAAAGGGTCGGCGTCCCCGCCCGTGGCGTCCGACAACAGGAAGAACCCCGCCTGCGCCGCCGCGGCGCCCAACGCCAACCCCACACCCACCGGGTCCAGGCGCATCCCCGCCCACACCTCCAGCAGCAACCCCAAACCGGCCACCGCCAACACCACACCCACCACCGCCGCCGGCGACACCCGCGTCCGACGCACCACCCGGAACCACACCAGCACCAGCACCGGCCCCAGGAACTCGATCAACAACGCCACACCCACCGGGATCCGCGCGACCGCGGCGAAGTACAACGCCTGCACCCCCGCCATCGGCACCACCCCGTACGCCAACACCAGCCACGGCCTACGCCGCGGCAACCGCCAGTGCGCGACCGCCACCGGAGACAACACCAGCGCCGCCCCCGCCACCCGCAACCACGTCACGTGCAGCGGATCCATCCCCGCATCCAACAACGGCCGCGCCGCCACCCCCGCCCCACCGAACGCCAGAGCCGCCGCCAGGGCGAACACCAACCCCGACGCACGATGACGCACAGGCCGCACGGACACGGGAACCTCCAGGAAGTGCAAGATCGGACCTGCGCAGAGGATAGGACCCGCCGCCTCGCATTCTGCTAGCGTGGCCCCATGCAGCGCGCCAACGTCACGACGACGCCGGAACCGGTCCCGGCGCGCTGACCACTGTCTGAACCAAGCCCCGGGGCGAGTGCCCCGGGGCTTCGCTCATGCGGTCACTCGCCCCCCAACGCGAGGAGACCGCCATGCACGACCACCGCACCCTCGGCCGCGAACTCGACCTGTTCGACACCGACCCCCTCATCGGCTCCGGCCTGCCCTACTGGCTCCCCGACGGCGCCACCGTCCGCCACACCCTGGAGGAGTACGTCCGCGACGTCGAACGACGCGCCGGCTACCACCACGTCTACTCACCCGTCCTGGGCAAACGCGAACTCTACGAGATCTCCGGCCACTGGACCCACTACAGCGACGACATGTTCCCGCCCATGGACGTGGGCTCCGACCAGGTCGTCCTGCGCCCCAGCCTGTGCCCCCACCACGCCCTCATCTTCCGCGCCCGCCCCCGCAGCCACCGCGACCTGCCCCTGCGCATCGCCGAACTCGGCGGCATGTACCGCTCCGAACTCTCCGGCGTCCTCGGCGGCCTCACCCGCGTCCGCTCCATCCACCTCAACGACGCCCACGTCTTCTGCACCCCCGACCAGGTCGCCGACGAAGCCACCGCCGCCCTCGACCTCATCCGCCGCGCCCACACCGCCATGGGCATCACCCCCGTACGCCACCGCCTGTCCCTGCCCGCCCCCGGCGGCAAGTACGTCGACGACCCCGACCTGTGGCGGCGCTCCACCGCCCTGCTCACCGAGGTCCTCGACCGCTCCGGACTGCCCTACGAGACCGCCGAGGGCGAGGCCGCCTTCTACGGCCCCAAGATCGACGTGCAGATCGCCGACCGCGCCGGACGCCAGACCACCCTGTCCACCGTCCAGGTCGACCTCCACCAGCCCCAACGGTTCGACCTGCACCACATCGGCCCCGACGGCGCCCGCCACCGGCCCGTCATGATCCACCGCAGCATCATCGGCAGCGTCGAACGGGCCGTGGCCCACCTCATCGAACAGCACGGCGGCGCCTTCCCCGCCTGGCTCGCCCCCACCCAGATCGCCGTCCTACCCGTGACCCCCGACCAGCACGACCACGCCCGCGCCCTCGTCCGACGCTGCGCCGACCTGGGCCTGCGCGCCCACCTGAGCGACGCCCGACGCGGCACCCTGGGCGCCCGGATCCGCCAGGCCCGCCTGGTCCCCTACCAGGCGGTGCTCGGCGCCCGCGAGGTCGGCGACGACCACCTCGCCCTGCGCCTGCGCGACGGCCGCCGCCTGGACCCCGCCCCCGCCGACCAGGTCCTCGCCCACGTCAAGGACCTGGTCGGCGCCCACCGCACCGACCTGTGGTGACCCACCCCTGACACCGCCCCCGGTCAACCCCGGCCGGGGGCGGCGTCCCCGACGAAGAGCACCCCGTCCACCCCGCCCAGGTCACCCGGGCCCAACGGGAAGTACGTGTGGTCGGCGTCGGCGCGCCGCGCGACCTGCTCACCCTCCAGGGCGGCCGCCAACCGGTCCGCCGGCCACAGCGCCCCCTCACCGGCGGCCCGGCCCAACACCCCCTGGAACGTGTCGGCGCCCGCCGCCCCCAACCCCGGGAAGGTCCCCGCGTCGGCGGCGATCACCGCGTACTCCCGCCCCAGGTCCACGGCGGCGATCGCCCCCGCGCACCACCACCCCAACTCCCTACCCGCCATGGTCATCGCACCCGCCCCGCGCCGCAGGTGCTGGTTGTGCGCGAACACCAGCGACGGGCCCCGATCACGCTCGACGCGCGCGACCGCCCGCAGGTTGTCCGCCATCATCGCGTCCCTGGCCGCCACCAGCCGCGCCATCCGCGTCGCGTCGTCCTCCTCCACCCGCGCCATGACCGCGTGGTACCGCAACAGGCCCCGCGCGGTACGCGCGAACAACCGCGCCCGCTCGAACGCCTCCCGCGAGGTCGCCGCCACCAGCCCCGGCGCCTCGGCCGACAGCACCCCCGCCAGGTCGTCCGCCACCACCCTCAACTCCCGCGCCCGCTCCGACGCCCCGACCGACCGGCGGGGGTCCGACATCGCGCCCGGCTCCGTCCACTCACCGTCCGCACCCGCCAACGCGTCGATCCGCTCCCACGCGTGCGGCACCGCCCCCAGGTGCTCCGACAGGTAACCGTGCAGACCGCCCAGCGCGGCCCGAGGACTCGACGCCCCCGTGATCTCCACCGGCCCGTCGAACCCGTGGAACCGGACCCGCTCGTCGGCGCCGCGCCCCGCGTTGTACCCGCGCAGCCACTGCACCAGCTCCCGGTTGGTGGCCAGGTCCCCGAACCCGTGGCTGAACCCGGCCGCCATCACCTCCTCCACGTCCCCGGTACCCGAGGCGACGTGGTCGTCCACCACCAGCCCCGCCAGGCAGTCGCTCTCCACGACCACCGACCGGAACCCCCACACCCGCACCAGATGCCGCAGCACCATGTTGCGCAACTCGCAGAACACCTCCACCCCGTGCGTGGGCTCCCCCAACCCCAGCAGCCGCGGTGGGCGGGGCCGGGCGGCGAGGAAGCCGTCCAACGCCTCCCCCAACCCCGCACCGCCATGGGTGAAACGCGCCCCCGACGCCCGCACGACAGACGGCACCGACATCACGAACCTCCAGACAGGCAACCCAACACCCTCGACCGTATCCTTGAAGAAACGGTGGAGACTTTTCCCACCAGCACCAGCCAACCCCGCGCCAAACCCTCAAACCTAAGGTCACCCATGCCGCACCGCGACCGGCTCCGCCCCGTCGACCTGGCCCGCGAACACGGCCTGTCCACCCAGGCCGTGCGCAACTACGAGGACGAGGGCATCCTGCCCACAGCGCCCCGCACCCCCCACGGATTCCGCCAGTACACACCCCTGCACGCCCAAGCCCTGCGCACCTTCCTCGCCTTGCGCGCCGGCCACGGCCACCAGGACGCCGCCGCGATCATGCGCGCCGCCAACACCGCCGACCACGACACCGCCCTGCGCCTGGTCGACGACGGCCACGCCCGCACCCAACGCGACCGCACCACCCTCGACCAGGTCGCCGCCGCCCTGCACGGACTGCTCACCGACGACCCGCCCACCCCCGCGCGCCCGCTCACCATCGGCGCCCTGGCCCACCAACTCCGCCTGCGCCCGGCCACCCTGCGCGCATGGGAGAAGGCCGGCATCGTCCACCCCGACCGCGACCCGACCACCGGCCACCGCCGCTACCCCTCCGACGCGGTCCGTGACGCCCACCTGGCCCACCAACTCCGCCGCGCGGGCCACCCCCTGCACCAGATCGCCGACGCCATCGCCCACGTCCGCGACGCCGGAGGGGTCGGCCCCCTCCACCAGGCCCTGGACGACTGGCGCGCCGCCCTCCACCAGCGCGCCCGGGCGATGCTCGCCGCCTCAGGCCACCTCGCCCGCTACCTCGACCTCACCGACCCGGCCGAGGCGCCCTGACCGGCCACCGCACACCCCCGGCGACGCCCACGGGCACGCCACAGCGCCCCCGCCCACGACACGGCGACGATCACCCCGACCACCACCCGCGAGGTCAGCACGTGCTCACGCGGATACAGCGTCCCCGTCAGGTAGTGGTCGAGGAACCCCGCCTCCATCACCGCACGGCCCGTCCGCACCCGCGACCAGTTCTCGATCTCGGTCAACGCACACGGCCAGTCCACGATCACGATCCCCAACGCGTAGACGGCCACCCCCAGGTGCACCCACCACACCCGGGGCCACCGCCAGGCCCAGAACCCACCCAGGACCACGAAGGACAAGAACGCGAAGTGCAGGGCCATCGCCGCATGGCCCACCAGGAGGGAGAACATGACCCGAACCTAGGAGCACGCCCCGGCCCGCCACATCGGTACTCCACCCCACCGCCCCTGGGTGCGCGTACTCACGACACGCGCACCTCAGCCCCCGTCCTGACCCACCAACGCGCGCAACCGTTCGGCGTGGTCGTCCAGCACCGCCCGATCCGCCTCCTCCCACACGCCCCGCAAGGAGAACCCGTCCCCCACGAACCGGGGGAACACGTGCAGATGCGCGTGGAAGACCTCCTGCCCGGCGGCCTCACCGTCGGCCAGGAACAGGTTCACGCCCTCACACCGCACCGCGCCGCCCCGCAACGCCGTCCCCACCCGGCGGGCGACGCGCCACATCCGGGCGCCGACCTCGTCGTCGACATCCCCCAGCCCCACCACGTGCTCGCGCGGCACCACCAACACGTGCCCGGGCGTCACGGGATTCAGATCCATGAACGCCAGCACCAACGCATCGGAGTGCACCAGACTCACCGGTGCCCGACCATCCCGGATCAGGCAGAACACACAGTCGCTCACACAGGCCTCCTCGTCGCCGCCCGCCCACCCTCACACGCCCCGCCCCGGGCCGCCACCCCCTGTTTCCCACCGGCACGCCCCCACCACCCACGACCCCCGCCTCCGCTACCGTCGACCCCGTGAGCAACCAGGAACGCCACCCCGGCGAGCAACGCGTGTGCACCGCCGAGGACACCACCCCCTGCCCGGACACCGAACTCCTCACCCCCCGCGAGGTCCCCCTGGGCGGACCGCGCGCCATGCCCGTCCTCCGGTCCCTGCCGGGCAAGAACCGCCGCATGATCGGCGCCTGGTGCTTCGCCGACGTCTACGGCCCCACCGACATCTCCCACCAGGCGGGCATGCAGGTGCCCCCACACCCCCACATCGGCCTCCAGACCGTCAGCTGGCTCGTCCGCGGCCGCGTCCACCACCGCGACAGCCTCGGCTCCGACCAACTCGTCCAACCAGGCCAACTCAGCATCATGACCGCGGGCCACGGCATCGCCCACTCCGAACGCACACCCCAGGACGCACACCCCGTCCTGCACGGCGCCCAACTCTGGATCGCCCTGCCCGAAGGCGACCGCCACGGCCCACCCGCCTTCGCCCACCACGACGACCTGCCCGTCCTCACCCACCCGGGCGCACGCCTGACCGTCATCGCCGGAGACGTCGACGGCCACCGCTCCCCCGCCCGCGTCCACACCCCCCTCATGGGCGCCGAAGTCACCCTCGACCCCGGCGCCCACCTCACCCTGCCCCTGGACCCGGACTTCGAACACGGCGTCCTGCCCCTGGACACCCCACTCGACCTGCTCGGACACCACATCGAGCCCGGAGCGTTGCTCTACCTGGGCCCCGGCCGCCACCACCTCGACCTCGCCGCCACCCGCGGCGCCCGCCTCCTGGTCATCGGCGGCACACCCTTCACCGAGGACCTGCTCATGTGGTGGAACCTCGTGGGTCGCGACCACGACGAGATCGTCCGGGCACGCACCGACTGGGAACGCGCCCGCACCGGCCACGGCACCCGGTTCGCCCCCGTCACCGGCGACCCCGGGCCCGCCCTGCCCGCCCCCGAACTCCCCACCGCCCGCATGCGGCCGCGTCCACCCCACCGCCGGTGACCGCGCCCGCCCCGGCCCCGCGCGAACCGGCCGACAGCACCGCTGAAGACCCGCGGTAAGCCCCGGTTGCCGTCCACCAGAGCTGGACGATCCCCCACCCCAAGCCCGCAACGACACGACAACGCGTCGGCCCTCGGCCGCCACACGATGCCCAACCGCCCAACTCCTGCTAGCGTGCGGGTCGCGAACAACATGATGATTTAGGAGACCTGAACATGGTCCAACAGACGCGCGAGCAGTGGGGCACGCGCGCGGGCTTCCTGATGGCGGCGATCGGATCCGCCATCGGCCTGGGCAACATCTGGCGATTCCCCTACGTCGCCTACGAGAACGGCGGCGGCGCCTTCCTGGTGCCCTACCTCGTCGCCCTCCTCACCGCCGGCATCCCCCTGCTCATCCTCGAATACGCCATCGGACACCGGTACCGCTCCTCAGCGCCCCTGTCCTACCGGCGCCTCCTGCGCCCCGCCGAGGCGATCGGCTGGTGGCAGGTCGTGATCTGCTTCGTGATCGCCGTCTACTACGCGGTCATCATCGCCTGGGCGATCCGCTACACCCTCTTCTCCTTCGGGCAGCAGTGGGGCGAGGACCCCAACGCCTTCTTCTTCGGCGAGTTCCTCCAGACCGCGGACGCCCCCGGCATGGTCTCCGGCTACGTCTCCGGCGTCACCTGGCCCCTGATCGGCGTCTGGGTCGTCGTCCTGGGCGTCCTGGCCCTGGGCATCCGCAACGGCGTGGAGAAGGCCAACCGGATCTTCATCCCCCTGCTGCTGGTCCTCTTCCTCGTCATGGTCGTCCAAGCCCTCACCCTCGACGGCGCCACCCAGGGCCTCAACGCCCTGTTCACCCCCGACTGGGGCGCCATGAGGCAGGGCAGCGTCTGGATCGCCGCCTACGGACAGATCTTCTTCTCCCTGTCCATCGGCTTCGGCATCATGGTCACCTACGCCTCCTACCTGCGCCGCAAGTCCGACCTGACCGGCTCCGCCCTCGTCGCGGGCTTCGCCAACAGCTCCTTCGAACTGCTGGCCGGCATCGGCGTCTTCTCCGCCCTGGGCTTCATGGCCGCCGCGGCGGGCACCAGCGTCGACCAGGTCGCCACCTCCGGTCTGGGACTGGCCTTCGTCGCCTTCCCCCAGATCATCTCCAGCCTGCCCTTCGGCGCCAGCTTCTTCGGCGTGCTGTTCTTCGGCTCCCTCGTGGTCGCCGGCATCAGCTCCCTGCTGAGCATCGTCCAGGTCATCGTCTCGGCCGTGCACGAGCGCACCGGCCTCGGCCGCGTCCCGACCGTCCTGACCGTCGGCGGCGCCACCGCCCTGGCCTCGATCCTGCTCTTCCCCACCCACGAGGGCCTGTTCTTCCTCGACGTGGCCGACCACTTCATCAACCAGTACGGCATCGCCCTGGCCGGGCTCGTGCTCATCATCGCCGTCGCCTGGATCGCCCGGAAGCTGCCGCTGTTCCAGGACCACGCCAACGCGGTGTCCTCCCTGCGCCTGGGCCTGTGGTGGCGCCTGACCCTGGGCATCATCACCCCCGCCCTGCTGGGCTACATGATGTGGGACAGCCTGCGCACCGAACTGGACGCCAACTACGGGGAGTACCCCACCCCGTTCCTGCTCACCGCGGGCTGGGGCGTGGCCGTCGGCGCCATCGTCATCGGCGTGATCGTCTCGCTCGTGCCGTGGAAGCGCGCCGACGAACTCGCCGCCCAGGACCGGCTCGCCGACCACAATCCCGCCACGGAAGGGGACCAGTGATGTCCACCAGCGCCATCGTCATGATGGTCGTCTCCATCGTCCTTCTCTGGGGCGGCCTGGTCGCGGCCATCGTCAACCTGCGCCGCAACCCCGAGGAACCCGAACACCACGAGTAGACACCCCCCGGGGCGGCGGAGGACACCCCGCCGCCCCGAGTCGGGCACGGACACACCGACCGACGCGGACCAAGACTCACATGCGGCCGCTCGACCGCGTCACCCGCAGCTGACGAAGCAGACCACCGTAGTCCTCGTCGTCATCGCTGACGAACATCGGAAAAGACCCGTCGACCAACGCGACGCCCTCGACCTTGAGCCCCGAACTACGCGCGAGCTCCTCCGGCGGTTCCACCGGACGCAGCCGGGCACCGAGGGACCCGCCCGGGCGGACCACCGCGGCGCGGTACACGGCGCTGTCGAAGGGACCGAGGTCGCCGGGATCGAACGCGGACGAGATGTAGACGTTGCCCTCCCCGTCGATATCCATACCCGAGGCGGGACGCGCGTCCGGCGGCTCGGGCGCCGTGAAGGAAACCGACACCCACCTGCCGCCGAACTCGATCTCACCACCCTCCCCGATCCACAGACGGGTCATGTTGACGTTGGTGGTGTCGCTTCCCTGCGCCCGCTCGGCGTACACGAAGTAGTCCCTCCCGCGGACCGTCGCGACAGCCGTCGCCTCAACGTTCACGAGCGGTTCGGGCGTCGCGGGCCACGGCACCGCGCCCACGATCTCGATGTCCAGATCCTCGTCCCACCGGGCGAGATAGATGGTGGGATCAGGGTCGGTGCCATCGGCGTTGCTCTCCACCAACAGGGCCTCGTTCCGATGGGGCACCCGGGCGATGCTCTCCAGATCATTGGGCACACTGGGGAACGCGACGTCCAGTTCCTGGACGATGATCCCGTCGGTGTCGACGGGGGTCCGCACGATCGACAGGCGTGGGAGGTCGCGCTCGGCGTAGTCGTCCCTCGCGTCATGGCAGACCAGGAAGATCTGCTGGGGCTCCCCGCCGTTTCCCGCGGCGGCCGTGGCGAGCCAGGTGATGCCGCTGAACTCGCGGGGCGCCCTGATCTCGCTCCGCCCGGTCGACGGGGCGCCGGAGGAGGCGTCGACACCGCCCGCGGCCAGCGCCAGAACGCTCAGCGCCGCCGCGGTCGGCAGCACACCGCGCGTCATCAACCGACGTCGCATCATCGTCCTCCCATCATGCGGCGGGCACGACCGTCGGGCCCGCTCCGCACGAACCTAGAACACGAGACCACAAACCCGGTGCAGGCACCGCCGGGAGCCGCAAGAATCCGACCAGGAGGCCGTCACGGCCCACACACGCACACCGGACCGCCGCGTCCAGCCCGGTCTTCGACGACCGGGCCGAGTCCCGAAGATCGCCGAGAACCCCACCGGCGACGACATCCCCGCCGCCACCCACCTCACCCGTGCCGCCCACCACACCGGAGTGCCCCACCTCGTCTACATCTCCATCGTCGGCGTCGACCGCGTCCCCCTGCCCTACCACCGGACCAAGCACACGGTCGAACGCGCCCTTCAGGCCTCCGGAATCGGCTGGCCCCTCCTGCGCACCACCCAGTTCCACGACCTCATCGCGCGCCTCCTGGCCCAACACGACCCCGCCGGACGCGTCCCCGGACATGGGCGGCCCCCGCGTGGAACCCCTGGTCGACCTCGCCCACGCCTACCTCGACGCGGTCGGACGACACCGCCGCCCGCTCCCCCTCCGCCTACCCGGACGCACCTTCGCCGAGTACCTCGCCCACACCCCGGGGCTGATCACGCCAACGGGAACGGCCTCCCGTGCTCCTCGACCGGGCGCGGACCGAAGATCCGCCGCTCGCCCTCGACGATCTCCAGATCGTTGATGCTCGCCTCCCGCCGCCGCATCAACCCCCGCTCGTCGAACTCCCACAACTCGTTGCCGTAACTGCGCCACCACCGGCCCCCGGCGTCCCGGGACTCGTACTGGAACCGCACCGCGATCCGATCGTCCCCGAACGCCCACAGCTCCTTGCGCAGCGCGTAGTCCCACTCGCGCTCCCACTTGCGCCGCAGGAACGCCTCGATCTCGGCCCGGCCGGTGACGAACACATCGCGGTTGCGCCACACCGAATCCGGTGTGTACGCGAGCGCCACCCTGGCCGCATCACGCGTGTTCCAGGCATCCTCAGCGGCCTGCACCTTGACCCGGGCTTCGGCCTCGGTGAACGGGGGGACGGGCGGACGGCTCATGACGCACTCTCCTCAGACGCGGTTGATCCAACAGCGCCCAGCCTGCCCGCCACACCACCCCCACCGCGATGTCCCAACAGACACACATCCCACACATTCGGACACCCAGATCAGGTACCGTCCCCCACATGCCACCACGCACCATCGCCGTCCTCGCCTACGACGGCGCCCGCCTCCTGGACGTCACCGCCCCCCTGGAGGTCCTCTCCACCGCCACCGGGTTCGGCGCCGACTACCGCCTCACCCTGTGCTCCCCCGACGGCCAGCCCGTCACCACCGCCGCGGGCACCCGCCTGATGGTCGACGCCCCCGCCCACGACATCGCCACCCCCCACACCCTGATCGTCCCCGGATCCCCCACCCTGCCCCGCACCCCCACCCCCGACGGGCTCCTCACCGCGATCCACACCCTGGCCCGCCACGCCACCCGCGTCACCTCCGTGTGCACCGGAGCCTTCGCCCTGGCCCGCGCCGGCCTCCTCGACGGACGCCGCGCCACCACCCACTGGCGCCACACCGCACTCCTGGCCCGCGTCCACCCCCACGTCCACGTCGAACCCGACGCCCTCCACATCCGCGACGGCCACCTGCTCACCTCCGCCGGAGTCAGCGCCGGCATCGACCTGTCCCTGGCCCTGGTCGAGGACGACCACGGCCCCACCCTCGCCCGCGACACCGCCCGCGACCTGGTCGTCTTCCTCCAACGCCCCGGCGGACAATCCCAGTTCTCCGCCCCCTCCCGCACCCCGCCCACCCGCGACGACCGCCTGCGCACCGTCCTCGACACCATCGCCGCCGACCCCGCCGCCCACCACTCCACCCCCGCCCTGGCCGCCCTGGCCGGCGTCACCCCGCGCCACCTCACCCGCCTCTTCCACGACCAGATCGGCACCACCCCCGCCGCCCACGTCGAAACCGTCCGCCTCGAAGCCGCCCAAACCCTCCTCGAAACCGGAGCGAGCATCACCACCGCCGCACAACGCAGCGGCCTGGGCAGCGACGAATCCCTACGCCGCGCCTTCCTGCGCCACCTGGGCATCACCCCCTCCGCCTACCGGGCCCGCTTCCGCACCACCCGAAAACACCACGACCACAGACCCCACCGCGTGCCATCCTGAGAGAATGGAACGCAATACCCGCCTGACACTGCGCTTCGCGCCCGAACTCCGGTCCTTCCTGCCCCCACGCCACCGGAACGCCCCCGTCCACATCGACCACGACGGCACCTCCACCCTCGGCCACATCGTCGAATCCCTCGGCGTCCCCCGCACCGAACTCGGCGCCCTCCACATCGACGGCCACCCCGTCGACCCCGCCCACCAGCCCCACCCCGGCCAGATCGTCGACGTCACCCCCATCCCACGCCCCCAACCCCTACCCCCCGACTTCCAGCCGCCCCGCTTCCTCCTCGACGTACACCTGGGCACCCTCGCACGCCGCCTGCGCCTGCTCGGCCTGGACACCGACTACCACAACGACCGCGACGACCCCACCCTCGTCCGCCAAGCCAACGACCAACACCGCGTCCTGCTCACCCGCGACCGCAAACTCCTGTGCCGCAAGGCCCTACGCGTGGGCGCCCACATCCACCACGACCAACCCGACCGCCAACTCACCGACGTCCTGGAACGCTTCGCCCCACCCCTGCACCCCTGGACCCGCTGCCTGGAGTGCAACGGCCCCCTCACCCCCGTCGTCAAGGGCGAAGTCGCCGACACCCTCCCCGCCGGCACCCGCGCCACCTACGACACCTTCGCGCGCTGCACCTCCTGCGCCCACGTGTACTGGCGCGGCGCCCACCACGAACACCTCACCCAGATCATCCGCGACGCGCGCGC
Organism: Nocardiopsis sp. NPDC049922; assembly: GCF_040660275.1. Classification (NCBI taxonomy): domain Bacteria; kingdom Bacillati; phylum Actinomycetota; class Actinomycetes; order Streptosporangiales; family Nocardiopsidaceae; genus Nocardiopsis; species Nocardiopsis sp. NPDC049922. Next base: position 355,624 of record NZ_JBFAME010000003.1, on the reverse strand, counting down.
CACCCTCACCACGGCGACCTGACCCAACCCCCACCGGTGGGCGCACCACCGCGCCCACCCTCAGACACCCCCACCCAACCGCTCCAACGCCGCCGCCTGCCCACCACCCGGCTCGGCGCCAAACACGTGCACCACCAACCCCATCTCCCCCGGCGTGTCCGGCACATGCAGCGTCTCGTAGTCCAGATCCAACACCCCCACCCGCGGATGCCGCACCCGCTTACGCCCAGCCCCGCACACCACCACCTCACCCGACCCCCAGATCCGCACGAAGTCCTCACTGCGCTCGGACAGATCGGCGATCAACGCCGCCAACTCCCCATCCTCGGGAAACCGCCCCGCGAACACCCGCAACTGCCCCACCGCCTCGGCCGCCCGCGCCTCCCACTCCGGATGCACCCCCCGCGCGGCCGGATCCAGGAACAGGAACCGCGCCTGGTTGCGATCACGCCGCCCCGGCTCCCCCACACCACCGATCAGCTCACCGCCCACCGCATTCCACGCCACCACGTCCAAACGGTGGTCCGTCACGAACACCGGCATCGGACCCAACCCGTCCACCACCCGCCGCAACAGCGGACTGACCCCCCTACGCGGAACGGCACCGCCCCGCCCCGACGCCAACGTGTCCAGATGCCGCCGCTCGGCCCCAGCCAACCCCAACGCCCGCGCCAACGCGTCGAGCACCTCCGCCGACGGCTGGGTGGCCCGCCCCTGCTCCAACCGCACGTAGTAGTCCACGCTGATCCCCGCCAGCTGCGCCAACTCCTCCCGCCGCAACCCCCGCACCCGCCGACGCCGCCCCACCGGCAACCCCACCCGCTCCGGAGCCACCCGACCCCGACGCGCCCGCAAGAACGCACCCAGCGTCCCCCCGGCCCCGCCCATCCCCACACCACGCTCACCACGCCGCACACCATCCATGCGCCCCAGTATGGGTGGCCCCGCCAGTACCAGGACCACGGATCCACAGGAGCAACCGGGTACTGGCTCCACCCGCCCCCACACGGGAACCTGGCGCCATGACCGACACGACACCACGCAACGTCCTCATCGTCACCGCCCACCCCGAACCCCGCTCCCTCAACGCCACCCTCACCGACACCGCCACCCGCCACCTACGCGCCGCCGGACACCAGGTACGCGTATCCGACCTGTACGCGATGAAGTGGAAGGCCGGCGTGGACGCCGACGACTTCCCCGACCGCGACCCCGACCGCCCCCTCGACGTACTCGCCGACTCCGGGCACGCCACCCTCGCCGGAACGCTCTCCCCCGACATCGCCGCCGAACAGGCCAAGCTGCTCTGGGCCGACGCGGTCATCCTCCAGTTCCCGATGTGGTGGTTCTCGGTGCCCGCCCTCCTCAAGGGGTGGATCGACCGCGTCTTCACCTTCGAGTTCGCCCACGGCCCCTCCCTCCCCCCGCCCTACAGCGAGGGCGCCCTAGCCGGGCGGCGGGCACTGGTGTCGGTGACCGTCGGCGCCCGCGCCACGGCCTTCTCCGACCGGGGCATCAACGGCCGCCTGTCCGACGTGCTCCACCCCCTCCAGCACGGCCTGTTCTGGTTCACCGGCATGACCCCACTGGACCCCTTCGCCGTCCACGACACGGTCCACATGAGTCCCGAACGCGTCACCGAAGCCACCCACGCCTACACCGCGCGGCTGGACGGACTCTTCACCGACGCCCCCATCCCCTACCGGTCCCTGACCGGCGGCGACTACGACCACGACATGCGGCTGCTACCCGACGTCCCGACCCGCGGAACGAGCGGCCTCGACCTGCACCTGCACCCCGCCCGCTGACCGGGTGGGCCCCAGGCGGGGCCCACCCCCCACCACGCCATAGAAAAACCAATGACACGCATCAGCGTTTCCATTGGCCCAAACCAGCGGTGAGCACCTAGGTTCGACACCGTCACCACACACCACGACGGTCCCGACCCCACAGGAGCACCACCATGGCGAACATCCTCTTCGTGATCACCGGCGCCGACCACTGGACACTCGCCGACGGCACCGCACACCCCACCGGCTTCTGGGCCGAGGAGGTCCTCACCCCCCACCAGATGTTCACCGCCGCCGGACACCACGTCACCGTCGCCACCCCCGGCGGCGTCGTCCCCACCGCCGACCAGGCCAGCCTCACCCCCGAATCCAACGGAGGCCAGGACGGCGCCGACGACGCCCGCCACGCCCTGGCGGCCATGACCGAACTCCACCACCCCCGCAAGCTCGACGAGGTCGACCCCACCGCCTTCGACGCCGTGTTCTACCCCGGCGGCCACGGCCCGATGGAGGACCTGGCCGTCAACGCCGACTCCGGCGCCCTGCTCACCCGCGCACTCGACCACGGCACACCCCTGGGCGTGGTCTGCCACGGCCCCGCCGCCCTCCTGGCCGCCACCCGCCCCGACGGCGCCAACGCCTTCGCCGACCACCGGGTGGCCGCCTTCACCAACGCCGAGGAGGCCCAGGCCGGATTCGCCGACAAAGCCCCCTGGCTGCTCCAGGACCGCCTGACCGACGCGGGCCTGACCGTCCAGGTCGGCGAACCCTGGACCCCCAACGTCGTCACCGACCGCACCCTGATCACCGGCCAGAACCCCGCCTCCTCGGCGCCACTGGCCGCCGAACTCCTCACGCTGCTGCGCTGAGGGACCAGCCACCCGACCGCATCCATAGAATCCACAGGTATGGGACACAAGGACGGCGGCGGTCCGGCCGCACCGCTCCTGGCGGCGCAGCCGGACCTCAACCTCCTGCGCACCTTCCTGGCCGTGTACCGGTCAGGCTCCTTCACCGCGGCCGCCGCACTCCTGGGCCTGTCCCAACCCACCGTCACCACCCAGATCCGCAACCTGGAACGCACCACCGGCCAGGACCTGTTCGAACGCCTGCCCCGCGGCGCCACCCCCACCCCCCTCGCCCACGACCTGGCCGCCCGCGTGGCCGCACCCCTGGACGCCCTCACCGCCGCCACCGGATGCGACCACGAACCCCTCGCCCCCACCGCCCCCGTCCACCTGGCCGGCCCCGCCGAGTACCTGTCCACGTGCGTGCTGCCCTCCCTGGCCCCCCTGGTCGCCGACGGACTGCACCTGCGCGTGACCACCGGACTGACCGACCCCCTCCTGGACGAACTACGCGCCGGCCGCTACGACCTGGTCATCTCCACCACCCGCCCCCGCGGCCGCACCCTGCTCGCAACACCCCTGGCCGACGAGGAGTTCGCGCTCGTGGCCGCCCCCGTGTGGGCCGACCGCGTCCGCGACCGCCTGGCCACCGAGGGCCCCACCGCCCTGCACGAGGTCCCCCTGGTCACCTACGCCGAGGACCTGCCCATCGTCCGCCGCTACTGGCGCCACGTCTTCGGCCGACGCCTGACCTGCCGAGCCGCACTCACCATCCCCGACCTGCGCGGCGTGCTGTCCGCCGTCAAAGCGGGCGCCGGCTTCAGCGTGCTGCCCACCTACCTGTGCGCCGACGCCTTCGCCACCGGAGCGCTCGTCCTCCTCCACGAGACCGACGACCCGCCCATCAACACCGCCTACCTGGCCCAACGCCCCGGCATCCCCTACAACCCGCACGTGAGCCGGGTCCGCGACCACCTGCTCACACCCGGCCCGCACACCTGCGACCCCGGTGCGTGACCCGGCCGCGACCGCGACAAGGGTGGTCCAGTGCAGGCCCCAGGGGATCTCCCACGCCCTGGTGAGTCCGGGGAAGTAGGCGGGATACTCGGTGAAGGCCCAGGCCGACGCCGCGTCGATCGCCACGTGCACCCCCACGGCGACGCCGACACCCCCGGCGACCAGCAGCAGTACCAACCCGATGAAGAAGACACGTACGAGCGTGACCCAGACGATTGGGATACCGAGAACCACGAGGGGGTCCTCGCAGACCCCGAAGTCCCGGCCATCGCCCGCGAGCTCGGCCTGCTGGCCCCGCCCGTGCACGTCACCGCCGCCGACCTCGACGCCTGACCGATGAAGGAGAAGGATCGCTCCAGGATCGGTCCGGGTTCTGACGGTAGCACTCTCCGCGACGCAGGTGACTGAGCAGGCAAGAGCGGGGGCTCTGTCGGCTACGCCCGCGTCTCCACCCACGAACAGAAGCTCGACCGCCAACTCCGCGCCCTCGAAGCAGCCGGATGCGTCAAGGTGTTCGCCGACAAGAAGTCCGGCGCGAACTCCCAACGCCCCGAGCTGAAAGCATGCCTGGCCCACCTGCGCCCCGGCGACACCCTCGTCGTCGCCAGATGGTGCTGGGGGTACATACGCCTGCCCGGTACCTGCCGTGCCGGACATCGCGCGGAATCACTGTGCCTACCACGGTGACGGAGTCCATGGCCCAGAGCACTTCGTCGGGGTTGTAGCGAGACACCTGAGCGCAGAGTGAGGTCGTCGACCCGCCCGTTGCCCCTTTCCAACTGATCACGTCCGCTCCCAGGAGGGCTGAGCGGCCCATACCCTCCCGCGGTTTCGCGGTCTCGATGACGCTGTGCGACTTGCTCGCACACTGTGCCGCATGGTTAATTGGTCGCATGACCAACTTAGTCGATCGAACAAATTCTGCTCGTGGGCGGCGCCGCCGCGAGGAACTCGTCGAAGCCGGGCTCGCCCTACTCGTCGAGGGCGGCTGGCCGGCCGTCACCACCCGCGCGGTGGCCGCGCGCGGCGGCACCAACATGGGGCTCATCCACTACCACTTCGGGGGCCTGCCCGCCCTGCGTCTGGAGATTGCACGGCGTGCGGGCGACGCGGTGATGATGCCCGTCGTTGAGGCGCTGCTGGCCGCACCGGACGCACGATCCGTGCTCGATGCGATGCGCACCGTGGTGCCCCGGGTCACGGGCGACGAGAGGGTGGTGCGGCTGTCCGTGGAGCTCATCGTGGGGGCGATGCGCCAACCGGAGCTCGGCGATGCGCTGCGGGCGGGGCTCAGGGAGGCGCGCGGTCAGATCGCCGACTGGCTTGGGACGCTGAACCCTCACTGGCCCGCCGAGCGAAGGACGGGGACGGCGACGCTGGTGGCGGCGTTGCTGGACGGGATGATGCTGCACCACCTGCTGGATGCACAGCTGTCCATCGAGCCCGCGCTGGCGGCGCTGGGTGAGCTGATCGGGGCCGACTCATGAAGGTCTTGATTTCCGGCGGCGGGATCGCCGGTCTCACCCTCGCCTACTGGCTGCACCACTGGGGCCATACCCCCATCGTGGTCGAGCGTGCGCCGCACGGGCGGCTCGGCGGTTACGGCATCGACTTCTTCGGCACTGGCTACGACGTGGCCGGGCGTATGGGCATGGCCGATCAGCTCGCGGCGCGCCAGCTCCCGACCGACAGCGTGTGCTACGTGGACGGGTCGGGACGGGTCACGGCCCGGCTCGAGCGGCGACTGCTGGAGAGGGTGATCGGCGGACCGTATCTCGCCCTGATGCACACCACGCTGGAAGAGGCGTTGGGCGAGGCCGTACGGGACAAGGTCGAGATCCGATACGGACATCGCATCGCCGCCATCGAGCAGCGCCCCGGTGACGTTGACGTCGCCTTCGCCGACGGCGGTCGCGAGAGCTTCGACCTGCTCGTCGGTGCGGACGGGGTGCACTCGGTGACCCGTGAGCTCGCCTTTGGGTCAGAAGAACGGTTCGCGCGGCACCTGGGCTTTGCGATGGCCTGCTATCCCGTGGCCGACACCTACGGGCTCGGGCCCCGGCGCGTCCACTACAACGAGCCCGGCCGTCAGACAGTCCTGTATCCCACCGGTCGGCCCGGCGAGCTGATCGCGCTCTTCCTCTACCGCACGTCCGCCCGGTCCGTCCCGCGGCGAACCAAGCGGCGTAGCGCACTGTGCAGCGCCTTCTCCGACATGGGCTGGCTCACTCCCCAACTGCTCGCCGCGGCACCGCAAGACGACCTGTTCATGGACAGCCTCACCCAGATCGCCATGCCGTCCTGGCACGCCGGCCGCGTCGCCCTGGTCGGCGACGCCTGCGGAGCGATGACCCTGACGTCCGCGCAGGGCGCGTCCATGGCCATGGCCGGCGGCTACCTGCTGGCCCAGGCACTGCACCAGCACGACGACCACCGGGCCGCTTTGCACGCCTACGAAGCGCGGTTGCGCCCCGCCGTGCAGCAGCGCCAGCAGCGCGCCCGCACCTTCGCCCGCTCTCTCGTCCCGGCGACCGGTATCGGCCTCGCCGCCCAGAGCACCGTCACCCGGCTCGTCCTGCGCGACGCCTTCACCGGCCTGCTGCGCCGCGGTTACGGCGACACCACCAGCATCCTCACCCGCACCTGAAAGGCACCACCATGGAAATCATCCAGCGCCCCGCACCGCCGACCGGCATCCGCCGCCTGCTGTTCCGGGCCCCGATCCACCTCTACCGGATGCGCCTGGGCTGGCTCTTCGGCGGCCGATTCCTCCTGCTGAACCACACCGGCCGCGTGTCGGGCAAGCGGCGCCAGGTCGTCATCGAAGTCGTCGAACACGACCGGACCAACGGCAGCTACGTGGTCTGCTCCGGATTCGGCCGGAAGGCCGCCTGGTACCAGAACCTCCTGGCTACACCCGAGAGCAGCATCCGAGTCTGGCTGCGCACCGTCCCCGTCACCGCCCACCCCCTAGACACGGAGGAGGGCGGTGACTTCATGGCCCGCTACGCGCACCGCCACCCCAAAGCAGCACGCAGGCTCGTGCGCTTCATGGGCTTCTCCGTCGACGGTACGCAGGAGGACTTCCGCGCGGTCGGGCAACATCTTCCCTTCGTCCGCCTCAGCCCCCGCCAATCGTGAAGGGTCACCGTATGACTGCCACACCCACCTCCCCTGACGCGTTCCCAGCCGATGGGCGGGGTGCGCGAAGCGGGCCCTGGGACCTCCCCGACGTGTCGGGGCTGGTCGTCGGCGTCCTCGGCGGTACCGGCGACCAGGGGCGCGGTCTCGCCTACCGCCTGGCCAGGGCGGGACAGAAGGTGATCATCGGCTCCCGTGCGGCCGAGCGGGCACGCAGGATCGCCGACGAGCTCGGCTTCGGAATCGAGGGTGCGGAAAACGCCGAGTGCGCGCGGCGCAGCGACGTCGTGATCGTCGCCGTGCCGTGGGACGCACACGGCACGACCCTGGAGTCCCTGCGCGAGGACCTCGCCGGGAAGCTCGTGGTCGACTGCGTCAACCCGCTCGGCTTCGACAAGAGGGGCGCGTACGCCCTCAAACCCGAGGAAGGCAGCGCCGCCGAGCAGGCCGCCGCGCTGCTCCCGGACTCGCGCGTCACGGCCGCCTTCCACCACCTGTCGGCGGTGCTCCTCCAGGACGAGACGGTCGAGGAGATCGACACCGATGTCATGGTCCTCGGCGAATCCCGCGGCGACACCGACGTGGTGCAGGCCCTCGCCGCCCGTATCCCCGGTACGCGCGGCCTCTTCGCGGGCCGACTGCGCAACGCCCACCAGGTGGAGTCACTGGTCGCCAACCTGATCTCGGTGAACCGCCGTTACAAGGCCCATGCAGGGCTGCGGGTCACCGACGCGTAGACGAAGCGGGAGCTGCCGCTGGTCGACGTCAACAAGCGCGGACGCGTCCCCGTTGGAGTGGGCTGGCGGATGCACGACGTGGGTACCGACGCGGCCCTCTCCCTCCCACGGTCTCTTCCGGTCTCCTCCGTGCGACGACCTCGCGTCCGTGGATCGCGGCGTCGGCCCGCCTTCCAGGCGGAAGCGGCACGTCGAACCTGGCCAGAGCCGTGCAGGATGTGCCGTTCCGCCTCCTGCGCGGCCCGCCCGGTCCTGTCCGGGGCCAGGTCCGCAGCACCCCTTACGTTGTTTCGTTTCGTTGGAAACGTTTATGTATAACGTATTTCAAGCATCGCCAACGGAACCCACCCCCAGAGACCCCCAAACCTGACCCCCGATAAGTGAACCTTCTCGGAGGTGAGCCCTGGAGGGGCGCCCCACCACCCGCACGATCCCGCACGGGGGCCGCAACGTTATTCAGCCGACCGTCCCGACCCGCGAAAACGCGTCGGATACAGCCCCCGCTGTACTACCACTGGCAGGCCCCACCGCCACCGGAAAACCGCTTGAGTCCTCCCTCCGCGCTCCCCTAGGTTGCCTGCGACCCCATCGCAGTGAGGACAAAGGACACAACCGCGTGACCCCGCCTGCTCTGTAGACCTGACACCTTCTTCCGCTCACCCCAAGCCGACCCCGCCGTCGGCTCCGCCGGGCTGCCCGTGCGCGCCCGGCCCCCAGCGTCTGAGGCCGCGCGCCATCGGCCTCGTGTCAGGTCGAGAGAGATCATGTCTTCACAACCCCATACCGTGCTGCCCTGGGTCGTTCGCCGGACCAGACTGCCCCTGCTGTCGTTGCGGTGCGTGGACTGCCGGTCGGAGTCGGCCACCACCGGCGAGGGCAGGTTCCGCGTCAACGCCAACGGCAAGCTGTTGGACGTGTGGCTGCTGGTCCGCTGCGTGTCCTGCGACCGGACGAGCAAGCTCACCGTGCACGAGCGAGCACCGGTCCGATCCTTCGATCCGACCGAACTCGACGGCTACCACGCCAACGATCCGGAGGTGGTGGCGGCCACACTGTTGGACCCGCTGCTCGCCCAACGCAACCGCTTCACCCTGGACTGGAACGGGGCCTGGCGGCTGAAGACCCCGCCGACACGGCCCGACCAGGCGTGGCCGCTCCACGTGGAGGTCGTCTTCACGGACCCGGTGCCGGTGCGCCCGGAGCGGCTCATCGCACAGGGACTCGGCCTCAGCAGGAACGAGGTGCTGCGCCGGGTCACGTGCGACATCCCACTGCGCCGTCCGACGAACACCGGATTCACCTTCACCATGACGGCCGGGGACCAACCGTCCGCATCACAGCGGTCAGCGCCGATGCGCTGACGCCCGCCGTGGGGCCGCCCGCAGCCCAGCCGGGGGGGGCCCGGGCCCCGC
>NZ_JBFAME010000003.1:0-346669 GCF_040660275.1 Nocardiopsis sp. NPDC049922 | reverse complement strand
GCGGTCGTTCCGCTGGCCCTGACGGTGGAGCGGCACCTTCCCTGGGCGACCCTGGCCCAGCCGGAGGCGGCACGGCCGCATCACGCGACGGCGGTCCCCTCGAGCTCGACCATCAGAGCGGGGATCGCCAGCCGTGTCACCCCCAGCATCGTGCCGGCCGGCGCCACCCCGACGGCGCCCAACCGCGACGCCAGCACACCGTAGTGCCGCAACAGCAGATCGACGTCGGTGGTGTAGACGTTGAGCCGGACCAGGTCCGCGAGCGACATACCGGCCTCGCCGAGAACGGCCTCCAGGTTGTCCAGGCTCAACGCCAACTGCGCCGCCATGTCACCGTCATGCTGGGGCTCGCCGTCACCGCTCATCGCGGTCTGCCCGGAGCAGTACAGGGTCCGGGTGTGCCCGGAGACGAGCTCACCCTGGTTGAACCCCATCTCCACCGACCACGTCACAGGGTTGACCGCCGTTCGATCCATGACCGCATCAGCTCCATTCGATTCGTCACGAGTACGCACGTCCCTTGACGCCGCGGTGGCAAGCCTCCCAACGAATCACGACACCCTGTGTCATGTATTTCGGTAAGATCCCCGTATGCGCGCTGACCGGTTGGTCTCGCTGGTACTCCTGCTACGGCAGCACGGCCGGCTGTCCGCGACCGCACTCGCCCGCGAGCTGGAGGTCTCCACCCGCACCGTGCTGCGCGACATCGAGGCACTGTCCGCGGCAGGCGTCCCCGTCCACGCCGAACGCGGCCGACACGGCGGTTTCGCGTTGCTGCCCGGCTTCCGGACCGAACTCACCGGACTCAACCCCGACGAGGCCCTCGCCCTGCTGGTCGCCGGATCACGGCGCGGCGCACAGACATTCGGCCTCGGCTCAGCGCTCGCATCGGCGATGCTCAAGGTGGTTGACGCGCTACCCGAGAGCTACCGGGACACCGCCGCCGGCGCGGCCGAGCGATTGCTCATCGACCCGGAGACCGACCTCCTCTCACGTCGGCTGGCCACCGAGGAGATGCCCGACGCCACAGCGGCCGAGGTCCTGCGCGCGGTGTTCGCCGGACACAAGCTGCAGATCCACTACGCGGCGGTGGACCAGCCCCCGACGTGGCGCACCGTGGACCCGATCGGCCTGGTCACCATTCGCGACCGCGGCTACCTGTTGGCCACCAGGTCCGGCGCGGACCGCACCTACCGGCTGTCCCGGGTCCTGGCCGCCAGGGAACTCGCCGAACCCGCACAGCGACCGGACCGGGTCGATCTGGACCAGGCCTGGCAGGAACGCGGCACACGGTTTCGGACCGGCGGCGACCAGGTCACCGTGCTCGTACGGGTGGACCCGGCGCGACGGGAGGACCTGGTGGACACCGCACTGGCCGTCCGCACCGAAGAACCCGAAGCGGACGGCTGGCTGCGGCTGAAGGTGACCTTCCAAGATCCCAGACACGCCGAATGGGCGCTGTGGCAGCTCAGTACGGACGCCGAAGCCCTGGCCCCGCAGTGGTTGCGCACCCGCCTGCGCGACCGCGCCGCCGCGATCGCCACCCGCTACGCAACCCCATCCTGAGAGTCGGTCGCCTTCCGCGGGCCGCCGCCGACACGATCGCGAACCGCCCCGCACGCTCGTGTGAGCGGCCCGGATCGAAGCCGTGACGCGGTCGGCGCACGCCCACCCGACCGAACCGACAACCGGCCCCATCACACCCCGTGGTGTACGGTGACACCCACAACGACGACCAGGGGAGGTGAGCAGCGATCCTCGCAGTCAACCGCTGGGCGCCCTCACCAGGGATCGAACCGAACACGACCCCCTGACCACCGGCGACCCACGACCCAGACCGAAAGGCCCCCGTGGTTTCGCCCCACACCCTGTCGTCCCTCACACACCGCCTGCGCGCCGCCGGCTGCGTCTTCGCCGAGGACGAGGCGCACCTGCTCGCCACCACCGCCCACACCCCCGACCAGCTCGCGGCCATGACCGACCAACGCTGCGCCGGAACCCCCCTCGAACACGTCCTGGGCTGGGCCCGCTTCTGCGGCCTGCGCATCGCCGTCGACCCCGGCGTGTTCGTCCCCCGCCCCCGCACCGAACACCTGGCCCACCACGCCGCCACCCTGCTCCCACCCCACGGCACCGCCGTCGACCTGTGCTGCGGCACCGGCGCCCTGGGCGCCCACCTGGCCCACACCCACCCCGACCTGACCCTGCACGCCGCCGACATCGACCCCGCCAGCGTCGCCTGCGCCCGCCGCAACCTCCCCGGACACCACGTCCACCACGGCGACCTGTTCACCGCCCTACCCCACCACCTGCGCGGACACATCGACGTCCTGGTCGCCAACGTCCCCTACGTCCCCACCGACCAGATCGCCCTCCTACCCCCCGAAGCCCGCGACCACGAGGCCCGCCACGCCCTGGACGGCGGCCCCGACGGACTCGACCTGGCCCGCCGCGTCGCCGCCGACGCCCACCACTGGCTCGCCCCCACCGGCCACCTGCTCATCGAGGTCAACGACCACCAGCTCCCCCAGGCCAGCGCCGCCTTCACCCACGGCGGCCTCACCCCCCAGGCCCTCACCTGCCCCCGCACCGACGCCACCATCCTCATCGGCCACCGCTGACACCCCCGCCCACCCGCCGCTCCCCACGGGCACCCCACGCGGCGGGTGGGCCACCGACACCCGACAAACACCCACGACACCACCCCATCCGCGCGTGACCCATCCTGGAACCATGACCGCACCCGACGACGGCGCCCACCTGGCCGCCCTGGCCCACCTCCTGGCCGACCCCACCCGCGCCAGGATCTGCCTCGCGCTCCTCGACGGGCGCGCCTGGACCGCCACCGAACTCGCCCGCCACACCCACGTGTCCGCCCCCACCATCAGCGAACACCTCACCCGCCTGGTCGAGGGAGCCCTCCTGACCCAGGAACGCCAGGGCCGCCACCGCTACGTCCGCCTCGCCGACCCCCACACCGCCCACCTCGTCGAGGCCCTGGCCGCCCACAGCAGGCCCACCGACCCACCACCGCCCACGACCCTGCGCGCCCACCGCGCCACCCACGCCCTGGCCCGCGCCCGCACCTGCTACGACCACCTGGCCGGACGCCTAGGCGTGGCCATCACCGACGCCCTCACCCACCAGGGCCTCCTGCGCCAGGACACCGGCTTCGCACTCACCGACACCGGCCTGGCCTGGTTCACCGACCAGGGCATCACCCTGCGCCGCACCACCCGCCGCCCGCTGGCCCGCTCCTGCCTGGACTGGACCGAACGCCGACCCCACCTGGCCGGCGTCGCCGGAGCCGCCCTGTGCCGCCACACCCTGACGAACCGCTGGTGTGAACCGGTGGGCACCACCCGCGCCCTGCGCCTGACCCCCCGGGGCGAACGCGCCCTGGGCGACCTGCTCGACATCGACCCCCGCACCCTGCGCTGACACACCCGAAAACCCCGTGCCCACACCACCCCACCAGTGACAGGATCCAACCCATGTCCGTACGCGAACTCGTGGTCCTGGGCACCTCCAGCGCCGTCCCCACCCGCAACCGCAACCACAACGGCTACTTCCTACGCTGGGACAGCCACGGCATCCTCCTCGACCCCGGCGAAGGCACCCAACGCCAGATGCGCCTGGCCAAACTCGCCGCCACCGACATCACCCGCGTGTGCGTCACCCACTTCCACGGCGACCACTGCCTCGGCCTGCCCGGCATCATCCAACGCCTGGCCCGCGACCGCGTCCCCCACCCCGTCCGCGTCGCCTACCCCGCCGAAGGCGAACCCTACTGGCGCCGCCTACGCCACGCCTCCGTCTTCCACGACACCAGCGTCATCATCGGCCAACCCCTCACCCCACAGGCCACCGACGTCCCCGGCGACAAGGACCTGCGCATCACGACCCTGCCGCTCCACCACTCCATCCCCTGCCAGGGCTACCGCATCGCCGAACCCGACGGCTGGCGCATGCTCCCCGACCGGCTCCACGCCCACGGCGTCCACGGCCCCCAGATCTCCACGCTCCTACGCGAGGGCACCATCACCACCGACGACGGACGCACCGTCACCCTCGCCGACTGCGCCCAACCCCGCCCCGGCCAGGTCTTCGCCTTCGTCATGGACACCGGCGAATGCCCCAACGCCATCGAGCTCGCCCGCGGAGCCGACATGCTCGTCATCGAGGCCACCTTCCTCGACGCCCAGGCCCACCTCGCCCAGGCCTACCAACACCTGACCGCCCGCCAGGCCGGACGCATCGCCGCCCAAGCCCAGGTCCGCACCCTGGTCCTGACCCACCTGTCCGAACGCTACGACCACACCGACGAACCCCACTTCGTCGCCCAGGCCGCACAGGAGTTCGACGGCACCATCGTGCTCGCCTCCGACCTCGAACGCATCCCCCTCCCACCCCGCGCCACCACGCAAGACCACTGACCACCACACCCAGCACCCAGTGACGACCCCCGCACACACCACGGCGCCGCGCCCGAAGACTCACCCACCCGGCCGCACGTTGCCCAACACCCGGTCCACCGCGATCTCGATCACCACCCGCTCCGGGTTCTCCCGAGGCCGCCGGTACCGCTCGGTATACCGCCGCACCGCCTCGGCCACCGCCCGCGGATCCCGGCTCACCCGCGCCGTGCCCTCCAACGTCGACCACCGGCGCCCCTCCACCTGACTCACCGACACCCGCACCCCCGGGTGCGCCGCCAGGTTGCGCGCCTTGTAACTCCCCCCGTCGGAGATCACCCGCGCCAGACGACGCTCAGCGTCATAGGTCACCCCCACCGGCACCTGGTGGATACTGCCGTCCGGACGCGGACTGGCCAACATGCACAACCGGCGCTCACTCCAGAACACGACGAACTCGTCAGCGGCCTCGGTCGACTCGGTCACAGCGCACTCCCCCCACAGCGGTCTCGACAACCCCAGCATCCCAACATCCCCACATCACCCACTCCCGACCCCCACGCACCGCCGCCCCCACAGGCCCCGTATTCCACGTGCCCCGACCCACCCCGCCCCCTAGGCTCGACCCACCCCACCACGAGGAGCCACCATGACCACCTCCACACCACACGCCGACGGCATGCTCGACGTCGGCCAAGGACACCACGTCCACTGGCAGGCCCACGGCAACCCCCACGGCACCCCCGCCCTCGTCCTCCACGGCGGCCCCGGAACCGGCTGCCGCCCCGGCTGGACCGACTTCTTCGACACCACCCGCTACCGCGTCATCCTCCTGGACCAACGCGGATCCGGCCGCAGCACCCCACCCGCCCACGACCCCACCACCGACCTGACCACCAACACCACCCACCACCTCATCGCCGACATCGAAACCCTGCGCACCCACCTGGGCATCACCACCTGGCTCGTCCTCGGCGCGTCCTGGGGCTCCACCCTCGCCCTGGCCTACGCCCAAACCCACCCCGCCCGCGTCCACGGCCTCGTCCTGGTCGCCGTCACCACCACCACCGCCGCCGAGGTCCACTGGATCACCCACGACATGGGCCGCGTCTTCCCCGAGGAATGGGACCGCTTCCGCCACGCCGCCGGACCCGACGCCGACCCCCACGACCTGGCCACCGCCTACGCCCGCCTCCTGGCCGACCCCGACCCGCGCGTCCGCGACGACGCCGCCCGCGCCTGGTGCCGATGGGAGGACACACACATCGCCACCGTCGCCGGCGTCCGCCCCAACCCCCGCTACGCCGACCCCGACTTCCGCATGACCTTCGCCCGCCTGGTCACCCACTACTGGAGCAACGCCGCGTTCCTGCCCGACGACCACCTGCTCGACGGCGCCACCGCCCTCCAGGGCATCCCCGGCGCCATGATCCACGGCCGCCTCGACATCAGCGGCCCCGCCGACATCGCCGTCCGCCTCGCCCAACGCTGGACCGACGCCGACCTGACCATCCTGTCCGGCGCCGGACACACCACCGGCCAGGCCGCCGGTGAACCCACCCTGCTCCAGGCGGCCCGCGCAGCCACCGACCGCCTCGCCCGCACCTGACCCCCTCACCCGAGGAGGGCGCCCGGCCGGGACCGGCGACGCGGCCGGAGGGAGGCACACACCCGAACGGGCGCCCCGAGGGGCGCCCGTTCCCTGTCTCAGGCCACGCGCGTGAGCCGTTCGACCCGCACGGGCCCCGAGCGCCCGGACGCGGAGCCCCTCACAGCGACGCGCCGGGGCCGCCGGCCAAGGGGCGGGGCCGCGACGTCATGCCGTGCAGCACCAGGGCCCGCAGCAGGCACGCGAGTGCGACGGTCGCGGCCACCGCACGGACGACGTTCCAGGTCACCCAGCGGTCCTCGAAGGCGGCGCGGACCGCGGCGGCGTCGGCCAGGAGCGCGGGGTCGCCGACCGCGGCCAGGTCCTCGTTGAGGGGCACGTTGACGCCCATGGTGATGCCGAAGGCGGCGGCGTACAGCACCAGGGCGGCGGCGGCCCACAGCAGCACCGGCCGCCCACCGCGGGGCAGGTGCAGCAGGACGGCCAGGAGCGTCAGCGCGAGCGCGCCGAAGAAGCTCGGGGCGAACCACTGATTGCGCACCGTGGCGTTGATCCACTGCATGGCGTCGATGAACGTGTGGTCGTCGACGCGGGCCAGCCCGATCATGACCGAGCAGGCGTAGGCGTAGAAGAATCCGGCGATGAGTCCCATCGCCAGCGCCGCCGACGCCAGCGCCCATCCTCGGGCGTGCCGGACGGTCGCGGCCGAGGAGCCGACGGGGGAGCGCGGGGAGAGGGGCATGGTCACGAGGCCTCCGGCTTCGACTAAAATCGAACTACTGGGTTCGCTTTTAATCGTACCCACACGTTCGAATAAAGGGAACACCCGGAGACGCCCATGACCACACGCGGACCCTCCCGCCGAGGCCGCCCCCGCAAAGGCGAACAGGCCACACGACGCCAAGCCGCACTGGACGCGGCACTGGCCGAACTCCTCGAACACGGCGCCGCGGGCATCACGATGCAAGCCGTGGCCACCCGGACCGGCTCCTCCAAAGAGAGCCTCTACACCTGGTTCGGCAACCGCCAAGGACTACTCGCCGCACTCATCGAACGACAGGCCCAACAGGTCAACACCGCGGTCGCCACCGCGATCGACCGCACCGCCGACCCCCGCACCACCCTCAACGCCATCGCCCGCAACCTCCTGACACTCCTCGTCAGCGACGCCTCGGTCGCACTCAACCGAGCGGCCATGACCTCACCGGAACTGGCCGAACTCCTCCTACGACACGGCCGCCACACCACCGGCCCCCTGATCACGGCATTCCTCGACCGCATGGCCGACCAAGGCCTACTCCACATCCACGCCCCCGAGGAGGCCTTCCAACTCCTCTACGGCCTGACCGTCCGCGACCTCCAGATCCGCGTCCTACTCGGCGAACGACCGCCCACCGACCAGGACATCCGCACCCAGGCGCACCACGCCGTGGACCTTTTCCTGACCCTCACCGCCCACCAGGCCCCACCAGCCGACCCCGCCACGACCAACCGCCCCCGATCACACCCGTGACCCCACACCGAACAGCCACGAGAGGACCCCACCACCCCATGCCCATCCCCAAAGCCGAACTCCACGTCCACATCGAAGGCACCCTGGAGCCCGAACTCGCCTTCACCCTCGCCGAACGCAACGCCATCACCCTGCCCCACCCCACCATCGACGACCTCCGCGCCGCCTACTCCTTCACCGACCTCCAGTCCTTCCTGAACCTGTACTACGAGCTCATGACGGTCCTGCGCACCCCGCAAGACTTCACCGACCTCGCCGAGGCCTACCTCACCCGCGCCGCCGCCCAAGGCGTCCGCCACGCCGAGATCTTCTTCGACCCCCAAGCCCACACCAACCGCGGCATCCCCCTCGACACCGTCATCAACGGCCTCACCGCCGCCCTGGACACCAGCCACCAACGCCACGGCATCAGCACCACCCTCATCCTGTGCTTCCTCCGCGACCGCCCCGCCACCGAAGCCCTCCACACCCTCCACCAAGCCCGCCCCCACCTACACCACATCACCGCCATCGGCCTCGACTCCGCCGAACTCGGCCATCCACCCGAGAAATTCACCCACGTCTTCGACGCCGCCCGCGCCATGGGCCTGCGCTGCGTCGCCCACGCCGGAGAGGAAGGCCCCGCCTCCTACATCTGGCAAGCCCTCAACCTGCTCAAGGTCGACCGCGTCGACCACGGCATCCGCTGCCTGGAGGACCCCGAACTCCTCGCCCACCTGGCCTCCACCCAAACCCCCCTGACCGTGTGCCCCCTGTCCAACGTGCGCCTGCGCGCCGTGGACACCCTCGCCGACCACCCCCTGCCCGCCCTCATGGACGCCGGCCTCCTCGTCACCGTCAACTCCGACGACCCCGCCTACTTCGGCGGCTACGTCCACGACAACTACGAAGCCCTGCGCCACCACCTCGGCCTCGACGACACCGCCCTACGCCAACTCGCCCGCAACTCCTTCACCGCCTCCTTCCTGCCCACCGAACGACGCGCGGAACTGATCGCCGAAGTCGACGCCCACCCCACCACCTGACACACACGAGGGCCCCGCACCACACCGGTACGGGGCCCCACCAACCACCACCTACCCCACCCAACTCACCGACTGGCCATGCTCACCCGTGTAGGCCACCACCCGCTCATCCAACGCCAACGTGAACCGGGCCGACACCCGCGGCCGCGCCCCTTCCCAGTCCGGGAACACCCGCCACCCCTCGTTCGACACCCAGTGCCCCCGCAACCCCCGCACCACCGCCACAAACGCGTCCACCCCCGCCCGCGGCACATACGGCAACACCGCACTGTGGAACACCACCACCGTCGCCCCCTCCGGAGCCTCAGCCACCACCTCCGGCAACCGCTCCACCAGATCCCCCGCCACCATCCACGGCGGATCCTGCGCCGCCACCCGCGCCGCCGCACGCAACCGCTCCCGCCGCACCACCTCCTGCGGCCCCGGCCAGATCAACGACTCCAACCACCGCACATCCTCCCCGTCCCCCGCATCCAACGGGTGCAGATCGATCCCCGCCCGCCACACCACCTCCGGCACCCGATCCGGCACCGGCACCGGCCCCTCCGTCGCACACTCCAACACCACCCCGCCCTCCGCCGGACCGATCGGCGCACCACCGTCATAGGAGTACCGGTACCGATCCGGGTACAGGCACAACCCCGCCGACGCCCCCACCTCCACCAACGCCAACGGACCCGGCAACGCCGCCAACACCGGCAGCAACGTCGCACACCGCCGCACCTCATTGGTCTGCGTGGCGCGCTCCAACACCACCCGCTCCACCCGGTCCCAATGCTCCACCAACCACGACCGAAACTCCGGCCAGTCCCCCACCGGACCGCCCAGGAACCGCACCGCGCCCAACAACAGGTTCGGCTGCCGCTTGTTACCCGCGGGCAACCCCATCACCAGGTCCAACACCCGCCGGTCCTCCGCCAACGCCGACGCGATCCGCGCATACGACGGCGAGGACCCCGCCGCGTAGTGCCGCGCGAACCCCTGGTACTGCCGCACCACGAACTCCACGTCATCGGCCACGTCCGCCACGTGCTCCACCACGCCCACCTCTCCCTCACGGCGACCAGTCCTCACCCCGCCCCTACCCCACCCCCCACCGCCACTCCCCATGACCCCGCTCACCCCCGCAAGAGCCCCCGACACCTCACACACCGGCGGGCCCGAAGGATCACACCCCCGGGCCCGCCGCACCACACCCCTCACTCACCGGTCAGGATGAACCTCGACATCGACCGCGCCATCGCCACCACCTCCGCCGGAGCCCGCCCCGGCGAACCCGCGTCGAACGGCGGCGCCGGATCGTACTCGGTCACCAACTGCACCAACTCCGCCGTCCGCCGGTCCGTCAACCGCTCAGCCAACGCCAACCCCATGTCGATCCCCGAACTCACCCCCGCCGCCGTCACGTACTTACCGTCGAACACCACCCGCTCCGACGTCGGCACCGCACCCCACCGACCCAACTCCTCCATCGCCAACCAGTGCGTGGTCGCCCGCCGCCCCGCGAGCACACCCGCCGCCGCCAACACCAACGACCCCGTACACACCGACGTCACCCACGTCGCCGACCCCTCCACTCCACGCACCCAGTCCACCACCGGACCACCGTCCATCAACCGCGTCTGCCCCGGACCCCCCGGAACACACACCACCTCCGGCGACCCCACCTCATCCAACGCCGCGTCCGCCACCAACGCCACACGACCCCCGTGCCCACGCACCGGCCCCGGCCGCTCAGCGACGAACACCGCCTCCACCCCCGGCAACCCGTCCAACATCTGAAACGGACCCACCGCGTCCAACACCGTCACGTCCTCGAACAACACGATCGCGACCCGCATCACCACACACCCTCCACAACGACCACACCACTCACCCGCCCACGCCCCGAAACCGCTCCCGGTACTCACTGGGCGCACACCCCAACGACCGCACGAACGCCCGCCGCATCACCTCATCGGATCCATAACCACACCTACGCGCCACCGCCACCACCCCCGCCTGACTCTCCTCCAACAACCGACACGCCGTCTCCAACCGCACCCGATCCACGAACCGCCCCGGCGTCACCCCCACCTCACGCGTGAACACCCGCGCGAACTGACGAGGCGACAACCCCGCCCGCTCCGCCAACGACCCCACCGACAGATCCTCCGCCGGATGCGCCACGATCCAGTGCTGCAACTCCCGCACCGCCGGCCGCTGCGCCGTCTGCACCGCCAGATGCGTCGAGAACTGCGCCTGATTGCCCGGCCGACGCAGGAACACCACCAACTGACGCGCCACCGCCAACGCCACCCGCTGCCCCACGTCCTCCTCCACCAACGCCAACGCCAGATCGATCCCCGCGCTCACCCCCGCCGACGTCACCACCGACCCCTGCCGCACGAAGATCGGCACCGGATCCACCACCACCCGCGGATACCGCCGTGCCAACGCACCGCAGTGCGCCCAATGCGTGGTCGCCCGCAACCCGTCCAACAACCCCGCCTCGGCCAACACGAACGCCCCCGTGCACACCGACGCCGTCCGCCGCGCCCCCCGCGACACCCGCCGCACCGCCGCCACCAACGCCGGATCGACCACCCGGGTCCCCTCACCCCCGGGCACCACCACCGTGTCGACCTCCCCGACCTCCTCCAACGCCACCGACGGCACCAACCCCAACCCCGACGCGGTGGTCACCACACCACCCCCCACCGAGGCCGTACGCACCCGATAGGGCCTCCCCGGAGCCCACGACGCCCCCCAGAACACCTCCAGAGGACCACTCACGTCCAGACTCTGCACCCCGTCGAAGACGACGATGACCACCTCACGAACCATGGCCACATCCTGGTCACCCACCCACGCCGACCACAAGGTCGCACACCCCACCCTTCCTGCCACCCCCAGCGCACAACCCCCTCACGTGCCCCGCGGACGCCCCAACAGCAAGTACGCCAACCCCTGGATCCGCCGCCCCACCCGCAGATACGCCTGCCGAAACGCCTCCACCGACGCCCGCACCCCCTCCGCCCGCCCCTCACCCGCGTGCGCCATCAACCACGCCTCCGCCGCCGCCAGGTGCGCCGACTCGAAGTCCTCCCACTCCACCGGCGTGGCCGTGTGCACCCGCAACGGCCGAAACCCCACCCGCGTCGCCGCCTCCACCAACGCCGCCAACTCCACGTGGTGCTCACGACGCCCACCCCCGTGGAACAACGCCAACTCCCCGTCCGTGGGCGTGCGCTCCCACAACGCCTCCCCGAACAGCACCCGCCCGCTCCCACAACGCCGCCAACGACTCCTCCGGACGGCGCCGCCCGAACACGTGCCCCGCACCCACACCCCGCGACGGCGCCCCGTGCACCGGTGGTCAAGCACGCGAGCACGCGCACAGGAGCCACCCGCTGTCAGCGGGTGGCTCCTACGGCGTCCGGGCCGAACGAGGGCACACCACGCCGGGGGACACGACCCCTGCCCCCACGACCCGGCACCCGACCCCCACCCCACCCCGCCCGTGGGCTAACGTCCTGTCAACAACTCACACCAGCCCCACCAGCCACAACCCCCACACCCACCGAGACCAAGGACACGAACACCCCGCCAGAACTCTCACGCGCCCACGACGATCCCACGCACCAGACGACCACCCCTACGAACGGACACCCGTGAGGCTCTCCGACCGCGGCCACCTCCACGCCACACCCGCCGCCACCACCCCACCCACCCCACCCCTCGTCGAGCTCCACGACGTGTCCCTCACCCACGCCCACACCCCACTCCTGACCCACCTCGACCTCACCGTCCGCCCCGGCGAACACATCGCCCTCATCGGCCTGGGCCCCACCGCCACCACCGCCCTCACCCACCTCCTCACCGGCCGCACCACCCCCACCCACGGCCGCATCACCACCCACACCACCGCCCACCTGACCACCGAACCCCACCCCACCAACGCCCCCCTGCTCATCCACACCGGACCCACCCCACCCACACCCCCACCCGCCACCGCCCTCATCCACCTCACCCAACACCCCACCCGCACCGCCGACCGCATCCTGCTCCTGCACCACGGCCGCGTCACCGAGACCGGCACCCACCACCAACTCCTGGCACGCGGCGGCGCCTACGCCCGCCTCTACGCCCTCCGCGGCCCCCACCGCACCACCGACCCCACCTAAACTGGGCACGTGCCACCCATCGCCAAGGAACTCACCGTCGGACAGGTCGCCGAACGCGCCGGAGTCGCCGTCTCCGCCCTGCACTTCTACGAGCGCCAAGGCCTCATCCACAGCCGACGCACCACCGGCAACCAACGCCGCTACCGGCGCGACACCCTGCGCCGCGTCTCCTTCATCCGCATCTCCCAACGCGTCGGCATCCCCCTGGCCCGCATCCGCCAGGCCCTGGACTCCCTGCCCGACAACCGCACCCCCACCCCCGCCGACTGGGCACGCGTCTCCGAACAGTGGCGCGACGAACTCGACACCCGCATCGACCAGCTCACCCGCCTGCGCGACGACCTGACCAGCTGCATCGGCTGCGGCTGCCTGTCCCTGAGCTCGTGCACCCTGTCCAACCCCGAGGACGTCCTCTCCAGCACCGGCTCCGGAGCCCGCCGCCTCCTCGTCGACGCCCTCAAGGACGAAGCCGCCACCCAGGACTGAGCACGCCCCGCACACACCCCCGCTCCGCACCCGGGCGCCGCCAGCACACACCCCCGAGAACACCGAAGGCGGCGACCCCACCGGATCGCCGCCCCCGACCGCGCCTACACGCCCGCGGCCTCGTCCCGACCACGCCGCGCCAACGCGTCCGCGCGCTCGTTGCCCTCATCACCGCTGTGACCGCGCACCCACCGCCACTCCACCTCGTAGCGCGAGGCCACCTCGTCCAACCGCTGCCACAGGTCCACGTTCTTCACGGGCTTCTTGTCCGCCGTGCGCCACCCGCGCCGCTTCCAGTTCGGCAACCACGACGTGATCCCGTTGCGCACATAACTGGAGTCGGTGTGCACCACCACCGGCAACGGCCGCCTCAGGCTCTCCAACGCCCGGATGGCCGCCATCAGCTCCATCCGATTGTTGGTCGTGCTCTCCTCGCCCCCGTACAGCTCCTTCTCATGCCCGCCGTAGCGCAGCCACACACCCCACCCGCCAGGGCCGGGGTTGCCGCTGCACGCCCCGTCGGTGTAGATGACCACCCGCTGCTCCAGGTCCCCCTGGTCCTCCCCGATGTCCATGCCGCGCAATCTACCGCCCGCACCGGTCACAAAAAGGCCACAGACCGCCCAAACCAGGCCACAAACAGGACCACATCAACCCAGTGGAACCCTCACACCCCCCACACCGGCCCCCCAACCCCACCAATGGCACCCACCCGCCAACCACCCCGAAATATCCTTGCCCACCCCCACACCACCCCACGACAATGACCCAGGCCACACACCCACACACCAAGGACCCACGTGAACCTCGACATCGACGCCATCACCATCGACTGCGCCGACCCCCACACCCTCGCCACCTTCTGGTCCCAAGCCCTGGGCCACCCCCTCCACCCCGACGACCAACCCGGCGACCCCGAAGCCCTCATCCGCCGCCCCCAGGGCCCGCCCCTGCTCTTCCTCCGCGTCCCCGAACCCAAGACCACCAAGAACCGGCTCCACCTCGACCTGAGCGCCGCCCCAGGCAGCACCCGCGACCAGGAAACCCAACGCCTCATCGACCTCGGCGCCACCCTCATCGACGACCGGCGCACACCCGACGGCGCCGGCTGGACCGTCCTCACCGACCCCGAGGGCAACGAGTTCTGCATCGTCCGCGCCGAACACGAACGCTGAACACACCACACGGGGGCGCCGCGGCCCACCGCCGCAGACGCCCCCGCAACACACCCGCGAACGCTCAGCCCGCCAGCTCACGCTCCAACTCCGCGGCCCGCTCCTCACGCCGCTCGAACACACTGGCCGACATCTCGTTCATCTTCTTCAACACACGCTTACGCTCACGCTTGGACAACCGGTCCACATACAACCGCCCCAACGTGTGATCCGTCTCGTGCTGCAAACACCGCGCGAAGTACCCACTGCCGCTGATCACCACCGGCCGACCATCCCGGTCCACACCCCGCACCGTCGCGTGCTCGGCCCGCCCCAGATCCGCGTGCGGACCCGGCACCGACAAACACCCCTCGCTCTCCACGACGACCGCGTCGTCCAGATCACGCTCCTCCAGCACCGGATTGACCACATGCCCCACATGCCGCACACCATCGTCATCGGGGCAGTCATACACGAACAACCGCCAATCCACCCCGACCTGGCTACCCGCCAACCCCACACCCTCGGCCGCGTACATCGTCCGGAACATGTCGTCGACCAACCGACCCAGCTCCGCCCCACCCCACATCTCCTCAGGAACATCCACACCCGGCCGGTGCAACACGTCCTCACCCGTCACGGTCACCCGCAACACCCGGCCACGCGCCGCCTCCGGGGCCAGCGCCGGAAAGTCCGCCACCTCCCGCCCCTGAACGACGGCGGCCACCTGCGCGGGCGTCGACTGCTCCGACATGGTCCTACTCTCACAACGTGCTCGGGGAGACAACAGGTGGCACAACACCACCCCAACACCCGAAAAATAGCACGAAACGGCTGGTCAACCACGCACAGTATCCACCACCTCAACGAAACCAGGAATTCCCCTGGATCAGACACCGCGCCAAGTAGTCCCGCAACGACACCACCACCAACCGCCGCCGATCCGACTCGTGATCCCACACCACGATCCCCGGCCCATAGTCCGTATGCACATACGCGAACTGCGGACCCATGTCCGAATCCCCGAAGAAGATCATCTCGTCGAACGGCGCGTACAACTCCAGATAGTCCGGCTCCACACGCATCGCCAGATTGTCCTCGACCAACCGCCGCGCACTCCACACCACCGCATCCCCGTACTCGTTGGTCACCCCGTCGGTCTCCCGCAACAACGACGCCAACTCGAACGGCAACGGCAGCATCAACCGCCGCTCCACCTCCGCCAGGGTCACCTCATCAGCCGGACCACTCAGATCGGCTTCGGGATACATCTGCAGGATCAGTTCACGCCACACACCCCCGATCATCACAGGTCGTGGCAACCCACGGGAAATCGCCAACGGCGAGTCGACCCGAAAACCCACCCCGCCCACCCCCACCCCACCGGGAATACCCGCAGGCCACACCCCGTTCCCCCCACAGCGGGCCGGTGCGGTAGCAAGTGTCCCCCGGGCTCCAACCACAGCCTTCGCGGAACACCGCGCCCACCGGGCGGACAGGAGCCGCGTTGTGCCACGCGCCGAGAGGCGACCACCACACCGGCCCGCCCCACCACACCCAACACACCCACCTGCGTGCACACCCCCACCCCACCACGATTCAATAAACCCACACCCACACCCACAAGGACACCCACCACCCACCACCCATGACCACCACACACCGCACCCACCGCCCCGGCCCCCTCACCACCCTCGCCTACCTCTTCCTCCTCCTCTCCCAAAACATCGCCGCCCTCCTCCTCACCCCCCTCATCCTCGCCACCGCCGTCCTCACCCTCCTCTGGATCGGCCTCCCCTTCGTCATCCTCACCGCCACACTCCTACGCGCCCTCGCCGACGCCCAACGCCGCACCCTCGGCCACCTCCTCCCCCACGGCCCCATCCCCTCCGCCTACCGCCCCATCCCCCCAGGCAGCGTCCTCCGCCGCGCCACCGCCCACCTCACCGACCCCGCCACCTGGAAAGACATCCTCTGGCTCACCGGCGGAACCGCCAACCTCCTCCTCATCACCATCCCCCCCGCACTCCTCCTCCACGGCACCTACCAAATCGCCCACACACTCACCAACCCCCAAAACCCCCTCTACGGCCTCTACACCCCCCACACCACCACCGAAACCCTCCTCCCCCTCCTCACCGGCGCCCTCCTGACCACCCTCGCCCTCTACACCGCCCCCAAAGCCCTCCACCTCTACCTCGCCTTCAACCAACTCCTCCTCGCCCCCAACGAAAAAGCCCGCCTCACCGCACGCGTCGCCCACCTCGCCACCAGCCGCGCCAACACCATCGACACCCAAGCCGCCGAAATCCGCCGCATCGAACGCGACCTCCACGACGGCGCCCAAGCCCGCCTCGTCGCCCTCGGCATGAACCTCGGCATGGCCGAACAAATCATCGACCAAGACCCCACCACCGCCCGCGACATGCTCACCGAAGCCCGCGAAACCACCCGCCAAGCCCTCACCGAACTCCGCGACCTCGTCCGCGGCATCCACCCACCCGTCCTCGTCGAACGCGGCCTCCACGGCGCCGTCCACGCCCTCGCCCTCACCCACCCCCTCACCACCACCGTCGACGTCGACCTCCCCGGCCGCCCCGCCGACCCCGTCGAATCCGCCGCCTACTTCGCCATCGTCGAACTCCTCACCAACACCGCCAAACACGCCAACGCCACCCACGCCTGGATCCGCATCAACCACGGCCGCCACCGACTCGTCATCACCATCACCGACAACGGCACCGGCGGCGCCACCGCCACCCCCGGCAGCGGCCTCACCGGCATCAAACGCCGCCTCGACGCATTCGATGGCACGATGAACATCACCAGCCCCCCGGGCGGCCCCACCATCGTGACCCTGGAGATCCCGTGCGCGTTGTCATCGCCGAAGACCTTGCCCTCCTCCGAGACGGACTGATCCGCCTCCTACAAGCACACGACTTCACCGTCGTCGCCGCCGTCGACAACGGCCCCGACCTCCACAACGCCCTCACCGAACACAAACCCGACGTCGCCGTCGTCGACGTCCGCCTCCCACCCACCTTCACCGACGAAGGACTCCAGGCCGCCCTCGCAGCCCGCGCCCAGATCCCCGGCCTGCCCATCCTCGTCCTGTCCCAACACGTCGAACAGCTCTACGCCCGCGAACTCCTCTCCGACGACACCGGCGCCGTCGGCTACCTCCTCAAGGACCGCGTCCTCGACATTGGCCAGTTCATCGAAGCCGTCCGCCGCGTCGCCGCCGGCGGCACCGCCATGGACCCCGCCGTCATCTCCCAACTCCTCGCCCGCCAGGACCAGAGCGGCCCCCTCGCCCAGCTCACCCCCCGCGAACGCGAAGTCCTCTCCGAAATGGCCGAAGGCCGCTCCAACTCCGCCATCGCCGCCCGCCTCTACATCACCGAAAAAGCCGTCAGCAAGCACATCAACAACATCTTCACCAAACTCGACCTCCCGCCCTCCTCCGACGACAGCCGCCGCGTCCTCGCCGTCCTCGCCTACCTGTCCTCCACGAAAATGCCGCCGTCCTGACGCGTCGCCCGCTCGACCCGACCCCCACCCCACCCCGAACAGCGGCCGGCCATCGTCGAACACCCGCACACCGCCCTGACACGACGCGGGGCCGACCCTCGCACAGGCGTCGACCCCGCTGTTCGACCTCCGCCGAGCCACCACGCCGACGTCAGCTCAGGCAACCTCCCCTACGGCACGAAGACCTGCCCGGTCTGAGCACCCTCCACGGAACGGACGTACGCCCGCGCGACATCGACCAGATCCACCGACGGCATCCCCGGGAAGAAGTCCCCATACCGGCCGAGGCTCTCGGTGAACACCGTGGGACTGACCGCGTTGACGCGCTGCGGAGCGATCTCGACGGCAGCGGCCCGCACGAACGCCTCCACCGCACCATTGGCCATGGAGGCGGCGGCGCCCAGAGGAATGGGCTCGCGTGCCAGCACCCCGGTGACAAGGGTGAAGGAGCCCCGCTCGGCGACACGGGAGACCCCTTGCCGAACCAGATCGATCTGGCTGAGGACCTTGCCGCGGAAAGCGGCCAGATAGTCCTCGGGGACCAACTCGGTGACCGGCTTGTACGGCACGTGACCGGCGGCGCTGACCACGGCGTCCACCCGACCCGCCCGATCGTAGACTTCGGCGACCTGCACCGGGTCGGTCACGTCATAGCGCAGATCACCACCGCCGCGCCCCACGGTGAGGACCTCGTGCCCGCGGATGTCCAATGCCTCGTGGACGGCCGTACCGAGCGTGCCAGTGCCGCCGATGAGAAGAATCTTCATGACCGCGACGCTACGGCCCGACCCCGACCAGAGGGAAATGCCTTCTGGAAAGCACTTATACTCCAGGGTTATGAATGTGGAGCTACGACACCTACGCGCCCTCACCGCGATCGGCGACCAGGGGACCATCACGGGCGCCGCGACCACGCTCCACATCAGCCAACCCGCGCTCTCGCGCACCCTGGAGCAACTCGAGAACCGTGTCGGAGTGCGGTTGGCACAGCGCACCACACGCAGCCTGACCCTCACCGACGCCGGCCAACGACTGTACGAGCGCGCCCACCTGATCCTCCACCAACTCGACGACGCCCTGGCCGAAGCCGCCGCCGGAGTGCGACCACTACGCCTCGGGTTCGCCCGGGCCGCGCTCGGCGACCGAACGGTACCCGTGCTGCGCGCCTGGCGCGAGAACCATCCCGACACCCCCATCCAGGTACACCGCCGCGAGGACCCCGAAGCGGCACTGCGCCGAGGAGAGATCGACGCAGCACTCCTGCGCACCGCACCCGCCCCGAGCACCGGCCTGGAGGTACGGCTGCTCCACCGGGAGCGGCGCCTGGCCGCCCTGCCCGAAAACGACCCCCTCACCCACCACCCGACCGTACGGTTGAGCGATCTCGCCGACCGGTCGATGGTGCTGTGCTCCACCGCTCCCACCACGAACGACCTCTGGGCCGACACACGGCGCCCCCACACGATCGAAGTGGCCAACGTCGACGAATGGCTCACCGTGATCGCCATGGGCGACGCCGTAGGAATCACCGCCGAGGCCACCGAACACCACCACCCGCACCCCGGCGTCCACTACGTCCCCCTGACGGACGCACCGCCGGTGGCGGTCCTCCTGGCCTGGCAGCGCACCCCCACGCATCCGGCCATCCCCGCTCTGCTCACCCACCTCCAGCGCATGACCGACACCGCAGGACCCGGGGCGTAGCCGCGAGCCGCGGCCCCCACGGGACCGCGGCCTCCTCGACCAGGACCTACCCCGGCGTCCTACCGCTGATCACGACGCACCCGGTACAACCCGTCGATCTCCTCCGAGAACGCCCGCAGCACCGCCTCACGCCGCAACTCACCCGACGGAGCCACCAAACCCGACTGCACCGTGAACTCCTCCGCCAACACATGGAACGACCGCACTGCCAGATGCCGCGGCACACTCCGGTTGGCCTCGTACACCAACCCCTGCACCTCCCGCAGCAGCTCCCGATCCCCCGCGATCTCCTCCGGCGCCATCGACAACGGCCGACCGTTCACCAACCGCCAGTACTCCAACTGGTCACGCACCAACGTCACCAACGCACTCGCGAACGGCCGCCCCTCCACGATCACCAACACCTGACTGATCAACGGATGCGCCCGCAACCGAGCCTCGAACTCCGCCACCAGCGCCGCGTCACCGCCCGCCGCACCGTCAGCGGACCCCGCCTCCGGACCATCGGCCACCGGCACCACCGGAGCCCCCACGACCGCCCCCTCCAACGGCCCGGTCACCTCCGACGGACCCGACTCCACCCGCCGCGCCACCACGAACCGACCCGGCACCTCCGCCACCGCCGCCTGCGGACGCAACCGGCCACTCACGCGCACGAACCCGCCGCCGTCCACCTCGCCGGCCACACCCGTCGCCAGCCAGTCCTCACGGAACGCCGAACCCGAAGCCTCGCCATCGGCCCAGTACCCCGAGAACAGACCACCACCGCGCACGTGGATCTCGCCCTCACGCGACACCCACACCTCACGGCCGGGCATCGCACGCCCCACCGACCCCGCCGACCGGTCCCCCTGCGCGTTGGCCGCGAACACACCGGCCGTCTCCGGCGTACCGAACACCTGCATCACCTGCAGACCCACACCGTTGTAGAAATGGTCCAAACGCTCGGACAGACCCCCACCCCAGCACACCGCCAGATGCACCCGGTTGCCGAACAGCTCCCGCACCTTGGCGAACGACCAGTCGTACATCGACCGCGACAGCTTCCGCCACGCGCCCTTCTTCGGAGCCCGGTCGAACTGCACCGCCGCCTCCGCCGCGGCGTTGAACGTCCCCAACGAGTCCCACCCCGTCGAGTGCGCCCGCACCCGCTCCACCTCATAG
Organism: Nocardiopsis sp. NPDC049922; assembly: GCF_040660275.1. Lineage (NCBI taxonomy): Bacteria > Bacillati > Actinomycetota > Actinomycetes > Streptosporangiales > Nocardiopsidaceae > Nocardiopsis > Nocardiopsis sp. NPDC049922. The sequence goes on along the minus strand of NZ_JBFAME010000003.1, from coordinate 325,902 downwards.
GCGCGCTCCAACAACCCCGCCGAACACACCAGCACCGTCGGCCGAAACGACTTCACCAACCTCGGCAACGAACCCGGCGCGGACAACCCCACCCGCACCCGGCCCACCACACACGCCAACAACGACGCCAACCCCGAGATCTCCGACAACGGCAGATCCACCAACGCACTGGCCCGCCCCGGACCCAACTCCGACAACCGGGGCCACATCCGATCCACCACACCGGCCGCCGCCGACAGCAGAGCCCCGTGCGAGAGCACCACACCCCGCATCCGCCGCGAGGCCGTGCTCATCGGGTACAGCACCACCGCCGCGTCCTCCGGCATCGTCGCGTCCCGCCGGAACCGCACGGCCGTGGCGTCCATGTACTGCCCCAGCCGGACGACCTCCTCCAGCCCCTCCTCCAACGGCCACACCCGACCCAGGTCCGGCAACTCCCGCTGCACCGCCGCGACCGCGGCCAACAACCGCCCACCCTCGACCACCGCCGCCGTCGGACGCGTCTCACGCACCACGTGCGTCACCCGCTCCACCGACGCCGACGTCGACAACGGCACCAGCACGGCCCGCACCGACCACACCGCGAACGCCAACGTCACCCAGTCGTGGTGCGTACCCGACACCACCACCACCCGGTCACCCTCGGACACACCCGCCGCGACCAGGCCCTTGGCGATCCCCGTCACGTCCGTGGCGAAGGCACCCGCCGTCCGCCGGTCCCACCCCGGCTCCGACGACGGCACCGAGAACGTCTCGGCGTGAGCGTCGGCGTTGGCCGCCTCGTACACCAGATCGCCCAGCCCCGACAGCTCCCGCGCCCGCACACCCGGGCTGACACCCGCCTCGCCCATACCCACACATCACCTGCTACGTCGGAGGACAGGCCCACCAGGCACGGGACCCGTCACACAAAAGGGGAACAGAAGCCCTACTGTGCCCGTACTCCCCGTCCAACGGCAACCCGGAGCGATCTGGTAAAAACCCTGCACAGAAGCCTCATACGCGGGTTCATCGGACCTTTGCGCGTGCCGACCACACGAACGCCGCGAACGACAGACCAGCCGCCGCCACCATCACCACGGCCATACTCCGCACCGACGCCTCACCCGACGGCGTCATCCCCGCCAACGCGGCCACACCGCCACCCAACGCGAACTGCAACGCCCCCATCAACGCCGAGGCCGTCCCCGCCACCGCCACCGGCTGACCATCCAGAGCCCTCACGGTCGCGTTCGGCATGATGAACCCGACGCTGAACATCATCAGCCCCAACAACCCCGCGACCAGGCCCAGACCCGCCACACCCGACAACGCGACCACCAACAGGGCCACCACCGCCGACAGCGCGACCACCAGCCCCAACCCCAACCGACGCGGCGTCTCCACACGACCCACCAACACCCCGTTGATCTGCGTCCCCGCCATCATCGCCAACGAGTTCACCGCGAACAGCCACGCGTACGTCTGCGGCGAGGCCCCGAACTCCTCCTGCGACACGAACGAGAACGCCGACACGTACGTGAACAACATCCCGAAGCTCAGACCCACGGTCAGCACCGGACCCATGAACCGCGGATCACGCAACAAGCGGCCCACCGTCGCCAACAGCTCCCGCGGCCCCCGCGCACGCCGCTCCGCCACCGGCAGACTCTCCGGCAGCCACACCAGCACCAACACGAAGCTCAGCGCCGACACCCCGGCCAGCACCCAGAAACTCAACTGCCACGGACCCACCAGCAACAGCTGAGCCCCCACCAACGGAGCCAGCAGCGGCGCCAACATCATCACCAGGGCCAACCGCGAGAAGAACCGCACCGCGTCATCGCCCTCGAACAGGTCACGCACCACCGCACGCGCGATCACCGCACCGGCGGCACCGGCCACACCCTGCACGAACCGCACCGCCGCGAACGTCGCCGCGTCCGGCACGAACACGCACAGCACCGACGTCACCGTGAACAACGCGACGCCCACGAGCAGGGGCCTGCGCCGCCCCCACGCGTCGCTCATCGGACCGATCACCAACTGCCCGACCGCGATCCCCAGCATGATCGCCGTCAGGGTCAGCTGGATCTGCCCCTCCGTCGCCCCCAGTTCACGCGTGATCTGCGGGAACGCCGGAAGGTACATGTCGGTCGCCAACGGCCCCACGGCCGTCAGCACCCCCAACACCAGCACCAACCCGGCGACCCAGCCACGCGAGCGAGGCCTGCCGGACGAAGGGGACCCACCGACGTCGGCGGGCGAGGACGCGGCGTGCACAGACGACACGGACACTCCAATACAAGGGGCGAAGGGGGGGAACGGGGCGGCCCACCCCCGGCGCGAAACCGGGCGTTGACCACCCCTTTACCAACACCACACACCGATGGATGTCTTCCCCACCACCCGGCCGACCCCTGTGATATTGGCTACTCCGCAGCCTCAGCGCACCAGCCGGTCCAGCAACCGCTCGACCTCCGCGGCCGGATCCTCCGTCAACCCCCCGTGGATCGGCCCCGTCTGCACGATCGTGCTCCGCGGCGCCGTCAACCACCGGAACCGCTGCCCCGGCCGCTCACGCCCCACCGCACCGGCCTCGGCGCCCCCGGCGCACATCACCTCGAAGGCCTCCAACGCACGCCGCACACCGGCCACGTCCACCCCCGGATCCACCGCCAGCAACCGCCGCTCGTCCAGCGCCGTCCGAGCCGCCAGGAACGCCCGCTCCTGGCAGTACACGACCACCCCGGCGTTGACGCACTCGCCCCGCTCCAACCGGGGCACCACCCTCACCAGGGCGTACTCGAACACCGCCCGATCGCGCTCCTCACCCACGCGACCGGTCGTCACCGCCTCGCTGTACCGCCTGACCTCGTTCACCGCGCCACCTCCGGCAGCCAGGAGCGATCCGTCGCACGGGCCAGCAGATGCCGCACGTACGCGTCCCGGACCTCGTCCGGGGATCCGAAGCCCGGCTCGTCCTCCAGCCACACGTCCGGCACCAGGCCCACCACCCGGTGCAGCAGCTCCTCGTCCACCCTCGGTGCCAGCTCGGCGTCGGCGGCGGCCAGGTCGGGCTTCGCCCCCGCCAACACGTGGTCGTGGCCGTCGTAGGGGCGGGTGACGTACCGCGCGGCCCCGGCCCAGTTGTGGTGGAAGATCAGCGTCGCCCCGTGGTCGATGAGGTAGGGGCGGCCGTGCCACAGCAGCATGTTCGGATTGCGCCACGAGCGGTCGACGTTGCCGGTCAGGGCGTCGAACCACAGCACCCGTCCGGCGAGCTCCGGGCCGACGTCGAAGGTGAGCGAGTCGAAGCCGAGCGACCCCGGCAGGAAGTCCATCCCCAGGTTGAGCCCGCCGCTGGCCCGCAGCAGCTCCTGCACCTCCGGATCGGGCTCGCCCCGACCGATCACCGGGTCGATCTCCACCAGCGCCAACTCCGGAACGGGCAGCCCCAGGGCCCGCCCGAGCTCGCCGACGACGACCTCGGCGACCAGCGTCTTGCGGCCCTGGCCCGCGCCGACGAACTTCACCACGTACATCCCCAGGTCGTCGGCCTCGACCAGTCCGGGGAGCGAACCTCCTTCGCGCAGCGGTAGGACGTACCGCGTCGCGATCACCTTTTTCAGCACGCGGTCCAGCATAGGGATCGGCGCGGCCCCGCCGTTCGGACGCGACCGGGCGGGCGCGTGGCTCAGGGACACGCAGCCGCCCTCGACCCCTCGCCCCAACCCATCTGTCACCAACCGCCCCACAAGGCTTCTTACGCAACGCTGAACACGTTCTAGGCCGGGAGCTGGACGGCCCCGACACGCCCGGGCGCGGATGTCAGGGGAGGGGTGCGGCGTAGCCGCGCGATCTTGGTGTTTCCGAGGCTGAGGGAATCAGCTCCGCCACCTTTACAGCGTAGATTTCAATGAGGGCCAAACGCGGGGGCGCCGCCACCGCGACACCCCTCCCGCGCCCGCTAGAGATGGTCCTCCGGATCGCCCTCCAGCTCGCCCTCACCCTCCGGGGTCGGGGCGGGGATGTCGGGCTCCTCCTCGCCCGGCCTCGGTGCGGGCTCCTCGCCGCCCTCCTCCCCCGAGGTGGGTTCCGCCGCCGGTTCGGACTCCTCCTGCTGGATCTCCACCGGCTGCCCGGGCGCGGGGATCTCCGGACGCGGGAACCTCGACATCCACCAGATCACCCCCGCCCCCAGGAGCAGCAACAGCACCAGGATCAGCCCCAGGGCCGCCGCCACCCACCAGTTCCCCTCCCCCGGCGCGACCGCGCTGTCCCGGCGGCCGTGCCAGGGCGCCCACCGCACCACCGAGCCGCGCCGCTCCCACGCCCAGTACGGCTGCACCACGGGGCCGTTCTCCGCGACCGGACCGCCCCGAGCCGTCCGCTCCAGCACCTCCCCCGCGCCGTCGGCGTCGGCCGGAAGCGCCACCCACAGGGCCGACCGACCGCGCGTCCGCGCCGCCAACACGTCGTCCCGGTCGTGGACGGCCCGTGCGAACCGCTCCCGCGCCTCGTGGTCGCCGCCGGCGGCGGAGTTGAGCATCACCACGCTCGCCTCGGCCCCGGAGGCGTCCCGCCCCAGGTAGACCACACCGAGCGCGGACTCACGCGTCCTGCCGACCAGCCGGAACCCACCCAACTGACGAGGATCACCCTCGTGCAGACCCTTGGTGGGAACCCCCATGTCACGCCCCCTTCCGGCGGTACGGCGCCGCACGCCCGCCGACGCTGTGTCCCCGACCGCGCCGACCGAAGCAGGTAATGTCGCCACAGGCAGGTGATCCACACCCTATTCGGCGCCGCCCGCGGGGGCGTCCTGTCGGGAAGGCGGAAGATGTCAGAGAACTCACCCGGAAGCGGCGCCGCGCCCTCGCCGGGCCCGGACAGTGCCCCGGGAGAGCCCACCAGGTTGCTGCGGGCGGCGCTCCACGAGGTGTCCACGGTCATCGTCGGCCAGGAACGCATGGTGGAACGGTCCCTCATCGCCCTGGTCGCCAAGGGCCACTGCCTGATCGAGGGTGTGCCCGGCATCGCCAAGACCCTGGCGGTGTCCACCCTGGCCAAGGTCACCGGCGGCTCCTTCGCCCGGATCCAGTTCACCCCCGACCTGGTGCCGTCCGACATCGTGGGCACCCGGATCTACCACCCCTCCACCGAGCAGTTCGACGTCGAACTCGGGCCGGTCTTCGCCAACTTCGTCCTCGCCGACGAGATCAACCGCGCCCCCGCCAAGGTGCAGTCCGCCCTCCTGGAGGTGATGGCCGAACGGCAGGTCTCGCTCGGCGGCACCACCTACCCCGTGCCCTCCCCGTTCATCGTCATCGCCACACAGAACCCCGTGGAGTCCGAGGGCGTCTACCCCCTCCCCGAGGCGCAGCGCGACCGCTTCCTGATGAAGGTCAACGTCGGCCACCCGCACGCGCACGAGGAGATGGAGATCCTGCGGCGCATGAGCACCACCCCGCCCACCGCCCACCAGGTACTCGACCCGGTCACCCTCGGCGAACTCCAGGCCGACGCCGAGCGCGTGCACGTCCACCAGCTCATCGCGGACTACGTCGTGCGCCTGGTCATGGCCACCCGCGAGCCGGAGAAGCACCAGATGCCGGACCTGCGCAACGTCCTGGAGGTCGGCGCCAGCCCGCGCGCCACCCTCGGACTGGTCGCCGCCGCCCGCGCGCTGGCCGTCCTGCGCGGACGCGACTACGTGCTCCCCGACGACGTGCGGGTGCTGGCCCGGGACGTCATCGCCCACCGCCTCGTCCTGACCTTCGACGCCCTGGCCGACGGGATCACCCCCGAGCAGGTCGTCGACCGCATCCTGTCCACGGTGCTGGCACCACGGGTGATCTGGGACGAACCGCCCAGCGGCGAGTCCGCCTCCCTCGCCGCGCCGAGGTGAGGGCCGTGTCCGAACCGGTCATCGGCACCGATCCGCGGCTGCGCGCCGCACTGCGCCGCCTGGACCTGCGGATCGTGCACCGGCTGGAGGGCCTGCTGCACGGCGAGCACCTCGGTCTGCGACTGGGGCCCGGATCCGAGGCGGCCGAGGCGCGGCAGTACCGGCCCGGCGAGGACGACGTGCGGCGCATGGACTGGGCGGTGACCGCGCGGACCGACACCCCGCACGTGCGCGACCTGGTCGCCGACCGGGAGTTGGAGAGCTGGACGCTGCTGGACCTGTCGCCCAGCATGGACTTCGGCACGGGTCTGCGCACCAAGCGGGAGGTGGCGGTGGGCGCGCTGGTCGCCGCCAACCTGCTCACCCAGCGGGTCGGCGACCGGTTCGGCGCGCACTTCCTGCACCAGGGCACGGTCCGCCGCTGGCCCGCCCGGTCCGGCAAGGAGGCGCTGCTGTCGTTGTTGGCGACGGTGGCGGCGGCCCCCACCGGGGACGTGGAGCACCCCTCCCCCCACCAGGCGACGCTGGCCGACGCGTGCACCGACCTGGTCCGCACCCGCCGACGGCGCGGTCTGCGCGTGGTCATCTCCGACTTCCTGGACACCCCCGTCACGGGCGAGTCGGTCCCCTGGGAACGGCCGCTGCGCCTGATGGCCTCCCGGCACCAGGTGCTGGTGGTCGAGGTGATCGACCCCCGGGAGTTGGAGGTGCCCCCGATCGGGAACGTGACCCTGCGGGATCCGCGCACCGGACGCGTACGCCAGGTGCGACTGACGCGGACGGTCAGCGAACGGTACCGTCAGGCCGCGCACACCCAGAGGGAGGCGATCCGCGCGGCCCTGCGGCGGTGCGGGGTGCACCACCTCGTGCTGCGGACCGACCGCGACTGGGTCCTGGACACGGCGCGGTTCGTCATCCACCAGCGGCGGACCGCCCACCACCTGGCCCGCCACACCCCGGGGACCCCCCGATGACCACGGAAGGGCTGAAGATGCGACAGCGACGGCGCGGGGGCGTCCCGCGGCACCGAGCCGACGCGCGGAGAGTATGACATGACCTTCCTCGAACCGCAGCGGCTGTGGTGGCTGCTGACCCTGCTGGTGCTCGTGGGCGCCTACGTGTTCGCCCAGACCCGGCGGCGCGGATACGCGGCCCGGTTCACCAACCTCGCCCTGCTGGACCAGGTGGTGCCGCACCGGCCGGACGTGCGCCGCCACGTGCCCGCCGCGCTGTTCATGTCGACGCTGGCGGTGTTGATCTCCTCCCTGGCGCTGCCCGCGATGCCGGTGGAGGCGCCCCGGGAGCGGGCGACGATCATCGTGGCGGTGGACGTGTCGCTGTCGATGGCCGCCACCGACATCGAACCCGACCGGCTCAACGCGGCCAAGGAGTCGGCGCAGGGGTTCGTGGAGACCCTCCCCGACCGGTTCAACGTGGGGCTGGTGTCCTTCTCGTCCGCGGCGACGATGGTCGCCTCCCCCACGCAGGACCACCAGGCGGTGATCGGGTCGATCGAGAACCTGCGGCTGGGCCCGGGCACGGCGATCGGTGAAGGGGTGTTCGCCTCGCTGGAGGCGATCCGCGGCTTCGACGAGGAGGCGCGGGAGGATCCGCCGCCGTCGGCGATCGTGCTCCTGTCGGACGGGGAGAACACCAGCGGTCGGGCGATCGAGGAAGCCTCGGCCGCGGCGGCCGAGGCGGGGGTCCCGGTGTCGACGATCGCGTTCGGCAGCGGCGCGGCGATGATCGAGATCGACGGGTACCGGGTGCCCGCCGACATCGACCGCGAGGCGCTGATGGAGCTGGCGCAGGACACCGAGGGCCACTACTACGAGGCCGAGAGCGAGACCGAACTGAACGAGGTGTACGAGGACATCGGTTCCTCACTGGGCACCGAGTGGGTTCACGAGGAGATCGTGACGCGTTTCGTGTTGATTGCGATTCTGCTCGGCACGGCCACCGCTGTGACATCACTCCTGTGGTTCCAGCGCCTTCCGTAACGCTCTGACCTCAGGGGACACGGGACACCACACTGCGTACAGTGATTCTGACCACATCCCTTTAGGCGGGGTTTACACCTTTTCCGTCGTGTCCACGGGTTAGCGTTGGCATGTTTTGTCCTGCCCATTCAGTTGAGGAACGATGCCGAACATACCCGCCGCGGCCCCCACCGCGATCTGCTTCGACCTGGACGACACCCTCATCGACGACAACGCCGCGTCGTCCACGGGACTGCGCGCGGTCATGGACCGGCTCGGACACCCGGACTTCGCCGCCGCACGCAGCCTCTGGGACGTGCAGACGGAGATCTCCTTCGGCGCCTACCTGCGCGGCGGACTCAGCCTGGAGCAGCAGCGCCGTGAGCGCATCCGCGCCCTGGCGGTCCAGGCCGGGCACGCCGACATCGCCGACCAGCACTGCGACGAGTTGTACCGCCTCTACCTCGACGCCCACCGCTCCGGGTGGCAGGTCTTCCACGACACCGTCCCCGCGCTCAACGCCCTGGCCTCGGCCGGGTACCGCCTCGCGGTGGTCACCAACGGCGTGGAGGCCCTCCAGCACGCCAAGATGCAGGCCCTGGAGCTGACCCCGTACTTCCACACCGTGGTGTGCGCCGACGCCGTCGGCGCGGGCAAGCCCGACCCCCGGATCTTCGAGACCGCCGCGCAGCGCCTGGGCGTGGACCCGCGCGCCTGCTGGCACGTCGGCGACCAGATCCAGTCCGACGGCGTGGGCGCCGTGGCCGCGCGCATGAGCCCGATCATGATCGACCGCCAGGGCCGTCAGCGGCTGGAGGGCGTCACCACGATCGCCAGCCTCGACGAACTCCTCCAGCTCGTGGGCCTGCCGAGCACGGCGGCCTCGGGGGCGCTGTGACCTCCGTCCCCGGTGGTGGGGCGGCGCGCCGCGTCACCGTGCACCTGGTCCACCACGGGCCGACCGGCCCGACCATCAGCGGACGGCGGCTGCTGTTCGGGGAGGACCCCGAGACGGTCGCCCGTACGCTCGGCGGGCTGCCCGAGGACGCCCCCCTGGTCGCGGTGGACGTGGTGTCCGAACCCGCGTCCACCCCGGCGGGCTACCTCATGCAGATCGACCGCGTGGTCTTCGCCGTGCCCGACGCCGTCCGCGAGTGGCCCACCGTGCTCCCGCCCGGCGGTCCGCGACCCCGCGCGGCCCAACTGGCGCCCGAGGAGGAGCACGCCGACCCGGGGCCGCGGCTGAGCCGTGTGGCCTCCTACGGGATGGTCACCGACCCCGCCGGGCGCGTGCTGCTGAGCCTGATCGCCGAGGGCTTCCCCGGCGCGGGCACCTGGCACCTGCCCGGAGGCGGGGTGGACGTCGGAGAGGACGTCCGCCGGGCCCTGCGGCGCGAGGTGTTCGAGGAGACCGGACAGGAGGGCGTCGTCGGCGAGCTGATCGCCGTCTCCAGCCACCACCGCGAGCGCCCCGGCGAACCGGAGATCCACGGGGTGTGGGTGTTCTCCCACGTGCACGTGGCCTCCCCGACCGAGCCGACCGTGACCGAGGTCTCCGGCTCGACCGCCGACTGCGCCTGGTTCACCCCCGAGGAGCTCGCCGGGCTGAGACTGTCGCGGACCGCGCGGCGCGGTCTGGAGTTCCTCCTGCGCCGACCCCGGCGCGCGCCTCACCGCCGCTGATCGCGCAGCCACCACAGACCCGCGCCGGCGGCCAGCACCGCCAGACCCGTGGCGCCCACCGGCAGGGGCAGGCTGCACGCCAGGACGACGCAGCCCACCAGCCCCGCGACCGGGACCAGGAGCGGCGGCCGGTTCTCGTGCGGGCCCAACCGCAGCGCTGAGGCGTTGGTGATGGCGTAGTAGACCAGGACGCTGAAGGCGGAGAAGGCGATCGCTCCGCGCAGGTCGGTCAGCAGCACCAGGGCGGCGACCACGGCGCCGACCGCGATCTCGGCGCGGTGCGGCACCCCGTAGCGCTCGTGGACGGCGGCCAGGCGGCGGGGCAGGTGGCCGTCGGCGGCCATCGCGGCCGTGGTCCGCGACACGCCCAGGACGAGGGAGAGCAGTGCTCCCAGGCTGGCGACGGCGGCGCCCGCCACCACGAGGGGGACCAGCCCCGAGAAGCCGGCCACCTGGACGGCGTCGGCCAGCGGGGCGGTGCTGAGGGAGAGCCGTTCGCGGCCCAGCACGATGAGCACGCCCGTTCCGATGACCAGGTACAGGGCCAGCACCCCGCCCAGGGAGAGCGCGATCGCGCGGGGGATGGTCGTGGCCGGATCGCGGACCTCGCCGCCCAGGGTGGCCACGCGGGCGTACCCGGCGAAGGCGAAGAAGATCATCCCGGCCGCGCCGAGCACGCCGAAGGACCCCGGCCAGGGCCCGAGCCCGTCCACCTCCAGGACGGCGGGCAGGCGCCCGCTGAGCCCCATCGCCACGACCACGGCGAGCAGGACGGCCAGCACCAGGGCGACCAGGATCTTGAGCACGAACGTGGAGCGCTGGACGCCCCGGTAGTTCAGTGCCGTGACCGCCGCGACGGCGGCCACCGCCACGGGCTTCTCCCAGCCGGGCAGCGTGTAGGCCGCGAACGTCAGCGCCATCGCCGCGCAGGAGGCGGTCTTGCCGACGACGAAGGACCAGCCCGCCAGGTAGCCCCACAGGTCGCCCAGGCGTTCGCGGCCGTAGACGTAGGCGCCCCCGGACTGGGGGTGGCGGGCCGCCAGTCGGGCCGAGGAGACGGCGTTGCAGTAGGCGACCGCTCCGGCGATGAGGATCGCGACCGGGAGCCAGGCGCCGGCGCCCACCACCGCGGGGGCGAAGACGGAGAACACCCCGGCGCCGAGCATCGCACCCGCGCCGATGGCGACCGCGTCGACGGTGCCCAGCACACGGGCGGGTCGGGCCTGGGCTCCGGAGGAGGTGGTCAACGGGTCTCCTTGGGTCGGTGGGGACCTTCCGAGTCTGCCCGATCCAGGTGACCAACCCGTGCGGTGTACCCGTGGTGAGGGTGGCCACTTCCGGTCTGGCCGATGACCTGCGATGGAGTCGGACGGTGACGCACCGCGACCGGGACCGCCCCGGGACGCGCGAAGGCCCCCGGCGGGGCGCCGGGGGCCCGGGCGTCGGCCCTGGCGGTCGGCTCAACTGGGCCGCCACGGGGTGCCGGTGTTCTCGTTGATGTCCTCGGCCGCGACCTGGCGGAGCTGACGCGAGAGGTCGGACAGCGCACGCGAGACGGCGAGCTCCTCCCCGATCTCGGGGACGTCCATGTCCGCCGGGTGCTTACGGGCCATGCCGTGGCCCCTCAGCGCCGTCCCGTCGTCGGCTACCAGGCCCACCTCGGCCCACGTACGCGCGGTGTCACCCTCGGTTTCCTCCGACACGACGACGTCCAGGTCCCAGCGCTTCGTCGTCTGCATCCTGCTCGCCCCCTCCGCCTGTTCGCCCGTGGCGCCGGGCGTGTGCTCGATGTGCGCGTCCGGTCCCGGATACACGAGGGTGTCGTGGCCCTCTTCGGTGTCGAGCCAGTGCACCTGGTACGGCGGTTCGCCGCTGGATCCGCGCACCTCGGTCACGACCCCGGTCCGGCGATGGGCGTCGGCGCGCGGGCTCTCGACTACGAGTCGGTCACCTACCTGTGCTCGCATGCTTCCCCCACAAACCTCGGCTACCTCCATCTTCTGCGTCCTCCGCCGCCAGGTCCGGGGCCTTGGCGATTTCGTTTCCGGTGGCATGGGAGGTTTTTGCCCGGGTCACGGAGGGAGAGGACGTCGCACCCGCACCCGTTGCCCCTCGGGAGTGACGGTGATCCCGAAGTCAGCGGGGCCGAGAGATCCCGACCGAACCCACCACGCGTGGGCTTCCTCCACCTGCTCCCACAGGTCCACCGGCCCCGCCACGTCCACGTCCCGGGCGTCGACCGGTTGGGCCCATGCGCCGTCCCGCTCCGACACCCCGGCATCCGGACCAAGGGCGATCGTCAGGTGGGGAGAGCGTGCCCACAGGGCGAACCGGAAGTTCGCGTCGGTCAGGACGGTGGGGTCGACCCGACTGCGACGGCGCTCGGCGTCGCGTAGGTCCCTGACGGGCGGCCCGAAGCACACCGAGGGGACGTCGACCCGGGTGCGGGCCGCCATGAACCCTCCTGGGTCGCTGGCCCAGAAACGGCCCCGGGCGGTTCCGTCACCGTCCACGGTCAAAGTGGCCAGACGTCCGATGTCAGCCGCCGGAGCCGACCGCACATCGCACACGATCCGCCCACCCGGCCGGGTCTGGGCCACCCACGCGTGCGGTATCCGCTCAACGGAGTGAGTGGCGATCACCCGGTCATAGGGGGCCCGCGCCGGATACCCGTGTGCACTGTCGGCGACGTCCAGGTGGGGGCGGTATCCGGCCGACGCGAGGCGTCGGCGTGCGGCCTCGACCAGCCCGGGGTCCAGGTCCACGCTGGTGATGTTCTCCTGCCCCAGACGTTCGCACAGCAGGGCGGCGTTGTATCCGGTTCCGGTCCCCAGCTCCAACACCCGTGCCCCGTCGGTCACGTCGAGCGCGTCCAGCATGGCGATCATGAGGGACGGCCGGGTGGTCGAGGAGGTGGGCAACTCCAGACCCGGGTGGTCGGGGTGCGCCTGGTGTTGTGTGGTCAGCGCCTCGTCGGTGTAGACGCGTTCCAACCAGGTGGGTTCGGAGCTGGACACACGCCGGTAGGTGTTGCCGTCGCGCTCGGCGAATTCGGGTACGAACACGTGGCGTGGCGTGCGAGCCACGATGTCGCGCCAGGGTGAGCCCCTCGGTGTGACGTCGTCGGCCAGGGCGGCGGCAAGCGGTTCCCACTCGGCGGTGTCGGGTCGTGTCATCGGGACGGCTCCGTGAGTTCGTCGCAGATCAGACCGGTCATGGGCGCTCCGGTCTCCTCCATCAGCCAAGCCCACTGTCCGGCCGGGTTCACCTCGTAGAAGACGGTCCGACCCTCGATGGTGATCGCCACAGCTTCGCATCCGGTACGGGTGACAAGGGCGCGAACGTCGTACTCGGCACGGACGTGTTGTTGGAACTGGTGGGCGGTGACGGTGACCCGGTCGTCGACCTGGGCCGCACGGGTGGGAGTGGTGTAGATGAGACGGGCTTGCCCGGAGTCGGCGACCAACTTGTGCATGAGCGGCTTGTACACCCCTGATCCGCCCTGGTCGGTGAGGAAGGCGCGGGCTGCCTCGGGGGTGTTGCCGACCCAGGTCGGGGGCAGGGGCAGGCCGACACGTGTGGCGGCGACGTACTGGACGGGTTTGTACTCGGCGTCGGCCATCGCCGAGGGGTGCGACACCCAGTGCGCGGGCAGGCTGGCGAGCACACCGCCCAGCCCGAACCGCGCTTCGACTCGGGAGAACCGTTGTTCAGCGGCGTTCATCGTCTCGGGCAGTTCAAAGGATGGGCATCGCCGGTGGTAGACGGCGGTGACGTCGGTCAGGTCCACCGAGGTGTCCGGTGTTCTCAGACGCCCGTCCCACCCGTCGGGGCCCAGGCGGGCGTCCAAGCTCGCGCGGATGGGGAAGTCGGACAGGTCGAAGGGCACGGGGCGGTGCCCTCGTCGCCGGAGTTCATCGGCGACGAGGCGGCCCTCGCCGTCGTCGAAGGCCATCAGGATCAGGACGGTGACCGGCATCAGTCGGTGTGCGTCTCGGTGACGGTGTCGGTTTCCAGTTTGCCGTCGTCGTTGTACTGGGTCCGCCGCGTCACGGGCTTGTTCTCCGTGGGCTTCTCGTGCCTGCCTGACATGTCGACCGGGCGGGGAACGACGGCGTGGTCCATGCCCCACGGTCGGTACGCGGAGGGCTGGGCCTCGCTGACGGGGACGCGGCGGCCGGGCAGGCCGGTGGAGAACCGGTCCTTGGCTGCCACGAGGGGAGCGTGTTCCATGAGGGTCTCTTCCTGTCGGTGACACGTGGGGTCTACCCCGGGTGCGGGATCGAGTTCGGAGGGTGGCCGGATGCGGTCAGGTGCGGGTCGAGTCGGACCGCTTCGCCCAGCGTCCGCACCGCGACCGAGTGGCGCATCCCGTGCTCGCGGATCAGTCGGTGGTAGGAGGTGGACCAGTCGCCTCGTCGGCCGTCCACCAGCCATTCGGACCGCCCCAGGTACGCGGCGTGTGCGTCACCCACGACCGTGTCCTCGTCGGTCGACGGTCAGCATCTGTCCCGCGGGGAGCTGGTACCAAGTGCTACCGAGCCGGACCTGGACCCGGCCGTTCTGGGGTGGGCGGATGTCGGTGACCACCCGCAGGTGGCCCGTGTGCATCCGCACGATGTCGTTGCGACGCAGCTCCCGGGCGGGCACATCCCGCCAGTGCGGGGTCACCTCGGGGTTCCCGCGGGGCGAGCGGCGGCGTTGAGGCGGATGTCGAGGATGTCCACCCGCGCGGCTCGGACCACGTCGTCGGCACGGCCCGTCTCGGCGTCGGTGTGGACCGCGACGTAGCCGTCTTCGGCTCGGGAGATCGTCCACGCGGGGTGGAGCCCGCGGAGGGCGGCGAGGGCTGTTATTGAGGCGTTCATGAATCCGTCCGGCGTCAGGTGGTGTCATTCACGTAGGAAAACCTCACCCGACGAGCCCGAACACGCCAGGGATATGCGCGAGGACGGGGAAACCAAGAGAAATCACGTGCATGCCTGTGTCAATCCCGGGCATTGTTGTGGGTATGGCACGTACGAAGGCCGATGTGGACCCCATGGGAATGTCCAGATTCGCACGAGAATTGGAGCATTTGAGAATCCGCGCCGGCCTCACCCAGACTGAGCTGGGGGCGCTGGCCGGCTACTCCCACCAGTCCATCGGTGCGGTCGAACGCCTGGACCGCCACCCCACACCCGAGTTCGCCCGGAAGGTCGACGAAGCCCTCGACGCGGGTGGCGCCCTCCTGGACCTTCTGCCTCGCAAGAACGGGTCGCGCAGACGCTACCTGCGCGAATACGTCGACCTGGAATTTCGCGCGCTCACGATCGACCAGTTCCAGCCCCAGGTCGTTCCGGCACTCCTCCAGACCGAGGAGTACGCCCGTGCCGACCTGGCCGCGTCCGTTCCACCCCTGTCGGTCGACCGGGTGGAGGAGCTGGCGACCGCACGGCTCAAACGCGGCGAGATCCTGCGCAGGAGTCAGCCGCCGATGGCCCAGTTCGTCATCGACGAGGGTGCCCTGCGACGTGTCATCGGGGGCCCGGAGGTGATGCGCCGCCAGTGGGAGGCGATCGCCGACCTCGCCCAGGCCCCCGCCGTCACCGTCCAGGTGCTGAGATTCGCGGACGGGGCACATCCCCTAACCCATGGGGCTTGTACGCTCCTGGGGATGACCCGGGCCGAGACCCTGCTGTTCGTGGAGACCACGGCCGGTGGACAGGTCATCACCGACCCGCCCACCGTGTCCACCACCCTCCATCGGTTCGGGGCCCTGCGAGCCATCGCGTCATCTCCCAGCGGGAGCCTGGCGTTCGTCCGGGAGCTCATCGAGAAAGGAAGTTGACCATGTACGACCACTGGCACAAGTCCAGCCACAGCTCGGGTGAGGGTGAATGCGTGGAGGTCGCCGAGGGTGCGGTCACCGCTGTTCGTGACACCCAGAATCGCGAGTCGGGGTACCTGGAGTTCCCCGCCCAGGAATGGAAGGCGCTGCTGAGCGTCGCCGCCCTGTAACACCCGACGCGCGGAGCGGCCCCGGGCAGGCGTGGCGCCCGGGGCCGCTCGCATCCGCGTTCTACCCGAGGGCCAGGGTGTCGCCCGTGGCCAGATCGATCCGGGCGTGGCGGGCCGCGGCCACGTTCGGGTCGCTGTGCCAGCTCAGCAGCTCCAGCCCCCACACCGCGATGTGGAACTTGTCGGCGAACAGCGCGTCGGTTCCGTCCACGTCCACGCGGTCGTAGCCGGCCCGGTCCATGAGCTGGATCAGGTTCACCCCGTCGGACCGGTCCGCCTGGTCGGGCCCGGGCTCGGTGCAGCACTCGATAGTCCGCTCGGGGTCCTGCTCCCGCAGGCCGAGATCGTCCGGGGGCGTGAGGGCTCCCCACAGGACCCGGAAGTCGAATTCGACTCCGCCGCAGGTGTGCAGGTTGCGGATGATCGTGAGGCGGTGAGTGTTCATGACCTTCGGTGTGTCCACATCCTCGCCGTATTACGCCTCGGTGGTTGAGTGGACACCGATCCGCCGTCTTTACGTCGTAGATTTCTTACCGGGCCCCGTCCGCCGCTGTTCGGCTTCGCCCGGGGCGCGGGGTGTCCCGGCCCTGGTAGCGTCACGGCGTGGCCCAGCACTACTTCGACTCCGACCCCGACGCCGCCAGCCGTCCCTCGACGGCCGACCTGGTCCTGCCCGATCTGCACCTGCGGCTGCGCACCGACCGGGGCGTGTTCTCCCCCGACAAGGTCGACCTGGGAACCCGCGTGCTGTTGGAGACGGTGCCCGCGCCCCCGCCGGAGGGCCGACTGCTCGACCTGGGGTGCGGGTACGGCCCGATCGCCCTGACGATGGCCTCGCGGGCGCCGGGAGCGCGGGTGCTGGGCGTGGACGTCAACGCGCGGGCCGTGGGCCTGGCGCGGCGCAACGCCGCCGAGCACGGGCTGGGCAACGCGCGCTTCGCGGTGGTCTCGCCCGAGGGCGGACTGGCCACGGACCAGGGGGCCGGGGCGGCGGAGGGCGCCCCCACGGCCGAGGAGCTGCTCGGTCCCTTCGACGCGGTGTGGTCCAACCCGCCGATCCGGGTGGGCAAGGGGGTGCTGCACGCGATGCTGCGCACGTGGCTGGGTCGGCTCACGCCCGAGGGCGTGGCGCACCTGGTCGTCCAGAAGCACCTGGGCGCGGACTCGTTGCAGCGGTGGCTGGACGCCCAGGGGCTGCCCGCCGAACGCGTGGCCTCGCGCGCGGGCTTTCGCGTGCTGGCCGTGCGGCGCTCCGAGGGCGCGTGATCGGCGTCCGGCCGCCGATTTTGCCTGATGTGTCCAGGGCCGGGAGTGCGGTGGCCCCGGGTGACCGGTAACCTGTTGCGAACACCGGACCACCGGGAACAGCCCGGCACCGACCCGCTGAGGAACACACAGCAGTTGAGCACGCAGTTGCGTCCCACGGACGTCAAACGCCTGAACCGCCAGTGGCGCAGGCGCACCGAGGGGCGGCTCGCCCTTCTCGTCGAATCCGTCACCCAGCCGTTCAACCTGGGGTCGATCCTGCGCACGTGCGCGACCTTCGGCGTGGACCAGCTGTGGCTCACGGGCAACAGCGCGGACCCCGACGATCCCAAGGTCGGCAAGACCGCCCTGGGCACGGCGGCCAAGGTGCCGCACACCCGGTTCGCCACCACCGGCGAGGCCCTGGCGGCGGCGCGCGGTGACGGCTACAAGGTGGTCGCCGTGGAGCTGGCCAGCGGCGCGGTGCCGCTGCACGCCGCTCCGCTGGAGCCGGACGTGTGCCTGGCCGTGGGGGCGGAGGACCACGGGTGCTCCCCGGCGCTGCTGTCCGGTGCGGACGCGGTGGCCTACATCCCGCAGATCGGCCGGGTCGGATCGCTCAACGTGGCCGTGGCGACCGCGATCGCCCTGTCCGAGGCGCGGCGCCGCGAGTGGGCGTCCCTCGGCGGAGAGGCCGACGCACCGGTCGGGGGCTGACCGGGGAACCTTTACCCCGCCCCCGATCGTCTTTCACTTCACCAGGACCACTCCAAGCACACCCAACGCGCGAAGGCGCAGAGAGAGGAACAGTGGACCCGTCCCGAAGTACCAGCAGCATCCCGCGTGGATGCTGTGACCCAGACTCCGACGAGCCTCCTTCTTCGTGGGGCCCGCACCCTCGTAGAGACCCCGCCGTGCGGCGGAACCAGGCGGTGCGTGCCCGATGAGCACCGTTCTCACCATGGCCGCCGGCATCGTGGTGATCCTCGTGATCATCGCCGCGAACGGCTACTTCGTCGCCCAGGAATTCGGCTTCATGGCCGTGGACCGCTCGCGTGTGCGGTCCCGGGCCGCGTCCGGGGACCCCGTCGCCCGGCGCGTCAAGAAGGTCACCGACCGCACCTCGTTCATGCTCTCCGGCGCCCAGCTGGGCATCACCGTGACCGGTCTGCTGGTCGGCTACGTGGCCGAGCCGATGATCGGTCAGGGAATCGGTGAGATCCTGGGCGTTGCCGGTGTCCCCGTGGCCACGGGCGTCGCCGTCGGCACCGTCCTCACACTGCTGTTCTCGACGGTGGTGCAGATGGTGTTCGGTGAGCTCTTCCCGAAGAACCTGGCGATCGCCAAGCCCGAACCGGTCGCCCGGTGGCTGGCCCTGTCCACGCTCGTCTACCTGCGTGTGTTCGGGCCCGTGATCTGGTTGTTCGACCAGGCCGCGATCCTGCTGCTCAAGGCGGTGCGGATCACCCCGGTCGAGGACGTGCAGCACGCGGCGACACCGCGCGACCTGGAGCACATCATCGCCGAGTCCCGCGAGACCGGCGACCTGCCCGCGGAGCTGTCCACCCTGTTGGACCGCACGCTGGACTTCCACGAGCGCACCGCCGGGCACGCGATGATCCCGCGGCCCGAGGTGGCGACCGTGGAGGAGGGCGACCCGGTGAGCCGGGTCGTCGAGCTGATGGCCTCGGACCACTCGCGTTTCCCGGTCCTGGGTGACGGCGTGGACGACATCGTGGGCGTGATCTGCCTGCGCGACGTCCTCGCCCTGGGCGAGCGCGACCTGGACCACATCAAGGTCACCGAGGTGGCCCGGCCGACGGTCATGGTGCCGGTGTCGCTGGCGCTGCCGGGCGTGCTCAACCAGCTGCGTGAGGCGGGCGAGGAGTTCGCCTGCGTGGTGGACGAGTACGGCGGCCTGGCCGGAGTCATCACGACCGAGGACCTGGCTGAGGAGCTCGTCGGCGAGATCGCCGACGAGCACTCCCCCGACGAGGAGGCTCCGGCGCATCTGGAGGGCGAGGGCGGCTACATGGTGCCCGGCGCCCTGCACGTGGACGAGGCCGAGCGTCTGCTCGGGCACGACCTGCCGACGGGCGACTACGAGACCGTGGGCGGCCTGGTCATCCACGAGCTGCACCGGCTGCCGGAGGTCGGCGACCAGGTCGACATCACCCTGCCACGGCCGACCAGTGCGCACGACGGGGATCCCGACTTCGCGCTGACCCTGACCGTGAACTCGGTGCAGCGGCACGTTCCGCACACCGTGGAGCTGCGACTGCGCGAACTGGCCGATGAGGAGTCCCGGGAGGTGCGGGCATGAGCGACATGAACCCGTGGGTCGCGATGGCCCTGACCGTGGCGATCATCGCGTTGAGCGCCTTCTTCGTGGCGATCGAGTTCGCGTTGGTGGCGGCCCGCCGGTACCGGCTGGAGGCCGACGCCGACCACAGCCTGGCCGCGCGCGCCGCGCTGCGCAACGCGCGTGACCTGTCGCTGTTGCTGGCCGGGTCCCAGTTGGGGATCACGCTGTGCACGCTGGCGCTGGGCGCGATCTCCAAGCCCGCCGTGCACCACCTGTTGGAGCCGCTGTTCCACGGACTGCCGCACGCGGTGTCCTCGACGCTCTCCTTCGTGCTAGCCCTGGTCATCGTGACCTTCCTGCACCTGGTGGTGGGCGAGATGGCGCCGAAGTCCTGGGCGATCTCGCATCCGGAGAAGTCGGCGAGGCTGCTGTCGGTGCCGATGCGGGCGTTCATGTGGTTCACCCGTCCCCTGCTGGTCGCGGTGAACGGCATGGCGAACCGGTGCCTGCACCGGGTGGGCGTCGCCGCGGTGGACGAGATGGTGTCGGGGCACGACCCCGACGACGTCCGCGAGCTGGTGGAGCACTCGGCCAAGGCCGGTGCGCTGGACACCGAGCGACGCGACCAGCTGGCCACGGCGCTGGAGGTCAACTCCCGTCCGCTGAGCGAGATCGTCACCCCGCGCGAGGAGATCGCGTGGGTGCCGCCGGACGCGGACCTGGAGGAGATCAAGCGGGTCTCCCGCGCCTCCACGCACCTGCGCCTGGTGGTCATGGAGCAGGGTGAGCCGGTGGGCGTGCTGCACGTGCGCGAGGCGTTGACCTGCCCGCCCGGGACGACCGCGGCGGACCTGATGCGACCGGTGCTCATGCTGCACGCGAGCACGCCGATGTACGCGGCGATGAGCATCATGCGGGACAGCCGCAGCCACCTGTCACTGGTCGAGGAGGAGGGCCTCATCGGTCTGGTGACCCTCCAGGACATCCTGGACCGGCTGCTGCTGCTGGAGGCCGCCGCCTAGCGGGCGGTCCGGGCACGCGTGAACGCGGGGGCGGGGGACGTGGTTCCCCCGCCCCCGCGTCGTGGGCGGCGTCTCAGCGCTCCGGAAGGAACGTGCCTCAGGCCGTCTTGACGGTGAGGTTGACGTCGATGTTGCCGCGGGTCGCGCGGGAGTACGGGCACACCTGGTGGGCGGCCTCGACGAGCTTCTCGGCCTCGGCCTGGTCGGCGCCGGGGATGGTGACCGTCAGGTCGACGACGAGCGCGAAGCCGTCCTCGGCCTTGCCCAGGCTGACCCGGGAGTCGATGACGGAGCCGTTGACGTTGGCCTTGGCCTCGCGGGCGACCTTCTTCAGGGCGCCGTGGAAGCAGGCGCCGTAGCCGACGGCGAAGAGCTGCTCGGGGTTGGTGCCGGGGCCGTCGTCGCCGCCCATGCCCTTGGGCACGGACAGGTCGACGCTGAGGCGGTCGTCGTCGGTCTTGCCGGTTCCGGCGCGGCCCTCACCGGTGACGGTGGCGTTCGCGGTGTACAGGATGTCGACTGCCATGACTGCCTTTCTGTGTTCCGACGCGGGGTCGGAAGGTGACGGAGATGTCGGTGGCGGTGCTCAGTCACGCGGGGTGCGGGGCGCCCGTCCGCTGGCGGCGGTCTCCACGGACCGGGTGATCCGGTCGAGGACCCCCTTCACCTCGCGCACCCGGTCCCCGGGCAGGTCGACGGCGCACAGCAGGCGGTTCGGGATGTCCCGGGCCCGTGCGCGCAGTCGGGTGCCCTCCTCGGTCGCGGTGACCTCGACGACGCGTTCGTCGGCCGCGCCGCGCTCCCTGATGAGGAGCCCGGCGCCCTCGAGGCGGCGCAACAGTGGGGAGAGCGTGCCCGAGTCCAGGTGCAGTGCCTGACTCAACTCCTTGACGCTCAGCGTCCCGCGCTCCCAGAGCACGAGCATGACCAGGTACTGCGGATAGGTGAGTCCCAGGTCGTCCAGGAGCTCGCGGTAGAGCCCGGTCAGGGCGCGGGAGGCCGCGTACAGGGAGAAGCACAGCTGGTTGTCCAGCGCGAGGGGGTCTCCCTCGCCGGTGTCGGCCATGGTCCCTCCCTCGCGTGGGTGGCACGTCCATCGAACGGCACCACCGTAGCAGATTTTAGTTGTGCACAACATGGTTTTGCACAACTTTTCCGATGGAGACCATTCGCTGCCCCTCGGGGAGGCACATTCCCATACGGGACGACCCGTATGGTAAAAAGGAGCCATGACCACGGTGACCACACCTCGCGGACGCCCGCGAGACGCGCGAGTGCACGCGGCGATCCTCGCCGCCACCACCGAACTGGTGGCCGAGACCGGATACGCCGCCATGTCCCTGGGGGCGGTGGCGGCGCGGGCCCGGGTGGGCAAGGACACCCTCTACCGTCGCTGGTCCGGCAAGGCAGAGCTCGTCTACGAGGCGGTGTTCACCACCACCGACACCGCCCCCGTCCCCGACACCGGCAGCCTCGAAGGCGACCTCGCGGCCATGACCCAGCAGCTGATCGACGAGTTCAGCACCCCGGCCGCCATCGCCGCCCTTCCCGGCCTGCTGGCGGACTTCGCCGCCGACCCCGACTCGCGCGCCAGGATCCGCTCCGACTTCCTCACTCCCGCCAAGGAACGCCTCGTCGACGTCTTCGAGCGAGCCCGCGAGCGCGGTGAGAGCGCGGCGGACGTCGACACCGACCTCGTGCTCGACGCACTCGTCGGAACCGTCGTGTTCCGACTGGGCGTACTCGGCGATCCCCCCGACCCCCGACTGGCCCGGAGCATCGCCGGGATCACCGCCAAGGGAATCGAGGCCCGTTGAACGGCTGGCTGCTGGCCGCGGGCGCCCTGGCGACCGTGACGGCCCTGATCCACCTCTTCGCCGGCGGACGCGACGTGGTCCGCCCTCTCCTGGAGAGCGCCCTGCCCTCCGAGCCGATGCGGACGCTGCACGCGGTGTGGCACTTCGCCACAGCGGACCTGCTGTTCAGCGGTGCCGCCCTGATCGCCCTCGGCGCCTCGAACACCACGAACGCACCGCTCGTCCTCTTCATCGCGGCCCACTTCGTGGCGTACTCGGCGGTCTTCCTGGTGATCACGCTGCGCGCGGACTGGTCTCGGCCCCTGCTGCGGCTGCCGCAGTGGATACTCCTGCTGCCGGTGGCGGTCCTGGCGGGAGTCGGTGCGCTCCAGATGTACTGACCACGAGGTTGGTGACACCCACCCCGGCTGACACACGCGAAGAGGGCCTTCGGTATCGGTGTGGATGTCTGACGTCCACACCGGCCCGCCAGAAGGGCCTCGATGCCCCACACCACCCATCCCAACGCCCGCCGGACCCCCGCCGGACGCCTGTTCCTGGCCCGCGATCGCTGGTGGGCGCGTCCGTACGCGATCCCGCGTGGGCGCGCCCACCATGGACCGACGGTGTCGGCCCCGCCTCAGGGGTACCGGGTGCGGCGGGCGAGGTCCGTCCGGCCGGTCCCCGAACTGCGCACCGCCCCGGCGTGCGGCGGCCGCTCACGGCCGACCGCGGTGCACGACCACCACACCGTCCACCACCCTCGAACGGCTCGCGGGGGTCCGCCGGAACGGACCCCCGAACTCTCCGGCGGAGGACGCACCTCCTAGAGGAAACGCACCCCCTGGGCCAGCGGCAGCTCACCGCCGTAGTTGACGGTGTTGGTCGCCCGGCGCATGTACGCCTTCCACGAGTCGGAGCCGGACTCACGGCCGCCGCCGGTGTCCTTCTCACCGCCGAACGCGCCGCCGATCTCCGCCCCCGAGGTGCCGATGTTGACGTTGACGATGCCGCAGTCCGAACCCGCCGAGGACAGGAACCGCTCGGCCTCGGCCTGGTCCTGGGTGAAGATCGCCGACGACAGCCCCTGCGGCACGCCGTTGTGCAGCTCCACCGCCTCGTCCAGGGTGCGGTAGGTCAGCACGTACAGGATCGGCGCGAAGGTCTCCTCCCGCACGATCTCGGTCTGGCCCGGCATGCGCACCACGGCGGGCTCGACGTAGTAGGCGTCAGCCCCGGACTCCTCCAGCCGGCGGCCGCCACCGACCAGCACGTCGCCGCCGTCGGCCCTGGCCTGGTCCAGCGCCTTGACCATGCCCGAGTACCCGCGCTCGCCGATCAGCGGGCCGACGAGGGTCGATTCCTCGAAGGGGTCGCCGATCCGGTCGCGCAGCTGCTTGTAGGCGTCCACGATGCGCTCGGTGACCTGGTCGGCCACGTCCTCGTGCACGATGAGGCGGCGCAGCGAGGTACAGCGCTGGCCCGCCGTCCCGGCGGCGGCGAACACGCTGCCGCGCACCACGAGGTCCAGGTCGGCCGAGGGCGCGACCACGGCCGCGTTGTTGCCGCCCAGCTCCAGCAGGCACCGGCCCATCCGCGCGGCGACCCGGGGCCCGACCGTCCGGCCCATCGCGACCGAACCGGTGGCCGACAGCAGCGACACCCGGGCGTCGTCCACCAGAGCCTCACCGACGTCGCGGCCCCCCAGCACCACCGAGTGGAGGTCCGAGGGCGCGCCGACGTCGGCGGCGGCCCGCATGAGCAGGCCGTGGCAGCCCAGTGCGGTGAGCGGGGTCAGGTCCGAGGGCTTCCACACCACCGTGTTCCCGCAGACCAGGGCCACGCACGTGTTCCACGCCCACACCGCGACCGGGAAGTTGAACGCCGTGACCACTCCGACGACGCCCAGCGGGTGCCAGGTCTCCATGAGACGGTGCCCCGGGCGCTCGGAGGGCATGGTGCGGCCGTACAGCTGTCGGGACATCCCCACGGCGAGGTCGCAGATGTCGATCATCTCCTGGACCTCGCCGAGCGCCTCGGAGGTGATCTTGCCCGCCTCGATCGTCACCAGCTCGGCCAGGTCGGCCTTGTGCTCGCGCAGCAGCTCGCCGAACCGGTGGACGAGCTTGCCGCGCTCGGGCGCGGGCGTGTCCCGCCAGGTGGCGGTGAAGCACTCCTTGGCGGTGTCGACGGCCCGGTCGACTGAGGCGGGTGTGTCGAACTCGACGGGGAACAGGATCTGGCCCGTGATGGGCGTCCTCGCCACCCCGGCCGCGCCGATCGGCTCGCGCAGGCGGTCGACTCCGCACCGTTCCAACGCGGTCCGCGCGCGCTCGGCGAGGACGTCGGTGTCGGGGAGTGCAGCAGTAGGCATGTGTTTCTCTCTCCGTTGAGAGGGACGGGCTGTCAGTTCTCACACTGCCAAGTCCGGGGCCGGTGGTCCACCCCCGATGTCGAGGTTGTGGACAACGGCGGCGGAGCCCCGCCCCGAACCCGGCGCCGACGGCGCCGCCGTGGACGGCGGGCCCGACCCCGGGCCCGACCCCGGTGACGTTACACTCGTCCGGCCCGTCCCATCGGCGTTCCCCTCCCCCGACCCAGACAGGGAATCGTGCAGCACGACACCACCCCCGAAGAGGCCCGAGCCGAGCTCCCCGAGCCGAGGCGGATCCTGGCCCGCTCCGGGTTCGACGCCGCGGAACCCCTGTTCGCCGCCGACCTGGCGGACAGCGGCGACGTCGAGCAGGCCCGGGAGGCGGTCGCCGCGCACGCCTCCCGGCTGTGGACCGAGGCGACGCGAGCCGAGAGCGGGGACACCGACGACCGGCCCCTGTACTGGGCCCGCCTGGTGCTTTCCGCCCGGCTGCGCGCCTGGCGGCCGGGGTTCGCGCTCACGGACGGCCAGCGCGCCGAGCTGCTGCGGCTGCTGGAGTGGGAGTCACGGGGCTTCGCCGACATCGGCTTCCCTCCGGGCGAACGCTGGCTCCGGCTCGTGGTGACCGGCTTCGACCCCTTCCGCCTGGACGAGGACGTCGCGTGCTCCAACCCGTCCGGGGCCGCGGCTCTGGACCTGCACGGATGGACCTTCCCGGTCGGCGGGCGCACCGCCGTGGTGCGCGCCGCGGTCTTTCCCGTGCGCTGGTCGGACTTCGACGAGGGCGTGGTGGAGCGGGCCCTGGGCCACCACCACACCTCGGTCGACGCCGTGGTCACCCTGAGCAGGGGCCGGCCCGACCGGTTCGACCTGGAGGTCTGGAACGGGGTGTGGCGCGGCGGCGGCACGGACAACCTGGGCCGCACGAGCACGGGGCGCGCGCCGGTGCCGGGGCCGCGGGTCCCGGAGTGGACACGGTCGTCGCTGCCGTGCGAACGGATCGCGGACACGGTGTCGGGACGGTATCCGGTGGTGGCCAACACCGAGGTTGTCGAGGTCCCGGCGGGGTCGCGCGAGGAGGTCCGGCGTCCGCAGGGCCCCACCGAGGGGTCCGCCGCCCGCGCGGGCGGCGGAGGCGACTACCTGTCCAACGAGATCGCCTACCGCAACACCCTGCTGCGCGACCGGTCGGGCCGCTCGATCCCGGCGGGCCACGTCCACCTGCCCCGGACGACGGCCCCGGACGAGCACGCCGAGGTGCTGGCGCAGGTCCGGGAGATCGTGGCGGCCACCGTCAGCTGAACCCGGGCCCCGCACCGGGGCGCCCCCGGCGGGGGCACGCCCGGCGGGCGGGGCCGCTCGCTCCGGGCCAGGGGAGCACCGGGTTCACCTCGGAGCGGACTTCGCCAATCGGTGACACTCCGTGCGAAACTCGTCGCGCTTCGCCCGTTTCGGGTGGTCGTTTCGATAGGGTCCCCCACGTGTGCGACACCCTACTGCGACGAACGTTCTCCGTCGGCGCGGCGCTGGGGCTCCTGCTGGTGCCCGGATGCCACGTCGGAGAGCACGCGTCGCCCTACGCCGAGGTGATCGGCGTCCCGCTCGACGAGGTGCCGGGGCTCACCGTCAGGGAGCACGCCGTGGAGACCGAGCACAGCGTGGTCGGCTACCGCTACCCGCTCCTGGGCGCGGGGCACCCGCTCAGCGCGGAGGTGCGCACCGCCATGGCCGCGCGGCAGACCGCCTTCCTGGAGGAGCTGTCCGGGAGCGGCCGTCCCGAACTGCGGCAGGACGTGTCCGTGGTCGCCGCCTCACCCGAGGTCATTGGGGTGCGGCTGACCGCGGTGTCGACGGCGGGCATGCGGGAGACACGGGAGGCCTCCACGCTGTGGTTCGACGCCGGCGCCGAACGGGTCCTGCCCTGGACGGCGCTCTTCCGCGACGAGGCGGCCGTCGAACGCGCGCACGTCCTCCTGGCCGACGTGCTCCAGGAGCACTACCACCTGCCCCTGGCGGACCTTCCCGGGGTGATCGGCGAGGCCGCCGTGCGCGCACGTGAGGAGGCCGAGGCGACCGACGCCGGGGCCGAGGGCGGATCGGCGTCCACCGACACGGCGGGGGCCGCGGGGGCCGGGGCGGGTGCCGAGGCGGCCGAGGAGGCGGCGCGGAGCGGCTTGCTCGACGTCGAGCGGGCGCGGGAGGTCGCCCAGGAGTGGGAGGGTTCCCCGCTGGAGGACCTGGCGTTCAGCACCGGCGGAGGTCTGGCCGTGCGCATGGATCCCACCCAGGTGCCGGGGGCGGGGGGAGTCGCGGAGGTGATCCTGCCGGTCGAGCCCGAGGACGCCGAGGAGGTCCTGTCCGAGCTGGGCTTCCGTGCGCGGGATGCGGCACTGACCGGACCCGACCCCGACGTGCCCCTGGGCGACGGCTCCTCCGACGAGCGCGACACCCTGGACTGCCAGCGGCTCAAGTGTGTGGCGCTGACCTTCGACGACGGCCCCGGCGAGCACACCGACGACCTCTTGGACACCCTCGACGAGTACGACGCCAAGGCGACGTTCTACGTGCTGGGCTCCCTGGTCGGCGAGTTCCCCGAGGCCCTGGAGCGGATGGCCGCCGAGGGGCACGAGCTGGGCAACCACACGTGGGACCACGACGACCTGAGCGGGAAGTCGGCCGAGGCCGTCGAGTCGGACATGGCGCGCACGAACAGGGCGGTGCGCGACGTGATCGGCTCGGATCCGCCCTCGATGCGGCCGCCGTACGGGGCGTTGAACGGGACCGTGCGCAAGAGCGTGGGCCTGCCGATCATCCTGTGGGACGTGGACACCATGGACTGGCGCAGCCGGGACACCGACGAGGTCGCCGCGTACGCCATCGAGCACAGCACGTCCGGGAGCGTGGTGCTGTTCCACGACATCCACGAGTCGTCGGTGCGGGCGATCCCGGACGTCCTGACGGAGCTGCACCGGCAGGGGTTCCACTTCGTGTCGGTCACCGAGCTGTTCGACGGCACGCTGGAGCCGGGCGACGTGTACACCGACGCCCGGCACGAGTGAGGCGGCCTCCCGGCCGCTCAGAGCATGCGGCGCAGGATGCGCTCCTTGAGGTCGGTGACGGGCGCGTAGGCGACCCGCATCGTGTCCATGAACAGGGACTTGTCGAGCACCGACTTGGTGTGCGAGAAGGTGTCGACGGAGGCCGCCCCGTGGTAGGCGCCCATGCCGCTCTCGCCGACGCCGCCGAAGGGCAGGTCGGGGACGGCCAGGTGGGCGATCGGCAGGCCGAAGGCCAGTCCTCCGGAGGAGGTCTGGGTGGTCAGGCGGCGCTTGGTCTCCTCGGAGTCGGTGAAGGCGTACAGGGACAGGGGCTTGTCGCGCTCGTTGACGAAGGCGATGGCGGCGTCCAGGTCGGGGACGCGGATGACGGGCAGGACCGGGCCGAAGATCTCCTCGGCCATGACGGGGGTGTCGGCCGAGACTCCGCCCAGCACGGTCGGGGCGATGTACAGGGCGTCGCGGTCGTGGTCTCCCCCGGCGACGACGGTGCCGGAGTCGAGCAGGGCGGTGAGCCGGTCGAAGTGGCGTTCGTTGACGATCCGGCCGTAGTCGGGGCTGGTGCGGGGGTCGTCGCCGAACATCTCGGTGATGGCGGCGGCGAGTTCGCGCTCCAGTTCGTCGGCGGTGTCGCCGACGGCCAGGACGTAGTCGGGGGCCACGCAGGTCTGTCCGGCGTTGGTGTACTTGCCCCAGGCCAGACGGCGGGCGGTGGCGGCCAGGTCGACGCCGGGTTCGACGATGGCGGGGCTCTTGCCGCCCAGTTCGAGGGTGACCGGGGTCAGGTGCTTGACGGCGGCGGCCATGACGATGCGGGCGACGGCGCCGTTTCCGGTGTAGAAGATGTGGTCGAAGTGCTGTTCGAGCAGCGCGGTGCTCTCGGGGACGCCGCCCTCGACGACCGCGACCGCCTCGGTGTCCAGGTGGCGGGGCAGCAGTTCGGCCAGGGCGGCGGAGGTGGCGGGCGCGAGTTCGCTGGGCTTGAGCAGGGCGGTGTTCCCGGCGGCGATGGCGCCGACCAGGGGCGCCAGGGACAGGTTCACCGGGTAGTTCCAGGGGGCGATGATCAGCACCGTGCCCAGGGGTTCGCGCACGCGGCGCGCCTTGGCCGGGGCCAGGGCCATCGGCACCGAGACGCGCTGGGGACGCAGCCACGACGCCAGGTGCTTGAGGGTGTGGTCGATCTCGTTGACCACGAACCCGATCTCGCTGGTGTGCGCCTCGACCGGGCTCTTGCCCAGGTCGGCCTTGAGCGCCTTCTCCAGGGTGGGGCGCTCCTCGGTGAGCAGGCGGCGCAGGGCGCGCAGCTGCTCGCGGCGCCAGGCGATCGGTTTGGTGCGACCGCTGGCGAAGGCGGCGCGCAGGCGGTCGACGATCCCGGGGATCGCGGCGGTGTCGGTCAGCGGTTCACTGTGGGCGTGGGTCTCCGTCATGGACTCGATACTAAACGAAACTGTTTCGTTTCCAACAGGGTCGCTCGCATAGGATTCCGGGTATGACCACCGACCATCTGCCCGAAGCGTCCGCCGCCCCCGCCCGGGGGCGGCCACGGGACGCGGCCCGGGACCGCGCGCTGATGGACGCCACCCTCGCCGAACTCCAGCTGCACGGGTACAGCGGCCTGACCACGGCGGCGGTCGCCAAGCGCGCGGGGGTCTCCACGGCCACGCTGTACCGGCGCTGGCGGTCGAAGGAGCACCTGGTGGTGGGGGCCGCCCAGGCCTGGGCCGAGGACCTGGGGCCCGACCGCGACACGGGGGGCCTGCGCTCGGACCTGAGCCGGGTCCTGCACGACAAGGCCCGCGCGCTCGACGGCCCCTCGGGGCGGCTGCTGCGGGCGGTCGTGGGCGAGGCCGCGCACAACCGGGCGCTGGCGGACGTGCTGTTCGACGCGTTCGTGCTGCCGCTCCAGAACCGGGTGGCGGCGCTGCTGGAGCGGGCCGCCGAACGCGGGGAGATCGCGCCGGTGGAGGACCCGGTGGTGGTCGGGGAGATGGTGATCGGCCCGATGGTCACGCACACGTTCCTCATCCCGCACGTGCCCGGGGCCGACCCGGGCGCGGACATGGCCGACCGCCTGCTGCCGTACCTGCTGCGCGCACTGGGCGCGGAGGGGTAGCGGGTGGTCGACGAGGCGTGGACCGCCGGGGACCGGCGACCTGTCAGTCCTGTCGGGAACGCTCCTCGGTGAGGACGGCGTCATCGGGTGTCGGATCAGCGGCGGTCGGTTCGGTGGCCTCGGCGGGGTCGCCGTCGATGTCGGTGTCGGGGTCGCTGGGCGGGGGCTCCTCCGGTTCGCCGGTCGTGTCCCGGTGAGCCTCCGACGGCCGTTCCTCGTCGGACCCGTCCTCCTCGGGTTCCACGGGGTCAGCTCGGTCCGTGTCCGGCGGGCCGGACGCGGGCTCAGGGGGCGTCGGCTCGGGGTCGACGGGCACCGGCTCCGTGTGGCCGTCCTCCGGGGCGGCCTCGTCCGTGCCCGTGAGGGGCTCGTCCGTCTCCTCCGAAGGCGTCGGCGCGACCGCGTCCGCTTCGACGGAATCGGCCCGTGCCGCCCGTGCGGGATCGGTCGCGGACGGCTCCCCGGGCGTCGACGCGGCCACCGCGACGGGCTGGGGCCGGTCGGCGGGAGCGCGGCGGGCGCGCCAGACGAAGAAGGCCCAGACGACCAGGGACAGGACTCCGAACCCGACGAAGAGCGCGGCCGTCGACAGGAGGGACTCGGGCGCGGTCTTGCCCGCCACCTGGTCGGGGTGCATGTGGAGCAGGTAGACGAAGACGAACAGGCCCGGGGTGAAGGCCAGCGCCCAGTGCGCCCGCCCCCAGCGCCAGAGCCGGTGGCCGTCGAGGAACCGCATCGGCAGCAGCCCGAAGACGACGGTCTGGACGCCCAGCACGGTGGTGGCGAACAGCGCCTTCTCCATGAGCAGGACGCCGAAGGGCGCGCCGCCGTCCTCGACGACCGCGCTGAGGGAGTTCCAGAACAGGTAGCACACGACGCTCAGGACGAGGACGCTGAAGGCGCCGAGCCGGGTGGCGCGGCCCTCGTTCTCCCGGACGAAGCCGTCCCGCTCCGCCTCGGGCAGGTCCAGCTTCGCGGCGCGGTCGGCGACGGCGGCGAACCCCGCGATGAGGCCGTAGAAGTACCCGGGCTCGAAGTCCGCCGCCGCGGAGGCCGCCGAGCACACGGCGACGATGGCCAGTCCGGCGGGAAGGACCTCGAAGCGCCCCGGGACCTGGGACCACGACCAGTCGCGGGCGTTGACCACCCACGCGTAGACGACGGTGACGGCGAACACGGCGATCAGGAGCCCGAGGAAGTCCAGCACCGGCGTCGCCTCGGGTGCGGGGTTCCAGTTGAGCAGCACCGGCAGGGCCGCCGACAGGATCCAGAAGACGACGAAGGCCGTCCCCGCGGACAGGGTGAGCAGGGCGCGGCGCTCGCCTGGGCGGCCGGTGACGAAGGCGCGGAGGCGGTTCCACCAGCCGCGGACGCGCCCCTGGTTGCCCTC
Organism: Nocardiopsis sp. NPDC049922; assembly: GCF_040660275.1. Classification (NCBI taxonomy): domain Bacteria; kingdom Bacillati; phylum Actinomycetota; class Actinomycetes; order Streptosporangiales; family Nocardiopsidaceae; genus Nocardiopsis; species Nocardiopsis sp. NPDC049922. Next base: position 295,043 of record NZ_JBFAME010000003.1, on the reverse strand, counting down.
GATCGACTTGTTGAGGATGTCGGAGGGAAAGCCGACCAGCAGCCACACGACGCCGATCGCCGCGGTGGTGACGGCGAGCGCGATGAGGAGGGTGACGGGGTCGGTGCGCAGGTCCTCCAGGCGGGGGACGCCGTCGCCGTCGCCCTCGGCCTGCGCGACCGGCGGCGGCTCGACCGCGGGAGCGGCGTACCCGTTGATGACGGGCACGGTCACCTCCCAGAGTGCGGGCTCGGCGTAGCTCAGGGTCAGCAGGTGCAGGCCCGGCTCCGCGTCCTCCGGGAACACGACCTCCGCGTCCTCGTCCGTCCCCGTGACCGTCGCTGGCTCCCCGTCGAGTCCCGCGCGCACGTCCGCGATGTCCAGGTCGGTCACGGGGTATCCGACCGGCCCGTCGGCGGGGATCTCGGCGAGGCTGAGCGGCACGCGCCCGTTCTCCACGACCGGACCGAAGTCGACCGCGGTGGGGAAGTCCAGGCCGAAGGGGAGGACGTCCGTGCCGAACTCGATGAAGTATGATCCCTCGCCGACCGGAACCCACGTGTCGTCGGTCGTCAGGCACTCGACCGTGACCGTGACCGTCTCCCCCGGAGGCGCCTGGAGCGCCTCGTCGATCTCGATGACGAGGTCGTCGGGATCGGCGTAGTACACGGTCGGTTCGGGAATCGGGACGGCTTCGCGTCCTTCGCCGACGGCCAGTGCGCCGTTGAGCCGTACTCCCCTGCTCCCGTCCGCCGAGGGACCTTCCGCCCCCTCGGGGAGGGCGCAGGCCGGAGCGTCCCGAACCACGATGGTCCTGACGATCGACGAGGTCGGCGCCCACAACAGGTGCTCGTGCGCCGTCACCTCCCGAGCCGCGTGCTCCGCCTCGGGGGTCTCCTGGAGACCGGGATCCGGCGTGAACTGGTCGATGAAGGGGTCGACCGTGGGCGCGGCCGGGTCGGTGTCGGTCGCGGCGGCCGGAGCGCCGCCCGGTCCGAGGACGAGCGGAGCGGCGGCGAGCACCGCGGTGAGGCGTCGCATGAGGCGCCGGAGCGCGGGGGCGCGAGTCGGCCGTCCGCGGTGGGCGGGGCACGCCCCGACGTGAGGGTCATCCGGAGTCCTGGGTCGGCCGTGCGTCGAAGGCGCCATGGGGGATCTCCCAGCCGTGTCCGATGACGGGAAGGAGCCTCATTATGACCAGGCCGCCGGGGGTTCCACAGGCGTTTGGCCACACTCGGACACCGTCGGCGACGGCCGACCGTCGCGTCGCTCGCCCCTCGCCCGCGTACCCGCCGTCCCGCCTCCAGACATGTGACCCTGGTCACGGTTTGCGTGGGTCGCGGTACCGCCTTCCTCGCAAGACCTCTTCACGGCGACCCCACGTCCGGTGAAGCGGCGGTCATGCGGGGGTAAGGCGCGCGGCAACTGGAAAGGAGTCGGGAGGACCGTCGAGAGTGTTCCGCTCTGGGGAGGAAGAGCCGGGTGGACGAGGCCCCCCTGTACCTGCGACCGCGGCTGGAACCCCCGCTGGCGCCCCTTCTGGGCTCGTCCGACCTCCTCCACACCCTGGCCGACGCGCTCGGCTCCCCCCTCGACGTCCTGTTACCCGACCGGATCGCGGCCAACGCCGAGCGCTTCGCCGACGTCCGCCGCGCCCACCGGCTGGACGGACGCGAGTTCTTCGCGCACAAGGCCAACCGCTCCAGTGCCCTGGTCCGACGGCTGGCGGCGACCCGCGCGGGCGTCGACGTCGCCTCGGTCGGCGAACTGCGGCACGTGCTCGGCTCCGGGTTCACCGGCGAGCGGATCGTCGCCTCCGGCCCCAAGGACACCGACTTCCTGTGGCTGGCCGCACTGGTCGGGGCCACCGTCCACATCGACGGACCCGCCGAGCTGGACACCCTCGCGGGGCTCGTGCGCGCCCACCGGCTGCCGCCGGTACGCGTCCTGGTCCGGCTGTCCGGGTTCACCGCGCCGGGAGTGGCCATCCGGTCGCGCGAGAGCCGATTCGGCGTGCCCGCCCCCGCGCTGGACGGTCTGCTGGACGACCTGGAACGGCACCGTGACGCGATCGAGCCCGTCGGCACCGCCTACCACCTGGACACCGTCAGCCTCGACGAGAAGGCCGTCGCGCTCGAAGGGTGCCTGCACGCGATGAACGCCCTGCGCGCCCGGGGGTTCCAGCCCAGGGTCGTCGACGTCGGCGGCGGGTTCGGGGTGGGCTACGTCGACGACCGCGACGAGTGGGACCGTTACACCACCGAGCTGACCCGCGCCGTCCTGGGCGAGCGACCGCCGCTGACCTGGGGCGGACACGGCTACGGCCTGCGCGCCGAGGGCGGCGCCGTTCGCGGTTCGCTCGGCCTGTACCCGGCCCACCGGCCCGACGCGGGCCCCGCCTACCTGGACGCCCTGCTGTCGCGGACCGCGCCGACCCTGGGCCGCGGGCTGGGCGCCCTGCTGCTGGAGAACCTCTACGACCTGTACGTCGAACCCGGCCGCGCCCTGCTCGACCAGTGCGGCCTCACCCTGGCGCGCGTGCTGGAGACCCGTCGCACGCGGGCGGGCGAACCCATGCTGCGGCTCGCCGCCAAGGCCACCGACATCGGTCTGGAGGACCACGGCGTGCTCGTCGACCCACTGCTGCTGGACCGCGGCGAACCCGATCCGGGGCGCGACGGCCCCGACACCGAGGACAAGGAGCCCGCCGGGGTGTTCCTCACCGGCAGCCTGTGTCTGGAGAGCGATCTCATCACCCGCCGCAGGGTCTTCCTCCCCCGCCGACCCCGGCCCGGCGATCTCCTGGCCTTCGCCAACACCGCGGGCTACTGCATGGACTTCGCCGCCACGCACGCCCAGCTCCAGCCCCCGGCGCGCAAGGTCGCCGTCGACGGGGAGCCGGGACGCTGGCGGTGGACCCTGGACGAGCACTACTCCCCCGTCTCGCGTCCGGAAGGGAGGTCGGCGTGAGGTACGACAGCATCACCGACGCCATCGGCGACACCCCGCTCGTGCGCATCGACCCGGCCGTACACGGCCTGCGCAACATCGACCTGTACGCGAAGCTGGAGATGCTCAACCCGTTCGGGTCGGTCAAGGACCGGGCGGCGTGGAACATGGCGCGGCCGGGGCTGGCCGAGGCCCAGCGGGCGGACGCGACGGTCGTGGAGCTGTCCAGCGGCAACACGGCCAAGGCGCTGGCGGCCATCGCGGGCATGCACGGGCTGCCGTTCCGGAGCGTGACCAACCGGATGCGGGTGCCGGAGATCAAGGATCTGCTCCTGCTGCTGGGCGCGGAGATCGAGGAGCTGCCGGGGCGCACCGAGTGCCTGGACCCGACGCTGACCGACGACCCGCTCACCCTCATCCACCAGGAACTGTCCGCGCCCGACAGCGCCCACCTGCACACCGACCAGTACTTCAACCCGCGCAACGCCGACGCGCACGCGGCGGGGACGGGGCCGGAGATCGTCGCCGACCTGGGCGGACGCGCCCCGGAGTACTTCGTGGCGTGCGTGGGCACGGCGGGCTCCTCGACCGGGGTGGCGCGGGTGCTGCGCGAACACGACCCGGCGACGCGCGTGGTCGGGCTGGTCGGGGCCAAGTCCGACTTCATCCCGGGTATCCGCACCATCGACGAGGTGCACGAGGTGGGGCTGTTCGACCCGGCGGTCTACGACACGATCGAGGACGTCAGCGCCGAGGACGCGGTCGAGGGGATGCTGACCCTCGTGCGCCGGTGCGGGATCCTGTCCGGTCCGACGGGCGGGGCCGCCTACTTCGGGGCCGTGCGCCACCTGCGCGGGATCGACGCGACGCTCACCGGACGGGCCACGGCCGTGTTCATCGTGTGCGACCGGTGCGAGAGCTACCTCAGCTACGTGCGGCGGCTGCGTCCCGACCTGTTCCACCGGCCGCCCGAGACCAACTCGGTGGCGAGCCTGACCGAGGAAGAGGTGCTCGCCGTACCGGCGCTGGAGGTCGACGCGGCGCGCGCCTGGATCGCGGAGGGCCGGCCGCTCGTCGTCGACCTGCGCAGTCCGTTCGCCTACTCCGCGCTGCACATCGAGGGGTCGGTCAACATCGTGGACGAGCTGTTCGACGAGATGCTGCGCGGCGGGCTGCCGTTCAGCACACGGCAGCCCGTCCTGCTGGCGTGCCCGGTCGGCGAGCAGTCGGCGCGCTACGCCGCCCTGCTCAGGCGGATGGGACACACCGACGCGCGCAGTCTGGCGGGCGGGATCATCGCCTGGCGCGACGCCGGTGCGCCGCTGGTGCGTGACTGACGTGGGGCGGGTGTGGGAGGAGCTCGGGGACTGGCAGCGGTCCCTACGTGAGCAGTTCCCGATCATCACCGGGCACCCCGATCTGGCCTACCTGGACAGCGCGGCCACCTCGCAGAAGCCGCGTGCCGTGCTGGACGCGGTCCAGGAGTACCTGGTGACCGGCAACGCCAACGCCGGGCGGGGCACCTACCCCTGGGCGAACGCGACGACGGCGATGGTGGAGCGCACGCGTGATCGGGTGAGGGCGTTCCTCGACGACCCGGAGCCCGAGCGGTCGTCCGTGCACTTCGTCAGCGGGACGACCGAGGGGCTGCGCAGGATCGCCCTCGACTGGCTGACGGCGTTCCTGGCTGACGGCGACGAGATCGTCGTGCCGTTCGCCGACCACCAGGCCAACCTGTCGCCGTGGCTGGAGGCGCGCGACGCGCTGGCGCGGCGCGGGATCGGGGTGCGGGTGGTGGAGATGCCCCGGCAGGCCGGGTCGGGCGACTACGACACCGACGCCCTGGCCGCGCTGGTCGGGCCCCGGACGCGGTTCGTGGCCCTCACCCACGTGCACCACGTGTACGGGGGCGACATGAACGTCCACCGGGTGCGCGAGGCGGTCGGTCCGGACGCGGTGATCTGCCTGGACGCGGCGCAGAGCGTGGGGCACCTGCCGGTGTCGGTGGCCGAGCTCGACGTGGACTTCGTCGTGTTCTCCGGACACAAGGCGCTGGCGCTGCCCGGGATCGGGGCGGTGTGGTCACGGCGGGCACGGGGGCCGCGGTTCGCCCCCGGCGGGTGGGACGGCACGCCGAACACGGTGGGCATCGCCAGTCTGGCGGCGGCGCTGGACTGGTTGGACGGGGCCGGGGTGGCGCGGATCGACCGCTGGTGCGCGGGGTTGGCGGCGCGGCTGACCGAGGCGTTGGGCGAGCTGCCGGCCTTCGAGGTGCTGGGGTGCCAGTTGAGTCTGGCCGACGACTCCCCCGTGCAGCGACGCTCGTCGATCGTCGCGTTCCGGCACCGGCGGATCGACTCGGGTGACCTGGGGTTCATCCTGTTCAGCCACGGGTTCATGGTCCGGTCGGACAGCCACTGCCAGGCGGGGGCGGATCCGGGGGACGGGTCGGTGCGGGTGAGCCTGCACGTGTACAACACACCCGAGGAGATCGACGCGCTCGTGGCGGTCCTCCGGGACTTGTGAACATGGAAACCACTCCCAGAAAGTCACACACCGCGCTACCCTCTCCACCATGAGTGACGTTGCTTACGAACCCCGTATGGAGCCGCGCCAGGTGGCTCCGCAGCTGAACACGGCCCTGGCCGCCCTGCTCGACAAGGCGGTGGGCTTCCTGGACCCCCTGCTCACCGAACTCGTCCTGGTTCGGACGGCCCAGCTCACCGGCAACGCCCACGGCGTGGACCTGCACGCGGCGGCCGCCGCCGGGAAGGGCGAGAGCGACCGCCGCCTGCACGCGATCGCCGTGTGGCGGCAGACCGACCTGTTCACCCCCAAGGAGCGGGCGGCGCTGGATCTGGCCGAGGCCATGACGGTGACCGGGCGCGGACCCGTGCCCGACCGGGTGTGGGAGGAGGCCAGGGCGCGGTTCAGCGAGGGCGAGCTGGCGCACCTGCTGTTCTCGATCGCGTCGGCCAACGCGGTGAACCAGGTGGACGTGGCGGTGAGCCGTCGACCCGAGTGACCCGGACCCCGAACCTCCACGATGCCGCCCCGGCCCCGGGCCCGGGGCGGCCTCCGCGTCGTCCACGGGTGCGGGGCCGCCGATCCCCGAACCGCTCGGCGGGATCCACGACGGCCGCACGGCTCACGCGGTGGACGCACACGCTTCCTGCGCCCGATCGTCGGCCATCCGCCCTATGCTCTGGGGCATGACGATTCAACGGATGGACCACGTCGGTGTCGTCGTCGACGACCTCGGAGCCGCCATCGCCTTCTTCGCCGAACTCGGCATGGAGCTTGAGGGGGAGGCACCGGCCGAGGGACGATGGTTGGACCAGGTCGTCGGGCTCGACGGCGTCCGGGTCGACATCGCGATGATGCGGACCCCGGACGGCCACGGCCGGATCGAGCTGACGAAGTTCCGCACGCCGACGGCGATCAGCGCCGCCCCGGAGAACGCGCCACCGCACACGCTGGGCATCCGTCGCATCATGTTCGCCGTCGACGACATCGACGACGTCCTGGCTCGTCTGCGCGCCCACGGCGCCGAACTCCTCGGTGAGGTGGCGCGGTACGAGGAGAGCTACCGGCTCTGCTACGTCCGCGGCCCCGAGGGCATCATCGTCGCCCTGGCGCAGCAGCTCGCCTGACGGCGAGCGGGAAGCATCAGGCCGGTGACCTCGCCGGAGTGCACACGGATGCCTGCCGCTCCACGCCAGCTCCAGTGGGCACCCGCGCTGTCCGCGCTCGGGACCGCTGACCGTACCCGGGGCGTACACATCGCCGGTCCGCGGCGACGCCCCACGTCCAGTCCGGCGGACTGCGAGGGCCCCGCCCAGGACACCACGCGTGAGTGAGCAGCGATGCCCGTGCCCTCATGATGTGGGAGGACATGGGCGACGAGACCCCCGAACTGCTCAGCGAGGACCAGCTCGACCGGTACGTCGAGACCGTCGCCGAACTCCTGCGCGCCGCCGGTCTGAGGGTGGAGACCGACGACGGCGACACCACCCACCTGTCGGTGAGCTGGCCGGGCGGAAGGTTCACCCTGGAGGCGTACCTCCGCGACGACCGCAGCGCGGAGTGGACCATCGAGGGCGGTGACGACGTCGGGGAGGGAACCACGGCGGTCGGCCTGGCCACCCTCCTGGTCCGCATGATGGAGGCCGACCAGCGTCGGTGACCTCCGAAGGCGCGGTGGGCGGGGCCCGGCCTCGTCGCGCGTCGTCCACCGCTGACGGCCTCAGGGGTCCCTAACCGTCCGCCCGGGTCGCCGACGCCAGCCAGGCGGCGGCCTCGTGGGCCTCGCGGACGCGCTCCCCGATCGCGGTCCGTGCCGCGTGCAGCGCGGGATCCCCGTGGAGGTCGTGCGGCAGCGGACCCGCGGGCTCGGAACCACCGTGCGCGACCAGGTCGGTGTAGCCGTCCGTGCCTCTGGCCAGCTGGGAGAGCTGTTCCCACTCCTGGTAGGCGGTGAGCGCCGCGTCCACCGGGCCCATGTACCGCCCGATGCGGGTCAGTCGCTGGCTCGCCTCGCGGTACGCGGCCTCCACCGCCGCCACCTGGGGACGCATGGCCTCGCGGACCCGGTCGGAGGCGGCTTCGGCCTTCAACCGCTCGACCTCCGCGCTGAGCGGCGCGATCCGGGCCAGGTCGCGTCCCACGAGCCATTCCTCCTCGCGGAGGACGATGAGCGCCGACCGGCCGTCGAAGCCCGGGATCAGCCGCTGGGCCCGCTCCACACGATCACACGCGTTCTGGACCCAACGCAGCTTCTTGCGCTCCTCGAATCCGAGCGTGGACGGGTCGACGAACCGGTCCGCGGGCACGACGTACTCCGCCGCCTTCCCCGGGAGGAGGAAGAGCCCGAAGCGCAGCAGATGAACGACCAGCAAGGGGAAGAAGGCTCCGCCGAAGCCGCTTAGCCACACTCCCAACAGGAACCAGAAGAGCCCGAAGCCGAGGGAGAACACCTCCTCCTTGACACCGTCCTCCGACAGCCGCACCGGAAAGTAGAGGAACAGCCCCAGGAAGCCCACCATGATGGACAGCGCGAGCTGGCCCAGGACGAAGTCGCACACGGCCATCCCCACCAGGGTGATGGTGAAGGGAACCGCACCCGTGATCAGGCGCTCGCGCCGAGTCCGCAGCAATCGGGGCCGTGCCCCGGCCGGTGCCTCCTGGATCTCGACCGTGTCCACCCGCAAACCCTGGAGCATGTCCGCGGGGAGTGTGGGATCGAACACGGGCCGTGTGCCGTCGTAGTGCTTCTCGAGCTTCATCGGGGGCCGCGACCTTCCATGCCGTCGCGTGCGGGAGACACGCGTCGCACCTACGACGCCACTGGCGATCCGGCGGTTCCAGCCTTCCCGAACGGGAGCACCGCCAGGAAGAACGGTGCCGTTCCCGGCGGCCGCCGGGAACGGCACCGGGCGGAGCACGACCGGACACGACGCCCCGCCCAGTGGTGGCGACCCCCTGCGCTCTATCCGTGCTCCTGGGTCTCCGAGATCAGCCAGACGGCGGCCTCGTTGGCCTCGCGGACGCGCTCGTCGACCGCGTCCCGCGCGGCGTGCAGCGCGGGATCCCCGTGAAGGTCGTGCGGCAGCGGACCCGCGGGATCGGAACCACCGCGCGCGATCAGGTCGATGTAGTCGTCGACGCTTCCAGGCAGCTGGGAGAGCTGCTCCCACTCCCGGTAGGCGGTGAGCGCCCCGTCCACCGGACGCATGTACGCCGCGATCCGTCCCCGTCTCCGCTCCACCCCACGGTTCGCGGCCTCCACCGCCGCCACCTGGGGACGCACAGCCGAACGGACCCGGTCGGAGGCGGCTTCGGCCTTGAACCGCTCGACCTTCGCGCTGAGCGGCGCGATCCGGGCCAGGTCGCGTGCCACGATCCATTCCTCCTCGCGGAGGACGATGAGCGCCGACCGGCCGTCGAAACCCGGGATCAGCCGCTCGGCCCGCTCCACCCGATCACACGCGTTCCGGATCCAACGCAGCTTCTTGCGTTCCCCGATTCCGAGCGTGGACGGGTCGACGAACCGGTCCGCGGGCACGACGTACACCGCCCTCTCCCCCAGGTACACGAAGTACGGGTAGCGCACGAGGTGGATCAGAAGGCAGGGAGCGAGGACCGCGAGAGAGGGGTGGAAGACTCCGAGGGTGACCGCCCCCAAGCCGCCCAAGGATGTCAGGCACCCCATAAACAGGTACGTGAGTTCTTCCTTGATCCCGCCCTTGGGCAGGTGGAGCGGAATGTATAGGAACATCCCTGTGACACCGACCAGGACAGACCACCCGGTCGCGTCCAGGACGAAGAGACACACGGCCATCGCGATCAGCGTCGCGGTGAAGGCCGCCCCACCCGTGATCAGGCGCTCCCGTCGAGTCCGCAGCAATCGGGGCCGCGACCCCGCCGGTGCCTCCTGGATCTCCACCGATTCCGCGCGCAGGCCCTGGAGCATCGCTTCGGGGAGGGTCGGATCGAACACGGGGCGTGTGCCGTCGTAGTGCTTCTCGAGCTTCATCGGGGGCCGCGACCTTCCATGCCGTCGCGTGCGGGAGACACGCGTCGCACCTACGACGCGGCGGACACTCCGACGGTTGCGCGGACGCCACCGCGTCCTGTGGAGCCCGAGTGCCGGTCCGGGTTCCGTGCCGCCCTCCGGACGTGGACCGGTGCCGCGATGGTGCGTCCTACAAACCCAGGTCGATGCTCAGTCCCAGCCACAGGCCCAGTGCGTACTCGACCTGCGCCATCTCGGTGTGGTCCAGATAACCGACCTGGTCACCGATGACATAGCTCGCGTCGATGGTGCGGATCTGATCGGTGAGGGCCAGGGTGTCGCGACCGGCGATGTGCAACCGGGGCCTGAACAGAGCGTCCTGGGCACTGGTGGACGTGGGCACGACGGTCACGGTGGACCACAGACGGGGACCGTCGCTGACGACGACGCCCAAGCGACGTCCACGTTGCTCGTGGCCACGCTTGGCCTCCCCCAGTTCGATCGGATGGACGGCGCCTCGGATCACCGCCCCTCCTCCTGGCGCGCGTTGACCGTGGTGTCCGTGCCGACGACGCGGATGCGGCCGTCCGCTGTGTACTCCCACTCGTCCGGTTCGTCGGCGGGGTTCTCACCCGACTCCGCGATCCGCACCATGTCCTCGTAGGCTCTGCGCCGCTCCTCTTCCCTGGCCAGAGAGCGCAGTCCGCGCCGAATCAGTTCACTGGTCGACTCCCCCGGACTCCTCAGGCGTTCGATGAGTCGCCTATCCGCTTCCGTGGGTCGAAATCCCGTGCTCATATCGACACAGTACAACGAATGTTGGACACCCGTGGGCGGCGGCCCCGCGCATTCCCCGGGGGGTGCGCGGGGCCGCCGCCCGTGCGTCAGCGCGCGGGCAGGATCCGGCCGGTGACCTCGCCGAAGTGCACCCGGCTCCCGTCCGGGCCGGGCGCGGTCGCGGTGATGACCACCTCGTCGCCGTCCTCCAGGAACGTCCGCTCGGTCCCGTCCGGCAGCCGCAACGGCTCCTTGCCGCTCCAGGTCAGCTCCAGCAGGCACCCGCGCTGTTCGCGCTCGGGCCCGCTGACCGTGCCGGAGGCGTACACGTCCCCGGTCCGCAGCGACGCGCCGTTGACGGTCATGTGCGCGAGCTGCTGCGCCGCCGTCCAGTACATCGTGGCGAACGGCGGACGCGAGACCACATGCCCGTTGATCCGCACCTCCAGGTCCAGGTCCAGCCCCCACGGCTGGCCGCCGTGCAGGTAGGGCAGCGGTTCGGGGTCCTGCGTGGGCTGCTCGACGCGGGCCGACTCCAGCGCGGCCAGCGGCACGATCCACGGGGAGATCGAGGTGGCGAAGGACTTGCCCAGGAACGGCCCCAGCGGCACGTACTCCCAGGCCTGGAGGTCGCGCGAGGACCAGTCGTTCAGGAGGAACACCCCGAACACGTGGTCGGCGAAGTCGTCCACGGCGACCCGCTCCCCCATGGGGCTGGGCGTCCCGACGACGAACCCCACCTCGGCCTCGATGTCCAGCCGTGCGGAGGGCCCGAAGAGGGGTGTGGGTTCGGTGGGGGGCTTGCGCTGGCCGGTGGGGCGCACGATGTCGGTCCCCGAGACCACGACGGTGCCGGACCGGCCGTGGTACCCGATGGGCAGGTGCTTCCAGTTGGGGGTGAGGGGCTCCTGGTCGGGACGGAACATCCGACCGACGTTGCTCGCGTGGTGCTCCGAGGCGTAGAAGTCCACGTAGTCGGCGACCGTGAACGGCAGGTGCGGGCGCGCCCGGGACCGGTCGACGAGGTGCGGGCGGATCGCGTCGGCGTGGGCGGGATCGGTGAACCACGTGGTCAGGGCGGAACGCACCGCATCCCAGACGGGTCTCCCGGCGGCCAGGAGGGCGTCGAGGTTCGACTGGGCGACGGTGTCGGCGAACGGCGCGCCCAGGGCGCGGGCGGCGGCGCCGAGGTCCAGGACGTGGTCACCGATCGCCACGCCCGTGCGCGGCGCGGGGTCGGCGTCGGTGCTGAACACCCCGTAGGGCAGGGTGGCCGGGCCGAACGGCGCGTCCGGGTTTAGGTCGAGCCAGGTGTCGGGCATCATCGCTGCTTTCTGTGGTGGCGGTCAGTGCGGCCGGGCCTCGGGGGTGAGGGCGCCGAGGACGACCAGGTCCTCCAGGGGTTCGACGACGCTGCACGTGCCGAAGGAGAGGAACCGCGCGCGGACGGCCTCGGCCCGGTCGGGGGTCAGCCGGGCCGCGGCGTCGACCAGGGCGGCGCCGTCGCGGTCGGCCAGGATCCCGGCCAGGTCGTCGGTTCCGGCGCCGTCGAGGGCCGCGGCGGTGGCGACGAGCAGGTTGAGGAACCCGTGCTGTTCGAAGCCCTCGCCGGTGGTGTGGCGGACGGCGTGGTGCAACCCGGCGGTGCACTTGAACGGAAGGTCGCGGGACACGGCGGCGGCCGTGAACACGGCGAGTTCGGCCTCGTCGGGGTGGGCCTCGGGGGTGAGGCCGCCGGTGCGGAACTTGGCGCTGTGGCCGGTGCCGGTCAGGGCGTCCAGGTCGGCGCGCACGTCGCCCTCGCGGGAGACCTCCACGAACCCGGACGCGCCCGACGGCAGGTGGCGGGTGAGCCGCTCGGCGACGGCCCCGGCGGCGCCGGGCGCGGCGGCGGCCTCGACCCCGACCAGCCGCAGTGCGGGGTCGGCGAGGACGGATTCCACTGCGGCGCCGATGCCGTCGGGGCCGCCGGGCACGGTGACCGCGACGGCCAGGGGCCCGGGCGGGTCCTCCTCCCGGGCCAGGACGGCGCGGAGTTCGGCCACGCGGCCGTCGGCGACCAGGAACGGACCGACGTGGTCGCGGCGCCACCCCGAGCGGTACCCGCGGTGGGCGGGCACCGCCTCGCCCATGGGCGCGTTGCCGGGCGGGAAGAGCGCGGCGTCGTCGAACAGGCGGCGGTAGAGGGGGTGGGTCACCGGTCCCTCCTCCCTCCGGCCCAGGTCCAGGCGTAGCCGCCGTCGTCGCTGGCCAGGCCGCCCTCGCCCAGGTCGAGCGGGCGGAAGGTGTCGACCATGACGGCGAGTTCGTCGAAGTAGTGCACCCCGACGCTGCGCTCGTAGGCGCCCGGCTGCGGTCCGTGCGAGTGGCCGCCGGGGTGCAGGGAGATCGACCCCTGGCCGATCCCGGAGCCCTTGCGGGCCTCGTAGTCGCCCCCGCAGTAGAACATGACCTCGTCGGAGTCCACGTTGGAGTGGTAGTAGGGCACGGGGATGGACTCGGGGTGGTAGTCCACCTTGCGGGGCACGAAGTTGCAGATGACGAAGTTGTGCCCCTCGAACACCTGGTGGACGGGCGGCGGCTGGTGGACGCGGCCGGTGATCGGCTGGAAGTCGTCGATGTTGAACACGTACGGGTACAGGCACCCGTCCCAGCCCACGACGTCGAAGGGGTGGGTGGGGTAGGTGTAGCGGGTGCCGGAGATGCCGCCGGGGCCGTCGCCGCGGTGCTTGATGAGCACGTCCACGTTCTCGCCGTCGGCGAGCAGGGGCTCGGAGGGCCCGCGCAGGTCGCGTTCGCAGTAGGGCGCGTGTTCGAGGAACTGCCCGTAGCGCGACAGGTAGCGCTTGGGCGGCGCGATGTGGCTGTTGGCCTCCACGACGTAGGCGCGCAGCGGGCCGTCGCCGGTGGGCACCCAGCGGTGGGTGGTGGCGCGCGGCAGGATGACGTAGTCGCCGCGGCCGACGTCGAGGGCGCCGAAGACGGTCTCCACCCGGGCCTCGCCGGACTCGACGTAGACGCACTCGTCGCCGATGCCGTTGCGGTACAGCTCCGAGGGCGCCCCGGCGACGACGTAGGAGATGCGCACGTCGTCGTTGCCCAGGACCAGGCGGCGCGACTCGACGACGTCGGCGGCCTTCCAGTCCTGGTCGGCGAAGAGCGAGTGCAGCCTCAGGTGGCGGGGCACCATGGGCGCGTTGCGGGTGCGGGTCAGGTCGGGCAGCTCCCACTCGGCGGCGTCGACGATCGCCGACGGGATCGCGCGGTGGTACAGGAGCGAGGAGTCGCTGGAGAAGCCCTCCTCCCCCATCAGCTCCTCGTAGTAGAGGCCGCCGTCCGGGGTGCGGTGCTGGGTGTGGCGGGTGCGGGGCACCTCGCCCACCTTCCGGTAGTGGGCCATGGCGGTGATCTCCTTACCGTGGTCGTCGAGCCGGTCGGCCGAAGCCGTGGCTGGTCGGGATCAGCGGGTGGTCGTGGTCTGCGGGCGACGGGTGTCGCGGGTGGCCTGGTCGGGACCGTGTCCGAGAGCGGCGCGCACCGCCGTGTGGACGGCGCCGGAGTCGGTTCCGGGGACGACGGCGGCCACGTGCGCGTCGGGGCGCACGATCCACACCTGCCCGGGCTCCGGGTCCAGGGCGCGGGTGAGGGCGCCGGTGGCGTCGACGTCGGCCAGGTACAGGGCGGCGGTCGGGGCGGGGCAGGCGCGTTCGGCGGCGGCGCGCACCCGGTCGAGGAGGGCGCCCGGGTCCTCGTTCTCGGGGGCGGGGCCGAGCAGGAGGGTGATCCCCTCGCGCAGCAGGTTCCGCACGCGGGTGGGTTCCCCGGCGCCGGGGAGGGCGGCGGGGGCGTCGGGCAGGATGACGCCGGGGCAGGGGTCGGGGGTCCGGCCGCGCGGGGGGCGACCGCCGAACGGACGGTCGGGGCAGGGGGTGGTGAGGGCGGAGTCGGTGTACCAGAAGGGTTCGGCCAGGCGGCCGGAGTCCACCCGGGGGTGGGCGGCGGGGTCGGTGAGGGCGCGTTCGAGGACGGTGAGCCGCCGGTCGTGCTCCTCGGGGCCGTGGGGGACGAGGAAGCGCATGGTGGCGCTGGTGATCTCGGCGTTCTCCAGGGCGGCGGCGTGGCGCTCGGTGTGGTAGCTCTCCAGGAGTTCCTCGCCCGCCCATCCGGCGCGCACGTAGGCGAGCTTCCAGGCGGCGTTCTCGGCGTCCTGGACACCGGAGTTGAGGCCGCGGGCGCCGAAGGGGGCGACGAGGTGGGCGCAGTCGCCGGCGAGGAGGACGCGCCCCGCGCGCATGCGGTCGGCGACGCGGGTGTGGAAGCGGTAGACCGAGTGCCAGACGATCTCGTAGGGGGTGTCGCCGATGATCTGGCGGATGCGCGCGTCCAGGCGGCCGCTGTCGCGTTCGCGGTCGAGGTCGAAGTCGGCGGGGACCTGCCAGTCGATGCGGAAGACCGAGTCGGGGCAGGGGTGGATGAGCACCTGGCGGCCGGGGTTCCACTCGGGGTCGAAGTAGAAGCGGCGTTCGCGCTCCCAGCCGGGCAGGTCGGCGCGGATGTCGCAGATGAGGAAGCGGTCGTCGAACGAGGTGCCCTCGAAGCCGAGCCCGAGCGCGTCGCGGACGATGCCGCCGTGGGCGCCGAGGCAGGCCAGGGCGTGGGAGCCGCGCAGCACGACCTCGCCGCCGGGGGTCTGGCAGCGCACGTCGACGCCGTCGTCGTCCTGGGCGATCCCGGTGACGCGGTGGTTCCACAGGACCTCGACGCCCGCCTCGGCCATGAGGGCGTCGAGGACCTCCTCGGTGCGGGACTGGGAGATGTTGACGAACGGGGGCAGGGGCGAGGCGCCCGGGTCGGTGAGGCGGACGCTGAACAGCTCGCGGTCGCGGTAGAAGGTGCGGGCGGTGTCCCAGGTCAGCCCCTCCTCGGCGATGGCCCCGGCGCCGAGCCAGTCCCACACGTCCAGGACGTCGCGCTGCTGGCAGATGGCCTTGGAGCCGACGGCGTCGCGTTCGGGGCGGGTGTCCAGGACCCGTACGGGCACCCCTCGCCGGGCCAGGAGCAGGGCCGCTGTCTGGCCGACCGGGCCCGCGCCGAGCACCAGGACGGGTTCGGCGACGGTGTCGGCGGGGGGACGTGGAGCTGGAGGGCGCATGGTGGGCTCCGTTCGGCGTGGGGCGCCCGTGCGGGGCGCGCTGGTCAGGGGGATGGCGGCGGCGTCAGTCCTGGAGCTGGGCCCAGACCTCGCGGTCGCGCTCGGCGGTCCAGATGACGGGGCGCTCGATGCCGGAGAACTCGTCCCACAGGCGCGAGACGTCGAAGGGCAGGCAGTGCTCGAAGATGGGCCAGTGGCCGTAGGTTCCCTCCAGGGCGGTGTGGGCGGCCTGGAACGCCTCCTTGAGCGTGCCGC
This sequence comes from Nocardiopsis sp. NPDC049922, assembly GCF_040660275.1. Classification (NCBI taxonomy): domain Bacteria; kingdom Bacillati; phylum Actinomycetota; class Actinomycetes; order Streptosporangiales; family Nocardiopsidaceae; genus Nocardiopsis; species Nocardiopsis sp. NPDC049922. Next base: position 279,417 of record NZ_JBFAME010000003.1, on the reverse strand, counting down.
CGCGCTCGTGGACGGCGCCGACCTCGCGGATCATCGTGGTGAGGAAGCCGCGGGTCTGGGCGACGGCGGCGTCGACGGCGGCGCGGCCGCGCGTGACGGCCCCGCGTCCGCCGACGAGGACCTCGGCCTCCAGGGCGGCGACGCGGTCGAGGGTGGGCCCGGCCCAGTCGTGGTGGAAGGCGTCGCCGGTGTACAGGGCGGCCTCGGCCTCGACCAGGTCACCGGCGAAGAGGATCCGTTGCTGGGGCAGCCAGGCGACGATGTCGCCCTCGGTGTGGCCGCGCCCGAAGTACTCCAGGACCAGTTCGCCGCGGTCACCGCCCAGGTCGATGGTGGTGCGGTCGGCGAAGGTCTGGGTGGGCCAGGTCAGGCCGGGGACCGAGTCGGGGTCCTTGGCCAGGCGGGGCATGCGGCCGAACTCGCTGGCCCAGTCCTCCTCGCCGCGCTCGCGGATGAGTTCGTGGGTCTTCTCGTGCGTGAGGATGATGTCGGCGTCGAAGGCGCTGGCGCCCAGGACGCGGACGGCGTGGTAGTGCGAGAGCACGAGGTAGCGGACCGGCTTGTCGGTGTGCTCGCGCAGGAGGGCGAGCCAGTCCCGTGCGGCGGCGGGGGTGGCCAGGGCCTCGAACGCGACGACGAAGTCCTCACCCTCGATCGCGCCCACGTTGGGGTCGCCCTCGGCGGTGAGCGCGTAGACGCCGTCGGCCAGGACCTCCAGTGTCTGCTGCTTGGCCTCGGTGTCGGCGGACGAGGCGAACGGCTTGGCCATGGTCGATGGACCCTTCACTCGCTCACGGACGGCGGTCGGCCGCCCAATTGATCAAACCTTTGATGATTCCGACCATAACGTGCCCTGCACCACACGGCCAAGGGGGTCGCGGCCCATCGTCCAGTGATGCAGATCACAACACGAGGGTACCCATCACACCCCTCGCGGGCCGCTCACCACGACCGCCGACCCGCCACGCGCCACAAACGAGACGGGCACGCGTCGGCCACTCCGCGCCCGGATCCAGGCACTAGGCTGGTCGGGTGACCCATAACACCGCTCCCCCAAGCGATCTCACCTTCTGGTCCTTCGTCGACTACGCGGTGCAGAAGGCGGAACGAGAGCTGCCCTCCGTCGACGCGGAGGCGATGCGCATGGTCCTGACCCTCAACCGGGCGACGAGCATGGTCATCTACGATCTGGAGTCGTCCGTCCACCGGCCCCGGGGCCTGACCTGGCCGGGCTTCCGGGTGATCTTCGCGCTCTGGCTGGCCGGACCGATGGAGGCCAAGACCACCGCCGAGATCTCCGGAATGAGCCGCGCCGCCCTGTCGGCCCTGCTCAACACCCTCGAACGCGACGGACTCATCGTGCGCGAACGCTCCGAACACGACCGCCGAGCCCTCCAACTCAGCCTCACCGAGGCGGGCTACGGCGCGATCCTCGGCGGGTTCCGCGCCCACAACCGACGCGAGAGCGCCTGGGCCGAGGCCCTCGAACCCGACGAACGCCACGAACTGGTCCGCCTGCTCAACAAGCTCATGGCCGGATCCACCACCGCACGGGCCAAGTTCCGCAGCTGACACGTCCCGGCGGGGCACACCACTTCGGCCCGGATTGGCCCTTGAGCCGCCCCTCCCCGACTGTTTGCATCAAGGCATGACCGACACCAGCCGTGCCCGCCTGCACGCCGCCCGACAGCAGTTCTCCCCCGAGGTGACCTACCTCAACACCGCCACCCACGGGCTCCCGCCCCTCCGGGCACGACAGGCCCTGGACCGGCTCACCCACGAGGTGGCCGCGGGCCGCTTCCAGCCCAAGGACGCCGACAGCGTCGTCGAGTCCGCCCGCTCCGCCTACGGCCGCCTGGTCGGCGTCCCCGCCGAGCGGATCGCCGTGGGCACCCACGTGTCCCAGTTCGCCGGGACGATCGCCGCGAGCCTGCCCGTCGGCTCGGAGGTCCTGGTCGCGGAGAACGAGTTCACCTCCGTGGTCTTCCCGTTCATGGCCCGGGAGACCGAGGGGATCCGCGTGCGCGAGGTCCCCCTGGACCGTCTGCCCGACGAGGTCGGCCCGGGCACGTCCCTGGTGGCCGTGGCCGCCGTCCAGTCCGCCGACGGCGCGATCGCGCCCCTGGCGGACCTGGTCACGGCGTGCGCCGACCACGGCGCCCGGCTGATGCTGGACACGACGCAGTCCTTCGGCTGGCTCCCCCTGCCCGCGGACCGCGTCGACTTCACCGTGTGCAGCACGTACAAGTGGGCGCTCGGTCCGCGCGGAGCCGCGTTCCTGACCGGCACGCCCGGGGCGCTGGCCACGCTCCGACCGCTCGCGCCGAACTGGTTCGCGGGCGCCGACCCGTGGAGTTCGCTGTACGGAGGGCCGCTGCGACTGGCCGACGCGCCGCGCCGTCTGGACCTCGCGCCGGTGTGGCCCGCCTGGTACGGGCTGCTCCCGGCGCTGGAGCTGATCGAGGAGGTCGGCGTGGAGACGATCCGTGCGCACGACACCGCCCTGGGCGACCGGTTGCGGACCGCCATGGGCCTGGAACCGGCCGGGTCGGCGATCGTCTCGTTGGAGGTGTCCGAGGAGGCCGCCCGACGCGCGGCGGAGGCGGGGATCGTCACCGCCCTGCGGGACGGACGCCTGCGCGCGTCGTTCCACCTGTACAACGACGAGGACGACGTGGACCGCCTGGTCAAGGCGTTGACTTAGGGACTGCTGAGCCTCCCGGGCATCTCTGGGCGTGCCCGGCCTCCGGATACGCCCAGAGTCACCGCACGTGCTGGGTCAGTCCACCGGGCCACGCTGCTCGATGACGCAGTCGGGCCCCGGGAAGATCAGGGACTCGTGCCCGTCGTCGAACCTCACCACGTAGGGCGGTTCCCCCCGCGACCCGCGGACCTCGAGGATTTCGCCGACGTGTTCCCTCATGCCGACGATCCTGCCCTTGATCCGGACCCGGTCCCCCACAGTCGCGTGCATGTCTCCAGCTCCCCTGCGCCCGTCGCCGGCCCCTCTCCTCCACGGCTCGGGTGGTCCCGACGACGGCCCAGGGCGGTCGCGGGCCGAGGCCCATCGCACCGGACATCGCCCTCCGTGTCTGATGAGTAGCACAGCGTTGTGTCTGACGGTGGAGCCCTACCCGGGACGCGTCGACTCCACACGCCGCCCGGCCCGTCGGCGGATCGGCGGCGGCCAGCGGTTCCGGCGCCCCCGAAGCACGGGAGCGCCCAGAACCCCTCGACCGCCTAGAAGATCATGCCGCACACGGGAGCGTGGGGCACGCGCAGTGCCGCGTCCAACCGGGCGGCCGCGCCGGGAGTGTGCTCGGTGACCACCCCCGCCGCCACCCGGGCGGCGAGCGTGTGCTGGCCCAGGAAGGCCGCCCCCAGATGGGACACGTCCAGGGACAGGTCCGGGGCGTCGTCGGTGAGCTCGACGCCGGCGCCGTCCTCGTCGGCCTTGATCCGCCACCGCCCGGCGTTCCATGGCGCGTACCGGTCGGCGACCTCGACCACCGTCTCGACCGGCGCCGCGTAGGAGCGCCCGACCAGGGCGGCGGGCACGTCCACCAGCCGCATCCACAGGGCCGTGATCGGCACCGCTCCGATCCGCTGCCGGTCGGCCAGCAGGTTCCACAGCGGGTCGTCCACGGCGGTGTTCTCCACGACCACCCTGGCGACCAGGTCGCGGTTGAACACGTGGTCGTACAGGGCCACGCGCGCGGCGGGCGTCGCGGCGACCAGCTCGTTCACCCGCAACTCGCTGTACCAGCCCGCCTGGCCGTACTCGGCCCGGGTGCGGTACAGGGCGTACCCCACCGGCCCGTCGGCGTCGCTGACCAGGGCCACCTTCAGGGCGCTGCGGTCACCGCGCGCGTCCCGGGTGTCCTTGAGCGCCCGGTCCCACCAGACCTCCTCGCGCTGGAACCGGCCGATCTGGGCGGGGGCCTGTCTCCGGAACACCTCGGCGACCTGGTCGCGCGCCTCCTCCGCACCGAGCAGGCGCAGGGTGAGCGCGGGGTCGCGGGGAGCGTCCGGGATGAGCGCGGAGTGGGGCTGGGCGACGGTCAACTCCGCCTCCATCGAGGCCGCGCCGTAGCCGAAGCGGCCGTAGATGCCGCCCTCCGACGCCCACAGCGCCGCGAGGCTCTCGCCCCGGTCGCGCAGGTCGCGGAGCTGGCGGCGCATGAGCGCGCTCAGCACGCCCCTCCTGCGGTGGGTGGGCCACACGCCCACCCCGGTGACACCCGCGACCGGCCTCGGGCCGCCGGGCATGGTCATCTCGAACGGGAAGGCGTTGACGGCTCCGACGACCTCGTCCCCGTCCGTCGCCACCAGGATGCGGTCGTACCCGTGCGCGTCGATGAGCGGGCGGATGGACTCGAGCCGCTCCTCCGCCGTCTCCGGCGCCAAGAGCGCCTCCCCCACCACGCGGGCCACCTCGGGGAACTCGTCTCGGTCGCTGCCGCGTACCGTCCACTCCGTGGCGGGGGTCCGGCTCTGGTCGGGTTCGGAAGTCTGCGTCATGACAGTCTGCCTATCAGGAGCCCCGGGCAGGTCGCCAACGGTTTTCCGCGGGACGCGCCACGGCGCACGGTGTCCCCCCGGCGCGGACGCCGCACGCCCACGGAGGAGTAGCCGACTTCACGGAGGGGCACCTCTACGGTGTGACTCCTCCTTCGGCGCCCGAGCGACAGCGAACCCGGTCCGCGCGCGGAGGTCCCGCGCGTCTCGTGGTGGGGGTGGACGCGGGCGGCACGACCACGCGCGCGCTCGTGACCACCCTGTCCGGCGAACGGCTGGGCGAGTCGTGGGCGGGCGGAGCCAACCCCAACACCCACGGCGTGATCCGTGCCGCCGCACAGCTGACCGAGGCGGTCGAGGGCGCGCTGGACCGGGCCGAACGCTGGGCCCGCCAGGAGGTCGTGGCGACGGTGATCGGCCTGGCCGGGGTGTCGGCGCTGCGCGACCCGGACGTGCGCGCGCGGATGGAGGCGGCCCTGGCCGAGGCGGGCCTGCCGCCCGGGACGGCCGAGTTCACCGGGGACGACGAGGTCGCCTTCGCCTCGGGCACGCCGCTGCCCGACGGGACGGTGCTCATCGCCGGGACCGGGGCGATCGCGACGCGGATCGAGGGGCGGCGGCGCACCCGGTCGGCCGACGGGATGGGGTGGCTGATCGGCGACGACGGGTCGGCGTTCTGGATCGGGCACCAGGCCGCCAAGGAGACCGCGCGGCAGCTGTCCCGGGGCGGCGACCTCAGCCCGCTGGCGCGCACGGTGGCCAAACGGGTCATCCCCGGTCAGCGCCCGGTGGGCGGGGACGACCACCGGCCCGAGGAGCACGCCCGCAACTTCGCCCGCACACTGACCGAGGGCCCGCCGATCGCGTTGGCGACGCTGGCGCCGCTGGTCAGCGAGGCGCACACGGCGGGAGACCCGGCCGCGCACGTGATCGTCGAGGCCGCCGCCGGGCACCTGGCGCACACGGTGCACCAGGTGCGCACTCCGGGGGAACGGACCCCGGTGGTGCTGTCCGGCGGGGTGCTCACGCACTCGGAGCCGGTGCGCGCCGCGCTCACCCGCAAGCTGGCGCTGGGGGCGTCGGGGACGGACATCGTCATGTCCGGGTGCACGGCGGGCGGAGCGGCGTGGCTGGCGGCCCTGCGCGCGGGCGTGTCCGACACCGACCGCTCGCTGCACGAGGAGTTCACCCGGGCGGGGCGGCGCGGCGGCCGCAGCGACGCCGCCTGACCCACGGGACGGCGCACGAACGCCGCCCGCACCCGAGCGGGCCCGGGTCCCCGGCGTCGAGGCCCCCGGTCAGACGCCGAGCTCCTCCAGGGCGACGAGGTAGGCCTCGTTGAACGTGGGGAACTGCGGGATCGAGTCGGCCAGCACCCGGACCGGCACCCGGGTCCGGATCGCCAGGGCCGCCGTGTGGATCCACTCCGACACCAGGGGCCCGAAGGCCCACGCCCCCACCAGCACCCCGAGGTCGCGGTCGGCGACCAGGCCGAGCGTGCCCTCGGGGTCGGTGGTGTAGGTCCACGGGCGCGCCGTGGTCGCGGGGACGTCGACCTCGGCGGTGGCCACGTCGATGCCCTGCTCGCGCGCCTGTTCCTCGGTCAGGCCCACGGCGGCGATCTCGGGGTCGGAGAAGACCACGCGGGGGACGGCCGTGTAGTCGGCGATCCGGCTCAGGCCCAGGATGTTGTCGGCGACCACGCGTCCCTGGTACTTGGCCACGTGGGTGAACATCGCCCGCCCCGTGGCGTCCCCCACGCCCCACAGCCCCGGCGCGGCCCGGCACCACTCGTCCACGGGGAGCGCGGTGCCCTCCAGGGCTACCCCCCAGTCCTCCAGCCCGAGGCCGTCGGCGCGCGGGCGGCGCCCGGAGGCCAGGAGGACCACGTCGGTGCGCACGCGCGCGCCGTCGTCGAGGGTCGAGAGCACCCCGGAGCCGTCGCGGGCCGTCGACACCACCTGGGTGCCCACGCGCACGTCGACGCCGTCGCGGGCGAACCGCCCCCCGACCAGGGCGCACAGGCGCGGGTCCTCGCGGTCCAGCAGGCGGGGGCCGCGCTGCACGAGGGTCACGTCAGTGCCCATCCGGTTGAGGAAGTGGCCGAGTTCCAGGCCGACCGCGCCGCCGCCGATCACCAGGGCGCTCTCGGGGATGGCGGCGAGCGTGGTGGCCTCGCGGTTGGTCCAGACCCGTGCGGGGCCGAGTTCGTCCAGTCCCTCCACGGGCGGGCGCACGGCCTCGGATCCGGTGGCCACGACGACGTGGTCGGCGGTGAGCTCGGTGTCGCCCACCGCCACCCGCCACGGGTCGCGCCCGGTGATCCGGGCGGCGCCTCGCAGCACCAGGGCGTCCTGGTCGCGGTACCCCTGGACCTGCGCGGTGTCGTCCAGGTGGCGGATCATCGCGTCGCGGTGGGCGCGCAGGGCGGGCCAGTCGAGGTCGGGCGTCTCCAGCCCGGCCGCGCCCGCGGCCTCCTCGCGGGCCTCGGGTGGGCGGAGCAGGACCTTGGAGGGGATGCAGGCGTAGTAGGCGCACTCCCCTCCGATGAGGGCGCGCTCGGCCACGGCGACGCGGCGCCCCGCGTCCAGAAGCCGGGAGGCGACCGTCTCACCCCCCGGCCCCATGCCGATGACGATCGCGTCGACGTGCTCCATGTGCCTCAACTCCGCCCCGTGCCTGTCGGTCCACTCGATCGTGTCGCCTGCCGGCCGACTGCGGAAGGGGTGACACGCGTGGGAGTGCGACGGGCGCGGGGCGGCAGGGGCACCCGGGCCGGGGCGACACGCGCCGAATCCGGGGTGCTCCCGCCGCCGGGGCGGGGCGGCATGGTGTACTGGCCGGTTGTCGCACCATCCGTCCCGGAGAGGAAGCCGTCCCGGCGCACCCGTATGTCCACCCAGACCATCCTCCTCGCCCTCGACCTGCTGGGCGTGTTCGCGTTCGCCCTGGACGGGGCCCTGACCGCCATCCGCTCGGCGCGGGTGGACATCGTCGGCGTCATGGCCCTGGGCGTGGTCACCGCCATCGGCGGGGGCATCATCCGCGACGTCCTGCTCGGGGTGACCCCGGCGACCTTCCAGGACTGGCGGTACCTGGTCACGGCGCTGCTGGGGGCCACGGTGGCGTTCTTCCTCAGCCGGTGGCTGCACCATCTGAACAAGCCGATCCTGCTCTTCGACGCGGCCGGGTTGAGCCTGTTCGCGGTGATCGGGGCGACCAAGGCGCTGGAGCTGGGGGTCGGTCCGCTCCAGGCGACGATCCTGGGGGCGCTGAGCGCGGTGGGCGGCGGCACCGTCCGCGACGTGCTCATCAACCGGGTGCCGACCGTGCTGAGCGCCGACTCGCGCCTGTACGCGATCCCGGCGATGCTCGGCGCGGGGTTCGTGGTGGTCGTGGACGTGTTCGGGTTCGGGGCGGGGTGGGTCGCGGTCGGCGGCGCGGCGACGTGCTTCACCGTCCGCGTCCTGGCGCTGCGCTACCGGTGGAACGCGCCGCGCCCGCCCGGCGCGCCGTCGCTCTAGGCGTCGCCGTCCTCGGCGGGGACCCCGCCCCGGTCGAGGACGCCCGCGGCGGTGCGGCGCAGGGTGGCCACCATCGCCGACACCGGTTCGGAGGGTCGACGGCGGTGCACGGTGAAGATGTCCCGGGCGAGGCGGGTCCCGCGGAGCGGGCGGCTGACCCAGTCTCCCCGCCGGGCGGCGCCGAGGATGCTGCGCGGGACGAGCGCCACCCCCACACCCGCCTCGATGAGCGCCAGCGCGACCTCGTAGTCGCGGGTCTCGTAGGCCACGGTGAGCCGGACCCCGGCGGCCGCGGCGGCGGTGTCCAGGCTGACCCGGTTGGGGATGCCCGGGGCGCCGCAGATCCACTCCTCGTCGGCGAGGTCGGCCAGGGTCGGGGACCGGCGCCCGACGACGGGGTGACCGGCCGGGGCGACGACCATGAGCGGATCCACCAGGACGCGTTCGCGGTGCAGCCCGCCGATCCGGGGCAGGGGCGCGCCCGGGTAGCGGTGGGTGACGAGCAGGTCCAGGTCGCCCGAGGTGACCAGGCCGTACCCGCCGGGCGGTTCGATGTCCGACAGCGACAGGCGCACGTGCGGGTGGGCGTGGCCGAAGGCGGCGAGCGTGTCGGGCAGCAGCACCTTGCCCGCGCTGGCGAAGGCGCCCAGGGACAGGCGGCGCGGGGGTTCGCCCGCGATGGCGCGGACGGCGGCCTCGGCGTCGCGCAGCTCGCCCATGACGCGTTCGCCGTGGTCGAGCAGGACCCGGCCGGCCTCGGTGAGCGTGGCGCCGGTGCGCCCCCGTTCCACGAGCGGGCAGCCGACCTCGCGTTCGAGTTTGGTGAGTTGTTGGGACAGGGCCGGAGGGGTGAACGAGAGCCGTTCGGCGGCGGCGGCGATCGATCCGGCGTGCGCGATCTCGACGAGGACGCGGAGCCGGTTGGCGTCGAGCACGGGTACTCCCTCCCCAGCGCAACAAAATCAGGTACAAAGTTCTGCTTAACAATCTTTAGCAGACCCAACTTTAAGTTAATGGTCAGTAGCGGCAGCATGGGGCCATGAGCCCGAGTACCGCGCGTGCCGCGCGCACGCCCACGGCCACCGACGTCCGTGCCGCAGCCGAACGCATCGCTCCCTACGCCCGCCGCACCCCGGTCATGCGTACCGAGGTCGACGGGCGTCCGCTCACCCTGAAGCTCGAGTACCTCCAGCGCACCGGAGCGTTCAAGCTGCGCGGCGCCCTCAACGCCCTGCTCGGCGGGGAGCCCGCCGACCGGGTCATCACCGCCTCCGGAGGCAACCACGGCCTCGGCGTGGCCACCGCGGCCTCGCTCCTGGGCATCCGGGCCACCGTGTACGTACCCGAGACGATCCCCGAGGCCAAGGCCGCGCCGCTGGCCGCGACCGGCGCGGAGATCGTGCGGGTGGGCGAGCAGTACGCCGACGCCGCCGACGCCGCTCGGACCCGGGCCGAGACCGAGGGGGTGCGCTACCTGCACGCCTACGACGACCCGCTGGTCGTCGCCGGGCAGGGCACGATCGGGTTGGAGATCGCCGCCGACGCCCCCGAGTGCGACACCGTCGCCGTGGCGGTGGGCGGCGGCGGCCTGGTCGCGGGGGTGCGGCTGGGCGCGGGCGGGCGGCGCGTGGTCGCCGTGGAACCCGAGGGCTGCCAGAGCCTGCACGCCGCACTGGCCGCCGGGCGCCCCGTCGCGGGCCCCGTGGACTCGATCGCGGCCTCGGCGCTGGGCGCGGCGATCCTGGGCCGGGTGCCGTTCGAGGTGCTGAGCGCCCACCCGGTCACGCCCGCGCTGGTCAGCGACGAGGAGATCACCCGGGCTCAGGACCGGCTGTGGGAGGAGTTCCGGATCGCGACCGAACCGGCCGCCGCGGTGCCGTTCGCCGCGTGGCTGGCCGGGCGCGTGCCGGGTGAGAACCCGTGCCTGGTGGTGTGCGGGGCCAACGCGGACTGGCGGCGCGTGAGCTGAGCCCACGGGTGTCCACGCCTGGTGTGTGGCGTTTTCGCACGTCATGGAGGTACTGGTGAGCGATCACCCACGTCCGCGACGTGATGTCGTTCACGTGCCCCGCGCCATGGTTACCCACGGGTCGCCCTTACATTGGGGTCCACATCCGACCACCTTCGTGAGGGAGAACACGTGCTCTATGGCGCGTTGCGGCAGACCGCGGCGGTCCTCGCCCGGACCCTGTGCCGACCGACCATCGAGGGCCGGGAGAACGTTCCCTCGACGGGGGCGGTCCTGCTCGCCAGCAACCACCTGTCCTTCGTCGACAGCGTGGTGATCCCGCTGGCGGTCCGGACGCGGCGGGTCCGGTTCCTGGCCAAGAGCGACTACTTCGAGGGCACGGGGGTCAGGGGGCGGGCGACCAAGGCGCTGTTCGATTCGCTGGGGGCGATGCCCGTACGGCGGGGCAACGCCCGCGACGCGATGCTCTCCCTGGAGACGATGCTCGACCGGCTGCGCGAGGGCGAGGCGTGCGTGGTCTACCCCGAGGGGACGCGGTCGCGCGACGGGCGGCTCTACCGGGGCCGGACGGGCGTGGCGCACCTGGCGCTGGAGTCCAAGGCGCCGGTGGTGCCGGTGGCGGTGACCGGGACCCAGCACGTGCAGCCGATCGGCGCGCCGGTCCCCCGGCCGCACCCGTTCACGGTGCGCTTCGGCACGCCCATGGACTTCTCCACCGGATACGACCACCTCTCCCCCGCCAGGGCCCGCCGGGAGATCACCGACCGGATCATGGACGCCATCCACGGTCTGTCCGGCCAGGAGCGCGCCGCCGGATACAACACGCTCACGAGCGAGGAGTGACCTCGCGCTGCTCCGGCACCCGGACGCGGGGTTCCTCGACCGTGCGGTCGAGCCGGGCGAGCAGATGCCTGGCGGGCCGGACCAGACCCAGGGCGACGACCACGATCAGGAGCTGGGCGAAGGCCGCGAAGTACACGGTGTGCTCCTGGAGTTCGGCGCGGTCGTTCGCCCAGATGTCCATGCCGGCCATCCCGGTCATGACCACCATCCACCCCAGGATCGCGGCGACGAGGAACCTGGGGTCCCGTCGTGCCACCGCCACCAGGGCGACCAGGCCCAGCAGTAGTTCGATCGACTTCATCCCCCACAGGGTGGCGGGAACCCACTCGGGTCCCAGGCCCACGGTGGCGTCCAGGTAGCCGCCGATCTGGTCGGTCCGGTCCTTCCAGCCCAGGGGCAGTTCGGCGAAGTTGAGCACCCCGAAGAGCACCATGAAGGCGCCGATCAGCGCGAATGCCCAGTGCCAGGTGAGGTGACGGTCCGCGCCGCCGGACAGGATTCGTGTCAACCGCATTCTTCTTCCTTTCCGGAATCACACGCCGGGAGACATGACGGGGGACACGTCGCCTCCCGTGCTCCCGAATTCAGGATGCGCGGGACTCCCGGCAAAGGAAGGGTGGGAACGAAAACAGACAGACAGGAACGGTTTTGGACGGCGTGGAACAGCCGCACTCACCGCGCGTCGCCGAGGATGCACGGACCGCTCGCGGAAGTCGCGTTTCTTGTTCCGCCGAGGAGTGTTCGCCGGACGCCTCATCAGCACCAGTGTTCACACACTTTTCTCCAACACCAGAAGCAGGGCGGACTTCATCGACATGTCCGAATCTGGCCATGCGGTTCGAATAAAGGATCCATTCCTCCCGCCCGAGCATCACACGTCGTGAAAGCGAGCACGAGAAGAGAAAACCGGAAGGACACCCACCACGAGACCCTGGGAAGTCCATCGCACCGACGCACACATCCCCTGATCCGCTCCCCGCCCGGATCGCGTTACCGAACTGCCAACGGGAGTCACGACCATGAATCGTCATTCCGTCCCCTCGCCCCCGCCCGACCCCGGCACCGTGCGGACCCCGGAGGAGTTCGTCACGGCCCTGGCCGAGCTGCGTCTGTGGGCGGGCGCCCCCTCCCTTCGGCGGCTGCGACAGCTCGCCGGTACGACGGTCACGCCCGGAGGCGCCCGGGTCGCCGCGCTGCCGCCGAGCACCACCTCCTACGTCCTGTCCGGACGCGGACTCCCCCGCCTGCCACGGATGGAGTTCACCCGGGCCCTGGTCAGAGCGTGCCTGATCGCGGGCGACCACCCGGCCGAACGGATCCCCGACGAGGTCCAGCTCTGGTTCGCCGCGTGGCGACACGTCGCCTTCAGCTCCGTGGAGGCGCGCCACCCCCGCACCGCCGCGCCCGACCTCGCCAGCTGACCCGGGCGCGGGGTCACGGCCGTGCCCGTGGCCCCGGGCCCGCGCACACCGGACGGAACGGCGCGGGCCAGGGGCAACGGTGTTCTCGGCGCCGCGGAAAGCCTCCGCACGGCGGGAACCGGCGGACGCTCAGGGCGCGTCGTCGGGGTACTGGAAGACGTCGTCCAGACCCACCCCGAAGGCCCGCGCGATCAGGAAGGCCATCTCCAGTGAGGGCGAGTACCGGCCCCGCTCGATGGCGATGATGGTCTGCCGGGTGGCTCCGACCGCGTCGGCGAGCTGGGCCTGGGTCATCTCGCCGTGCTCGAACCGCAGGGTGCGGATGCGGTTGGTGACCCGTGTCGGCTTGACCAACTCAGAACCCCCGCCGGTAGGCGACCAGGCCGACGACCGCGCCCGTGACCGCCTGGAGGACGAAGCCGAGGTAGAGGAGGTTCGCGATCCAGAAGTGCGCGACCTCGAGCATCGCCAGCCCCATGGCGGCCAGGGCCGCGGCGATCAGGAACCCCCAGGAGCGGAGTACTCCCAGCTGGGCGATCTCCCGGTCCCGGGGGTCGATTCGATGGGTCTCGCTCGGCCTGACGATCTCGATCAGGACCCGCAGGACGACCGCGACGGCGACGCAGGCGGCGATGGACCACAGCAGCGGGAACTGGTAGGGGGTCTCGGTGATGGGGTCGACGGCCCTGCTCAGGACCGTTGCCACGTACGCGAGGTAGACCGCGACCGAGGCCACCAGGAAGGCCCAGGTGCCCTTCTCCTCGTAGGACACGTCCGCTCCACCTCTTTCGACACCGATCGCGCCGGGACACGGGCGACGATGACCGGAGCGGACGACGCGGTGGGTCGGCGTCGTCCGCTCCGGCACGTCAGCCATCGACGCCCGTCCGTGTGTGGTCGGCGTCCTTCGGCGTGGCCTTGCGGCTCACTCCCAGGGTCAGGAGGTAGCCGATCATCCAGAACTCGCCGACCGTGGCCGGGAGGGTGAGGATCTCCTTGGCCACGGCCGCATCGGGTACAACGTAGCCGAGGAAGGCGCTGACCACGTAACCCATCCCGCTCACCATCAGGATCACCCCGAGCGGTCGCGGCATCCACCGCGACCGGTACGCGAGCCAGCCCATCGGGATGAGCCACAGGCCGAAGAACAGCGCCGCCACGTCCCACATGAATCCGCTCGCGAAGTACAGGAGCTGAACGGTGGCGGCGGTGTCGTCCGTGGCCGAGAGCGGCGAGTCGAGCGCGACGTGGGCGGCGGTGGCCAGGAACCCGGCGCTGACGAGGATCATGATGGCGTTGACCAGGCCGAAGGCCGCCACGGCACCGGCCGCGAAGCCGTCGACCGGGCGGAAGAGCTTGAAGAACAGCAGGGCGGCCAGTGCCTGGGTCAGGACGATCCCGAGCTCCAGCGCGACGACGCCCCACGCGAGGGGCTCCTGTGCCGTGAGGTTGGCCAGCGTGGCGGCGGCGTCGTCGGCGACGAACAGGCGGGGGCGGGCCGCCAGGAAGCCGAGTACGCCGGTGATCGCCAGGCCCAGGTACGCCAGGCCGGTCAGCCGGGCGGTTCCGACGGTGGAACCCATCCCCTGACGCGTTGCGATGTAAAGCATCTTTGACATGACAGAGAATGTAAAGAAGACCCGACCTCATGTCAAGAAAGTTAGACATGACTGCGAGGCGGCGTGCGGCCCCACGCCGTCCTGGCCTGGGGTTTCGTCAGGAGAGAGGCTGAGCGGTGCTGGCCTTCGGACGGGTCAGAGCACGGGCGGTGCGCCCGCCTTCGAGGAGGAGAGGAGTCGCTGATCGCCGGTGTTCGCCCGACCCCCGTCCGTCGACGCGCCCCGACCAGCCGTGCCCGGCCGCCCGGAGACGGCCGGTCAGCACCAGATGACCGGGTTCCCGGTCTCGACGGAGGCTTCGCACACCGCGGTCAGCGGCTGCACGATGTGGGCGAACTCCTGCGGCGTGCGGCGTACCGTGTCCACCCGCAGCCGCCTCGGGTACCCGGCGGTGTCCGAGCGCCGTGCGGCGCCCAGGGGGGCGATCTCCGCCAGGGTGACCTCCGCCGCGCGGTCGAGCGCGGTGAACCTGACGGATCGGTCGGCGAGCGCCTCCTGGGTGAAGCGCCGGGAGCGGAACAGCTCGGTCGGGGGATCGGCACCGCCGTCCCACAGGAAGAATCCTCCGGGGTCGATCCCCGCCCGGTAGGCGCGGGCGTAGATGAACACGCCCCTGTACGCGGCGACATGGGTGGTGACGGTCTGTCCGGTGTCCTCGTCGAGCAGGATCGTCTTCGTGCCCAGGTCGGCGAGGCCGTCGAAGCGGCACAGCTCCTCCAGAGCCAGCCGGGCCTCCTCCGGCTCCAGGGTGCCGCCGTTGGCGTCGGGCAGTCGGGCGCACAGGACCGGGAAGCGGATCTGTCCGCCGCCGGCGTCCAAGGCGTGCTGGAACAGGCGGTACCCGCTCCAGTTGGCGATGTGTTCCGATGCCCGCTCCATGTCCGGGTGGGGGCAGGCGCCCTCGGCCACCCAGCGGTCGAAGCGCGCGTGGCTCTCCTCGCTGCCCTCCCACGGCAGGGTGAGGCAGAGGTCCCCCTCAACTTCGGTGACGAACTCCCGGGCGACCGGGAGCGGGTTGGTCAGTCCGTCCTGCCAGCACCGGCAGCGGACGAAGGCGTCCAGTCCCATGCGGGTCCCCTCGTGCGGTCGGCGTTCGTCCGGGCACGAGCATCGCACACCAGGGTCCGCGTGTCTGGAGCAGCCGACGTGACTGCTTCGATCGCGCCGATCATCGGCGCCAGCGGAGGGGCGGCCTCGTGCGGGGAGCCGCCAGCTGGGTCACGAACCGGCCCGTCCAGTCGTCGAATGACGGTAACCCGTTGGCTGCTCCGTGTCAGGGGAACTGGCCAGGACCGGTCACCGATCCGATACACAGCCACGGTGCGAGAAAACGGCTCGCGGGGCTCATGGGACGGATGGCAGAGTGCCGCGCATGACACCCCAATATCAGATTCGTGCCGACTACGACGCTCGCACGATCGTGGTCTACCAGGCGTACGCACCCGCCATCGCCGACGCGGCACTGCGGGCAGGCCGCTTCGTCGCGCCGTTCTCATTCCACAGGATGACGTGGATCAAGCCGTCGTTCATGTGGCTGATGCACCGCAGCAACTGGGCCCGCAAACCCGGTCAGGAGCGCGTTCTCGCGGTGCGGATCACGCGCGAGGGCTGGGAGGAGGCCCTGTCCCAGGCCGTGCTCACGACCGCGGACCCAGCGGCGGTCGCCGAGGCGGCAGTGCATGTCCAGTGGGACCCGGAGCGCTCGCCGCGCGGGGCGGCGCTCAACCACTACAGCATCCAGGTCGGCATCAGCCGCCATCTGATTCGCGCGTTCACCGACGACTGGATGGTGAGTCTCACCGACCTCACCCCGCAGGTCCGCAAGGCCGCTTCCCTGATACAGACCGGGCATGCCGCACGAGCCCGGCGACTCCTCCCCACCGAGCGCGCCTACCCACTGCCTCGGGCACTGGAAAACCGCCTTTCCTCAGGTGGGTGACCGTCGACTGCCGCAGGGCCGGGCTACTGACTATTGAGAGTAGGTCTGATGGCATGACTGCATCCGGTGGCAGCCTCGATCCCGTGGCGTGCAGGCTGGATGGCGAATGGATTCCGGTTGCTGGCGCAACGATCGCGACGATGAATTTCGATCAGGAGCGCCTTGGCGGTTCACACGTGTTGGAGGTCGAGCTGGCGCTGGCAACCGCGATCGAGATCATGCAAGAGGGCTGGCAGGAGCTGCTCGAGGACGCGTACTCGTATCCCGACCTCCAAGGTGACCACCCGGTCGAGTTTGCCGTCAGTAGTGCCATCCAGCATGGCCGCTCCCTTTCAGCGGTTCTCGATGACCCGGAGCCAGGACCAGCGGTGTTGGAGTTCTTCGGCCATGAGCTCCTCCTGAGAACCCTTGGTGACGGAGTTCCGGATCAACCGCCCTACGCCATAGGTACACGGATGATGGCGGTCCGCCGCTTCGGCGACATCATCGCCATCACCGCTGCGGCGGTGATTTCCGGAGCCGGAACCGCCGCTCCTCAGTCTTTCGCGTGAGGAATTCGATCAAAGTACGAGGCGAGTCGCTGGAGGATCTCGTCGGCATCCTTGGTCCAAATGGGCCTCCAGCCACCTGCGGACTGCCGGTGCCATGCGGGTGCCGTGGTTGTCACGGATCAGGTGGACGGCGAACTGGGACCTCAGGTGCGTCGCACCAGCGGTGTTCTGGAGTCGGGGCCAGGAGGCGGGTCAGGGTTCCGGCGTCGGGCACCTCGGCCAGGCCGGTGGAGGAAGCCACCCAGTACGAACCCGTCTGTTCGCCGTACCAGACGGTCAGGTCCGGGTACCGCGACTGGACGGTGGCGGCGAGTACGTGCTCAGCAGCGAATTCGGCGCGGTGGCCGCCCAGACGGGGTGAGCGCTCGGCACGGCGTCGACGGCAGGACGGGTGCGAGCACGCCGGGCACACGGGGCCGATCAGCGGGGTGCGCCGGGGCAGTGGCGGTCGGGAGCGGTGGAGCGGGTCGCTGGACGGGCGCGGGGAGGGGATACGATGCGTCATCGAATCCTTCCTTTGACTCTTTGCTACGGGTTGGGGTTGATTCGCCGGGCTCAGAAGGGCGTTGCCGCGCCCTTCTGAGCCCTTCTGGCTTTCTCGGGCGGTTCAGAGCCTGGGCCAGGCGCTGTCTGCGAGGTCGTAGGCGAGGAAGCACCACACCTGGCGGTGGCCGGGCAGGCCGTTGTCGCCCCAGCGGGTGGACAGGGCGTCGATCATCGCCAGGCCGCGCCCGGCGTCGGCGGAGGGGTCCAGGCCGCCGGGGTCCGGGGCGAGGTACTCGCGGTCGCGGTGGCCGACGACGCGGTCGGTGGGCCTGCCCTCGTCCCGGCAGGTGAGGGTGATGCCGTCACGGTGGCGTTCGGCCAGCAGCGAGTAGGAGCCGCCGGGCAGGCCGGAGCGGGTGTGCGCGAGGGCGTTGGCGGCCATTTCCGAGCCGAGCAGGGTGAACAGGTGGCGGTACTCGTCGTCGCGGTGCGCGGAGAGGGTGCCCAGGTAGGCGCGGACCAGCGGCAGGTAGAGCGGCGAGGGGCCGAAGTCGTAGCGACGGACGCGGTAGTGGGCGTCGTCGGGGCTGCCGGTGAAGTAGTGCCGCTGGTAGGGGTGGACGAGCTCCATGAGCGGGACGGTCACCTCGGGCAGGGCGGGCGGAGGCGCGAGAGAGTGCATGGCGAACAGGCTCCTTGGCGTGTGGGAGTGGGCGACGGTTCACGCGGGCCCGTTGGAGATTTCCCGGTTGTCAGGACGTGGAGAACGGGCCCGCAGTAGCGTGACCAGCATGAGCACTGAGTGAGACACCGGTCACTGTCCACGCATCTACAGTAAGACTACTTCGTAGAGTTTCTCAACCGCTCAAAACTACAAAGTAGCGATTTATTCGTTAGGCTCCACCTATGAGCACTCCCCACAGCCCGACACTCAGGCTTCGCCGTCTCGCGACGATGCTGCGACAGGCCCGCGAGAACGCTGGATACACGACCTCCCAGGTCGCCACGAAGTACAAGTGGAGCCCGGGCAAGGTCAGTAAGATGGAGACCACCGAGACAAAACGCATCAATTCGGGTGATCTCGACAAGCTGATGGACCTGTACGAGATCACGGACCCCGACACGCGACAGGTCATGCAGGCGCTGGCGAAGGACGCCCGGCAGCGTGGATGGTGGTCCAGGTACAAGGACGTCTTCAAGGATCACGCTCTGCCCGACCTCGAGGCAGAGGCGTCCCTGATCCGAACGTTCCAGAGTCAGATGATCCCAGGTCTACTTCAAACGCCTGAGTACATGGAAGCTCTCCTCAAAGGCGGTCGCTACGCCGACCCTGAGAGCATTCGACGCAAGGTGGAAGCACGAACGGCCCGAAGGAACGTCCTGACCCGCAGCAACCCGGCCAGGTTCCGCGCCGTCATCGACGAAGCCGCCCTCCGGCGCGTCATCGGCAGCACCTCTGTCCTCAAGGGGCAGCTTGCGCACCTGCTCTACATGGCCCAGCTACCGAACATCGACGTCCAGGTCCTACCGTTCAGTGTGGGTTCGCACGCCGCCCTCTGTGCCCCGTTCACGATCCTGGACTTCCCTGAACCGCTGGATCTCCCCATCGTGTATATAGACACCGCCTCAAACGGGATGTTCCTAGAAGAACGGGACGAGGTCGAAGCCCATAGTGATACCTTCGGCGATGTTCAGGGATCTGCCCTGAGCACAACACGATCCGCCGTGCTGATCACCGACACGCTCAAGTCCCTAGAAGGCACACCATGAATACCGACCTTGAGTTTCGCAAGAGTAGCTACAGCGGACACGCCCAGGACTGCGTCGAGGTAGCCCACATCCCCACGAACTTCCGCAAGAGCAGCTACAGCGGCCACGGTCAGAACTGCGTGGAGGTCGGCTCCCTCCCCTGCGGTGCGGCCGTCCGGGACTCCAAGCACCCGGCCAACGGCCACCTCCCCTTCCCCGCCGCCGAGTGGGACGCCTTCCTCGCCACCGCCAAACTCTGACCCCGTGCGCCCCGCCGATCACGGCGGGGCCTCTCCACTCCCCGCGCGGCTCTGACCCCGCTGGGGTTGGATGTGACACGCCAGCCGACACAGGGGCGACTTGACGGGCGCAGCGCATGCGCCGACAGTTCATCGACTCTCCCGAGGACGGGGTGCCCGAGGCCCTGGCGGGCACGAGCTGACGTGTGCCGGGGGCCGGGACGCGCGACGGCGCCTCCCGGCCCCGACGGTCGACCGCCCGGCCCACGGGTCAGGACCGGGCCGCCTCACCGCGCACGTGGAAGGAGTGCGGCGTGCGGGCATTGGGGAAGAGGAAGTTCTCCAGCACGGTCACGGTGAACCCGGCCCGCTCGATCGCGGTGAGGGTGTCGCGGGCGCAGTGGCAGCCGCCGAGCAGGCGCGGGCCGAGGGTCGCGTCGATCCACCGCTGGGTCCGGCACATCCAGACGGTGTCGGCGCGCACGTGTTCGAGGAAGCGCAACCGGCCGCCGGGGACCAGGACGCGGTGGATCTCCGCGAGGGCGGCGCCCTGGTCGGCGACCGAGCACAGGACGAGCGCCACCACGGCGGCGTCGAACCGGGCCGCCTCGAACGGGAGGCGCTCAGCACGGCCGTCGACGACGCTGACCGGTACGGGCGCGGCCGCGATCCGCCCCTGGGCGGTGCGACGCAGGTGGGGTTCGGGCTCCACGGCGGTGAGCTGGTCGACGGTGCGAGGGTAGTGGGGGAAGTTGGGCCCGTGGCCCGCACCGACCTCCAGGACCTGACCGTGGAGTCCGGCCACCAGCACCCGGCGGTGTCCGACCAGTCCGGCGTCGTCCATCGCCCCCGCCACCCAGGTGTAGAAGCGGGCGAAGAACGGATGCCGAAACCGGTCGTCCCTCATGTTCCTCACCAGAACACAGGATGCTCGGAAAAACCACCGGTCAGTGCGTTCTGTCGCGAACCCGCAACCGCAGGAGTCAACCCCCGGCGGGTCCTGAGCGTCCCTCCACCGAGCCGTGCCACCAACCCAGGGAGCACCCGTGCCCGTCCCACCGCCCACACCCGTGTGGAAGCCCGTGGTCGCCAACCTGTTCCTGGGCGTGTTCGCCCTGATCCCCCTGTTCTTCGTGTTCTGGCTGGTGACCTACCTGTTGCCGATGGACTGCCGGAGCGTCGAGGAGATGGGCGCCCCCGGCATCGAGAACTGCAACTACACCACGCTCGACCACTACCCCGTCGTGCTGACGGGGCTCGTCGTCTTCGGCGGCCTCCTCATCCTCCTGACGTTGCTCGTCGACGTCGCCATCCCGCTGTGGAGGAAACGGAGTCCAGGTCCGTGGCTGGCCTGGACCCCGCTGATCGCCGTCCCCTACCTGGTGTTCCACCTGCTCACCGGAGGCTGGGGCGGGCCCGGACTCTGACGCGTGCGCCGGGTGCGCCGCCTGGGCCGGGCCCGACCTTCACACCTCCCGAGGTGCTGGCGAAGACCGCCCCCCGGGGGGCGCCGCCGCGTCGAAGAGCCGCCCCGGAACGGGTCAGTCGAGCTCGACGGCCGTCCCGCCCGGTGGGGCGAGGCGTACCGTGTCCCGACGACGACGGGCCGCCTCCCCCGCGGGGAGACGGCCCGGACACACGGGTGTGCGCGGCTAGCGCGGCATGCGCTCGGCCAGCCACGCCTCGACGTCGGCGGAGGTGCGCGGCAGCCCCGCCGACATGACGCGGCACCCGTCCTCGGTGACCAGGACGTCGTCCTCGATCCGCACGCCGATGCCCCGGTACTCCTCCGGCACGGTGAGGTCGTCGGGCTGGAAGTACAGGCCCGGCTCGACGGTGAGCACCATGCCCGGCTTCAGCTCGCCGTACAGGTGGACCTCCTGGCGGGAGATCGCGCAGTCGTGCACGTCCAGGCCGAGCATGTGGCCGGTCCCGTGCAGGGTGTACCGCCGCTGGAGGCCCTGCTCCAGGACGCGGTCGACCGGACCCTCCAGCAGGCCCCACTCGATCAGGCCCTCGGCCAGCACGCGCTGGGCAGCGTGGTGGAAGTCGGTGAACGGGCGCCCCGGAGCCACGGCGGCGATACCGGCCTCCTGGGCGGCGTACACCAGGTCGTACACCGTGCGCTGGAGGTCGGTGAAGGCGCCCGACACCGGCATGGTGCGGGTGACGTCGGCCGTGTACAGCGTGGTGGTCTCCACACCCGCGTCCAGCAGCAGCAGGTCGCCGTCGCGGACGGGGCCGTCGTTGCGGGTCCAGTGCAGGGTGGTGGCGTTGGCCCCGGAGGCGGCGATGGTGCCGTAGCCGACGTCGTTGCCCTCCACCCGGGCCCGCAGGAAGAACGTGCCCTCGACGAAGCGCTCGGAGGTGTCCTTGGCCTGCGGCAGCGCCGTGACGACGTCGTTGAAGCCGCGCACGGTGGCGTCCACGGCCAGCTGGAGCTGGGCGATCTCCCACTCGTCCTTGACCAGGCGGTGGTCGGCCAGGGTGACGCCCAGCTCCTCGTCGAGCTCGGCGGACTTGGCGCGGGCCTCGTCGTCGGCGTCGGCGCGCAGCTCGTCCACGATCGCGTCCAGCTCGACGTCGTGGCCGCGCACGATGCGGGTGGTCACGGTGTCGGCGCGCAGGGCGTCGGGCAGGGTGCGCACGTCGGCGGTGGCCACGCCCAGCAGGTCGGCGGCCTCGCCCAGGCTGTTGCGGCGGCCGGTCCACAGCTCGCCGTACCCGCCGAGCCAGAACTCGCCGTTGTCGCGGTTGGAGCGCGGCTTGAGGTAGAGCACCGCGTCGTGGCCGCCGTCGGCGCGCGGGGTCAGCACCAGGCAGCCGCCGTCGGAGGTGTCGCCGGTCAGATAGGCGTAGTCGGTGGCGGCGCGGAAGGGGTACTCGGTGTCGTTGGACCGGGTCAGCAGCTGTCCGGCGGGGACGACGAGCCGGTCGCCGGGGAAGGCGGCGCCGATCGCGGCGCGACGGCGGGCGGTGTGCTCGGCCTGGGCGACGGGCTCCAGGTCGCGGCGCTCCGTGTCGGCCCACCCCGTGCGCATCCACGCGGCGAGTTCGTCGGAGACCGACTGAGCCTGGCCGTTCTTGCGTGGGGTGAACACGAAGCCGTCCTGCTCGGCTCCGGGGCGCTGCTGGTCGCTCACGTCGTGGCTCTCCTCGTCGGTCGCGGGATCCTCGGCCGCTTGTGGCGGCCCGTGTGACCCATCGTACGGTGGCGCCGCCCGCCTGACCGCTCCGCGGACATAGCGACCCCCATAACGCACGGCCGCCCACCGGGCCGACCGCCCGACGAGGGCGCGCCGGAGGGCTCGGTCGTGCGAGGGTCAGACGCTCAGGTCCCGCGCGAAGCCGATGGCCTCCACGTAGGGCCACTCCGCCACCTCGTGCCGCTCCAGGCGCCGGTAGCCGAGCCGGTCGTAGAGGGCGATCGCCTCGGGCTGGGAGGGGCCGGTGAACAGCCGCACCCGGGTGTAGTCCAGATCGCGCGCGGCCCCTTCCAGCGCGGCCATGACGCGACGCGCCAGACCCCTGCGGCGGTGCCGGTGCGAGGTCCAGATCCGCTTGAACTCGGCGGTGTCCGGCATGGCCGCGCGGCCCTCCTCGTAGGGGCGCAGCGCTCCCCCCGCCACGACCTCGCCGTCGAGCTCGGCCAGCACCACGCGCCCGTGCGGCGCCGCGAACTCCGTGACCGGGTAGCGCGCCAGCTCGTCGGCGGCACCGCGTGCGCCGTAGCGCTCGGTGTACTCCTCCAGGAGTCCGGCGAGCAGTCCGTCCATCCGGGGATCGTCGTGGTGGACCCGCGTGATCCGGATCGTCCCGTCCGGTGCGGCGTCCGTCGTCGCGGCTCCCGACTCGACACCCGTGCCGTGGGCGTGCCTCACCGTCGTCCTCCTCGTGTGCGTGGACGCCGGTCAGGACGGGGTACGGGGCTCCGGGACCGGCGGGGTCGTGAAGAGCGTACGCGCCCGCAGGGCCCGGAAGCCGTTCTCGACCCGGTACCCGGCGGCCAGGAGCCGTTCGCGGGCGGCGTCGGCGCTGCGCACGGTCGCCTCGTCGAAGACGAGGTTGTAGTAGCGCTCGGGGACGCGGTTCAGCCCCGAGCGCAGGGCGCGCAGCGCGGTGGTGGCCGCCGCGCCCGCCCCGGGCGCCTCGGGCAGGACTCCGTAGGCGCGCCGGGCCCACGCGGGCAGCGTGGCGTAGGCGAGGGCGCCCACGGGGAACCACAGCGGTCTGAGCGGGGCCAGCCAGGACAGGTGGTCCGGGACGCTGGGCCAGAGCAGGAACCGCACCGCCTGGCGCGCCTCGGGGGTGACCCGCAGCTCGGGCCGGACCGAAGCGAGGTAGCGGCGCATCTGGGCCACGTCGCGGGGAACGTCGTCGGGGTCCAGGCCGACGTAGACCGCCGCGCGCGCCCGTTCGTCGACGTAGCGGTCCATCTCCCGCTCGGTCAGGGGCAGTCCGGCCCGGTGGGTCGTCTCCAGGTAGGACGAGACCTCGGCGCAGTGCACCCACACGAGCAGGTCGTGCTCGTCGACGCGGTGGCCGCGGCCGGTGGCGGGGTCGGTGAAGCCCAGGGCGCGGTGCACCCGGCGGATGCGCGTGCCCAGCGCCTCGGCCTCGTCGGGGCTGCCGTAGGTGGTGACCGCCACGAAGTGCGCCGTGCGCAGCAGCCGCCCGGTGGGGTCGGACCGAAAGTCCGAACGCTGCCACACCCCCTGCATCGCCACGGGGTGCAGCGCCTGGAGCATGAGCGCGCGCACGCCCGCCACCCACATCGAGCGGTCCAGGTGGATCTTCCAGGTGACGCTCTCCGGGGCGGCGACGGTCGGCTGCATCCGGCTCTCCTCACAGGGTTCGCACCGCGGACTCCGCCTCCACGATACGGCGGGGTCGGTCCGCCTTCCGGGCGGGTGCCCGAAGTGCCCGACCCGGCTGGTCACCCCCGGATCGGACCCGGCCCCGGGGGGGCGGCCCTCAGTCGCCGCGCCCCCTGAGGTAGGCCAGGACCGCGCGGACGCGGCGGTGCGCCCCCTCGTCCGGGGGCAGGTCGAGCTTGGCGAGGATGTTGCCGACGTGCTTGCCGACCGCCGCGTCGCTCACGGTCAGCTGGCGGGCGATCGCGCCGTTGGAGTGGCCCTCGGCCATCAGGCCCAGCACCTCCCGTTCCCGCGGCGTGAGCCGCCGCAACGGGTCGGCGCCGCGGCGGAGCAGCTGGCGGACCACCTCGGGGTCCACGACGGTGCCCCCGTCCACGACCTGACGCAGCACCGAGGCGAACTCCCGCACGTCGCCGACCCTCTGCTTGAGGAGGTAGCCCACCCCCCGCCCGTTGCCGGAGTCCAACAGGTCGGAGGCGTAGCTCAGCTCGACGTACTGGCTCAGTGCGACGACGGCCAGCCCGGGGTCGCTCCGGCGCAGGCGCACGGCGGCGCGCAACCCCTCGTCGGTGAGGTCCGGCGGCATGCGGATGTCGGTGACCACGAGTCCGGGGCGGTGCTCGGCGACCGCGTCGACCAGCGCGTCCCCGTCGCCCACCGCGGCGACGACCGGGAACCCGAACCGTTCCAGGACCCCCGTCAGCCCCTCCCGGAGCAGCACGCCGTCCTCGGCCAGGACGGTCGGCACGGGGGTCACAGCCCCGGCGTCGGCGGGATCGGGCCGCACGGCAGCTCCACTCTGATACGCGTCGGTCCCCCGTCGGGGCTGGACAGGTCCATTGTGCCGCCCATGACCGCGACCCGGTCCCGCAGGCCGGTGAGGCCGCTGCCCCCGGCCGGGTCGGCGCCGCCGGCGCCGTCGTCGGCGACCTCGACGACGAGCGTGTCCGGCTCCGGGTCGTCATCGGGCGCCGTGCGCGCGTGGACGGTGACGGCGGTGGCCTCGGCGTGCTTGTGGACGTTGGTGAGCGCCTCGGCGACGACGAAGTAGGCGGTGCCCTCCACGTGCGGGGGCAGGCGGCCGGGGATCTCGGTGTCCACGCGGGTCGGGACGCGGGCGTGGTCGGCGAGTTCGGCCAGCGCCGCGGGCAGTCCGCGGTCGGTGAGCACCCGGGGGTGGATGCCGCGCACGAGTCCGCGCAGCTCGTCGATGAGGTCGTTGGCCTTGGCCTGGGCGGCGGCGACCCGCCGGTCGGCCTCGGAGGACTCCTCCAGGTCGAGCCGGGCCAGGCCGAGGTCCACGGACAGGGCGACGAGCCGCTGCTGGGCGCCGTCGTGCAGGTCGCGCTCGATGCGTCGGCGTTCGTACTCGAAGGCGTTGACCAGGCGGGCCCGGGACTCGGTGACCTCGGTGAGCTCGGCGCGCAACTCCTCCCGGGGCGGCCCGACCAGCAGGGCCCGGGCGATGACCGCGTGCCCCTGGGCGAGCATGCCGGAGGTGTAGAGCAGCATGACCAGGAGCACCGGGCTGACGATGGCGAGGGGAATCGCCTGCTCCGGCGTGGTGACGGTGTAGGCGCCCAGGGAGATCGCCGTGTCGGGTTCCGCGTACAGCAGGAACGGGGAGAGCGCCATCACCGCGCCCGTGCTGGCCAGAGCGCCCAGGACCAGCAGTACGAGTCCGCTCACCGGCAGCAGCAGGTACATGTAGGCGACCTCGCGCCAGGTCGCGCCCTCCGTGTACCGCGTGCGGACCCACCCCCACAGGCCCGGCGGCGGCGAACGGTGGCCGCTGTTGACCGGCCCGGCGGAGACCATCCGGAGGCGTCGACGCTCCAGCGAGCCCACGGGGAGGGCGACCCACGGGGAGAAGGCCGCGATCGTCACCAGCCCCACGATGAACCCGGCGATGACGGGCTCACCGATCCGCGTGGTGTCCCAGGGGCGGCTGGCCATCGTGCCCAGGGCCATCGCCCAGGGCAGGTACAGGGGCAGCGCCACCACGGCCGCGGCGGTGCCGACGACCACGGTGGTCACCGAGTGGAGCAGGGCCCGCCAGGGCCACACGGTGAGGAGGAAGCGCGGGCGGGCCATGGCCTGGGTGAGGGACCCCGGCCGCCGCGACGCGGTGTCGAGCGTTGTCATGCCCCCAACGGTAGGAGCCGGACACCGGGGCCGGAATCGGTCCCGCCACCGTCTGCGCGGTGGGGCCAGCCCTACCTCCCGTGCCCGTGGTCCCGGCGCGGCCGTCCCAGCTCAGGACGGTAGGGTGGGACGACGTGAGCGCGAAACCTCTGATCCCCGATGTCCTGGCTGCCCGGTACGCGTCCGCGGAGCTGGCCCAGCTGTGGTCCCCCGAGTACAAGGTGGTCGCCGAACGGCGGCTGTGGCTGGCGGTCCTGCGCGCGCAGGCGCGCCTGGGCGTCGACGTGCCCGACGGCGTCGTGGCCGACTACGAGAAGGTCCTCGACCAGGTCGACCTGGCCTCCATCGCCGAACGCGAGCGGGTCACCCGGCACGACGTCAAGGCCCGGATCGAGGAGTTCAACGCCCTGGCGGGCCACGAACACGTCCACAAGGGCATGACCTCGCGCGATCTGACCGAGAACGTCGAGCAGCTCCAGATCCGCGACAGCCTGCTGCTGGTGCGCGACCGCGTGGTGGCGCTGCTGGCGCGGCTGGGCGACCTGTCGGCCCGGTACGGCGACACCGTGATGGCGGGCCGGTCGCACAACGTCGCCGCCCAGGCCACCACGCTCGGCAAGCGGTTCGCGTCGATCGCCGACGAGGTGCTGGTCGCCCACGGCCGGTTGGAGGAGCTGATCGCCCGCTACCCGCTGCGCGGGATCAAGGGCCCGGTCGGCACCGCCCAGGACATGCTGGACCTGCTCGGCGGTGACCGCGCGGCTCTGGTGTCGCTGGAGGACGAGGTCGCCGCCCACCTGGGCTTCGAGCACCGCCTGACCAGCGTCGGCCAGGTCTACCCGCGCTCGCTGGACTTCGAGGTGCTGACCACGCTGGTGCAGCTGGCGGCGGGGCCGTCGTCGCTGGCCAAGACCGTGCGGCTGATGGCCGGGCACGAGCTGGTCACCGAGGGGTTCGCGGAGGGCCAGGTCGGCTCCTCGGCGATGCCGCACAAGATGAACACGCGTTCGTGCGAGCGGGTGAACGGGCTGGCCGTGATCCTGCGCGGGTACGCCTCCATGGCCGGTGAGCTGGCGGGCGACCAGTGGAACGAGGGCGACGTGTCGTGCTCGGTCGTGCGCCGCGTGGCGCTGCCGGACGCGTTCTTCGCCTTCGACGGGCTGGTCGAGACCATGCTGACCGTGCTCGACGAGTTCGGCGCCTTCCCCGCCGTGATCTCCGCCGAGCTGGACCGCTACCTGCCGTTCCTGGCCACGACCAAGATGCTGATGGCGGCCGTGCGCGCGGGCGTGGGCCGCGAGACCGCGCACGAGCTGATCAAGGAGCACGCGGTCGCCTCCGCCCTGGCGATGCGCCAGGAGGGCTCGGGCAACCGCCTGCTGGACCGGCTGGGCGAGGACGAGCGGTTCCCGCTGAACCGGGCGGAGCTGGACGCGCTGCTCGGCAGCCGGATCACGTTCACCGGCGCGGCGGCCGACCAGGTGGCGGCGGTGGTGGAACGCGTCATCGAGATCACCGAGGAGCACCCCGAGGCGGCCGCCTACAGCCCCGGCGCCATCCTCTAGCGCGGGCGAGACGCGCGTCCGGGCAGGGCGTTCCCGCGAGGTCCGGAGGGTTGAGGTGTCGCCCTCCGGGCCCCGTCGCGTCCGCGGACCGGGTTACGGGGCCCGGACGATGCCCACCCCGCGGTCGGCGGCGGCCACCGCGGGGTCGATCGCGCCGGTGTCGGCGTGGGCGAGCAGGCGCGAGGTGACCGTCGTGGCCGCGTGCGGGGAGGAGTCGGCCAGCACGCGCTCCCACCACAGGGCGGCCACCCCGGCCACGTGCGGGCACGCCATGCTGGTGCCGTTGAACGCGACCAGCCCGCCGCCCGAGCGGGCCGAGAGCACGCCCACACCCGGCGCGCTGATCTGCGGGAACGTGTTGGAGAACGGGGCGATGGTCAGCCCTGAGGCCCCCTCGCCGAGGGCGCCGACCGACACCACGCCCTCGGCGGCGGCCGGGAGGGAGACCGCGATCTCGTAGTCGGGGTGCACGCCGCGGCGGCTCTCGTTGCCCGCGGCCGCCACGACCACGGTGCCCGAGCCGAACGCCGCGCGCGCCCGGAGCAGGTCGAGCAGTGAGTCGAAGATCCGCAGGTTGGCGCGGTAGGACTCCAGGGCGGAGGAGGTGGCCAGGTCGGCGGGCCACCCCTGGTCGATGAGGCTGGAGACCAGGCCGGGGAAGTCGTAGCCGAGCGACATGGACACCACGTGCGCGCCCTGGTCGACGGCCCACTGGATGCCCTTGAGCAGCATGTCGGAGTCGCCCCGGCCCCGGTCGTCGAGGACCTTGCCGACGAGGCCGCGTTCGACCCCGCGGGCCACGCCGATCCGGGTGCCGTCGACGTCGCGCCCGAAGACGGTGCCCGCCACGTGGGTGCCGTGGCCCTGCCGGTCGCCGTCCCCGGAGCCGGTGAAGTCCTTCTGCACCAGGTCGACGCCGGTGAACGCCGGGTGGTCGGCGTCGATGCCCGTGTCCAGGACCGCCACGGTCACCCCCGCGCCGGTGGCCGAGGAGGTGTCGGCGCCCACGGCGGCCACACCCCAGGTGCGGGTGTCGTCGACGGTGGTGGCGGTATCGGAGGTGTCGGAGTCGAGGGGCGCGGGTTCGATGAGAAGGGTGGGCATGACGGGGGCGACCGCACGCACCCGTGGATCCCGCACGACGTCCTCGAGGTCGTTCTTGTCCATCTCCAGGACCTCGACGACGGGCTCACCGGCCGTTTCGAGGGTGGCGGCGCGGGCGGCGGGGCTCCTGAATCCGCTGAGGTCGAAGGGGCCGGTGGTGACGGGGGTCCCGGTGTCGCGCAGGACGGTGCACTTCTGCCGCATGGAGTCTCCTGTGGGTCGGACGTGGTGACCCCGCGTCCGTCGTGGGCCACCACCCTGGTAGTACACCCGTGACCCATGGTGACGCCAGTGCCTTTCGGGGCACAGATCCCTCCCATCCGTATGAGCCAGTTCACTGTCGCTAACAGTGGGCGCGGAAGTTAACGGGTATTACGCTTCTGGTGTCAGCACCCGACCCCCGGAGTCCCCATGACCGACCCCGCGTCCTTCGCCACCGCCCTGTGGACCCTGCTGATCGGCGCCGCGTTCGTCCTGGCCCTCGGTCTGGCCATCATCGCCGACATGGCCCTGCGCCGTCGCGAGGACCGCGCCGCGGCGGCCCGCCGCGCCACCGAGAGCGCCGAGATCGCGGGCCAGAACGGACACCCGGCCACCCGCTGACCTCGGCCGACGACCGTGCGGACGCACGACGGCGTGGGCGCCCGCGCCGTGCGCGGGTCCCCGGACGTCACTCCACGGACGCCGCCGAACCCCGCTCGGGGCGCACCAGGCGGGCGAACAGGTCCGGATCCACGTTGCCGCCCGAGACCACCGCGACCGTCGCCCCGGGCCGTCCCGGTTCGGTGGCCACCCGGCCCGCCATGACCGCGGCGGCGGCCAGGGCGCCGCTCGGTTCGGCCACCAGGCGGGCGCCGTGCGCCAGGGCGGCCACGGCGCGGGCGATCTCGTCCTCGCTGACCGTCACCACCTCGACCAGCCGCGCCGACAGGTGGGCGAAGGTCAGGTCCGACAGGCACACCCGCACCCCGTCGGCCATGGTCCGCCCGGTGCGTTCGGCCGGCCAGGCCACCCGACGCCCGACGCGCAGGCTCTCGGCGGCGTCGGCGGCCAGTTCGGGTTCCACGCCCACCACCCGGACCGGGCGCGGCCGCACGGTCATCGCGGCGGTGGCCACCCCGGAGGCGAGCCCTCCTCCGCCCACCGGGACCACGATCGTGGTCACCTCGGGCGACTGCTCCAGGATCTCCAGACCCACCGTGCCCTGACCCGCGATCACCCGGGGGTCGTCGAACGGCGGGACGAGGGTGCGCCCCTCCCCCGCCGCCACCTCCCGCGCGACGGCCAACCGCCGCTCCGGGGGCACCAGGACCACGCGCGCGCCGCACGCGCGTATGCGGTCGACCTTCACCTTCGGCGCGTCCTCGGGGACGACGACCGTGCACGCCACCCCCTGCTCCCGCGCCGCGTGGGCCAGCGCCAGGCCGTGGTTGCCCGACGAGTGCGTGACCACGCCAGCCGCGCGCTGGTGGGGGTCGAGCAGCGCGACGGCGTTGGTGGCGCCGCGCAGTTTGAACGCTCCGGTGGGTTGCAGGCTCTCGGGTTTGACCAGGAAGGGCGGCCCCCCGGCGGGGCCGACCGTCAGGGGCGTGCGCACGACGCGGCCCTCCAGCCGGGTGGCGGCGGCGTGGACGTCGTCGGCGGTGACCAGTTCCATGCCGCCGGTATGCCCCGCACCGATGCGGCCACACCGGCCCGATCCCGGTCCGCGGCCGGACGTCACGTCACATCACGACGACGTACTTCTCCCAGGGGAAGACGACGTCGTCGTCGTTGGCCTCCACCACACGCCCGTCGGCCGAGTGGCACGAGCCCTTCATCACCTTGATACGGGTGTTGGTCGAGTTGACCACGCCCGCCGTCTCCGCGGGGACGCGCAGGCAGCCGCTGGGGTTCGCGCGGTGCACGGAGGCTCCGTCCAGTTTGACGAAGACGATCTCGCCCCTGGCCGCGGCGGCGGGCGGGGCGGCGCTCAGTGCGAGCACGGCGGCGGTGGCGAGGACTCCGACGGTGGAGAGCGGTCTGCGCATGATTGACTCCTTTGAGGATTCTTGTCGCGACTGTCCGTAATTGACCTGAGAGCACATCTACCACGCGCGGCCCCGGCACGCACTCACCGCGCGCGGCGGGGCCGCCCCGAGTCGCGCGAGGGTGTGCGGTAGATTGCGGATTCCGATGCGTACCGAATGGACACCCCAGGACCTGCCCGGACGGGCCTTCTACCAGCTGCTGACCGCCGTGGTGGTGCCACGCCCGATCGCGTGGGTCTCGACCACCTCGGCGTCGGGCGTGGACAACCTCGCGCCGCACTCCTTCTTCACCGTGGCGTGCACGGAGCCGCCGATCGTGCAGTTCACGTCGGTGGGCCGCAAGGACTCGCTGACCAACGCCGAGACGACCGGGGAGTTCGTGGTCCACCTCGCCCCGGAGGGGCTCCGGGAGCAGGTCAACGCCACGGGCACGCCCTACCCGCCCGAGGTGAGCGAGTTCGACGCCGTGGGGCTCACCCGGGAGGCGAGCAAGGCGGTACGGCCTCCGCGCGTGGCGGAGTCGCCGGTGGCCCTGGAGTGCGTCCTGCACTCCACGGTCGGACTGGGCGACTCCACGGTGGTGTTCGGCCGGGTGGTGCACGCCGCCGTGGCCGAGGACGTCCTGGTGGACGGCCACCCGGAGGTGACCCGACTGCGGCCGTTGGCACGCCTGGGACGCAACGAGTGGTCCGCTCTGGGCGAGGTCGACGCGCTCGACCGCCTCCCCTACCGTCGCTGACCCCCCGGCCCGCGCCCGGGGCCGGAGGATGGACGCCCGCACCGCAGCGGCGGCGGTCAGGCCCGGCTCAGACCGAGAGATCGGCCTCCGGGATCGGCAGGGTGGGCAGGCGGCCCGCGACGGCCGACGGGTCGCCGGTCCAGTCGAGCGCGGCGATCTGGGCGAGGGTGCGGCGGCCCGACACCGACCGCGCGAGCTCGAAGGCGGTGGCGCGCAACTCCAGGTCGGGTTCGGCGCCCAGCAGCCACTCCTGGCCGGTGTCGGCGGCCAGCACCCGCACGCCGGGCAGGGACGCGTCCCAGTCGCGCGTGTGGAAGCCCAGGATGAGACCGGCGACCTGACCGGCGTCCTCGGTCTGGGGTTCCATGCCCAGGGCGCCGCGCAGGTCGTTCTCGTGGTGCCACACGTCGAGCGCGGGGAGCTTGAAGCGCGACCTGGCCTGGGCGGCGAAGACCTCCAGGAGGGCGGGCGTGGCGGCGCGCCACTCGTCGCAGATCGCGGGCAGGTCCGCTGCGGCGCGCTCGGCCACCTGTCGGGCGGTGGCCTCGTCTCCGGAGGGCGGGACCAGGCCCCTGGTACCGACGTCGACGCACACGCCCGCCAGATGCGCGTAGGTCTGGAGCACGTTCCAGGCGGGCAGCGCGGGGACGGGGGCGGCGATCCGGTCGGCGGTGAGCCCGGCGGCCAGGTCGAGAAGCCTGTTCTGACAGGCGGTGTAGACGCTCGTGGAGTCCATGGCCACACGCTACCGAACAGCGTTCGGCCTGACCGGGGCGGGGCGTGGCGGCCCCGCCCCGGTCAGGTGCGGGCGGCCGTCACCGGCCCAGGCCGCTCATCAGCTCGTCGAAGGAGACGGGATCCTCGAAGCCGTCCCGGCCGACCGGCGCGTGGTCGATCGCCAGCGCCGCCAACTGGCGGGCCGCGCGCCCGATCCGCTCGGTCAGCTCCCGCCCGCCGCCCTCGCCCGAGCCCCAGTCCTCCGAGGCCGCGTACACCCCGGTCGGCGCCACGATCGAGCGCGTGTGGGCGAACATCGGCCGCAGCGCGTGGTCGAGGACCAGGGAGTGCCGGGGGCTGCCCCCGGTGGCGCCGACCAGCACGGGCTTCGCGTCCAGGGCCTCGTGCTCGACCACGTCGAAGAAGGACTTGAACAGCCCGCTGTAGGAGGCGTTGAACACCGGCGTGACCGCGATGACGCCGTCGGCGGAGGCCACCTGCTCCAGGACCTCGCGCAGTCGACCGGTGGGCACGCGCGTGGTCATGGCGTTCATGATGTCGTGGGCCACCTCGCGCAGCTCCACGACGGCGGTCTCGGCCCGCACGCCGCGCTCGGCCAGCGCCTCCCGGGTGGCGGCGGTCAGCCGGTCGGCGAGCAGCCGGGTGGAGGACGGGGCGCTCAGCCCCGCCGTGACGGTGACGATCGAACGGGCGGTCATCGAACGGCCTCCTGGATCGGGTCGGCCTCCTGCCGGGCGGCCAGCAGGGAGGCGTGGGTGGGCGCGTCGGGGACGTGGGCGGGCCGGCCGGAGGCGAACTCGCGGCGCAGCACGGGCACGACCTCCTCGCCGAGGATGTCCAGCTGCTCCAGGACGGTCTTGAGCGGCAGGCCCGCGTGGTCCATGAGGAAGAGCTGGCGCTGGTAGTGGCCGAAGGAGTCGCGGAAGCCCAGGGTGCGGTCGATGACCTCCTGGGGGCTGCCCACGGTCAGCGGGGTCTCGCGGGTGAACTCCTCCAGCGAGGGCCCGCCGCCGTAGACCGGCGCGTTGTCGAAGTAGGGACGGAACTCGCGGACCGCGTCCTGGGAGTTCTTGCGCATGAACACCTGTCCGCCCAGCCCGACGATGGCCTGGTCGGCGGTGCCGTGGCCGTAGTGCTCGAAGCGGCGGCGGTACAGGGAGATGAGCCGCTTGGTGTGGGTGGCGGGCCAGAAGATGTTGTTGTGGAAGAAGCCGTCACCGTAGTAGGCGGCCTGTTCGGCGATCTCCGGGCTGCGGATGGACCCGTGCCACACGAACGGCGGCACGCCGTCCAGCGGGCGCGGCGTGGAGGTGAAGCCCTGCAGCGGGGTGCGGAACTTGCCCTCCCAGTCGACCACGTCCTCCCGCCAGAGCCGGTGCACGAGGTTGTAGTTCTCCAGCGCCAGCGGGATGCCCTGGCGGATGTCCTGGCCGAACCACGGGTAGACCGGGCCGGTGTTGCCGCGGCCCATCATCAGGTCCACGCGCCCGTCCGCCAGGTGCTGGAGCATGGCGAAGTCCTCGGCGATCTTGACCGGGTCGTTCGTGGTGATCAGCGTGGTGGACGTGGACAGGACGAGGTTCGTCGTCCGCGCGGCGACGTAGCCGAGCAGGGTGGTCGGCGACGAGGGCACGAACGGCGGGTTGTGGTGCTCACCCGTGGCGAAGACGTCGAGGCCGACCTCCTCGGCCTTGAGCGCGATGGTGACCATGGCCTTGATGCGCTCGGCCTCCGTGGGCGTGCGCCCGTTGGTGGGGTCGGTGGTCACGTCGCCGACCGTGAAGACTCCGAACTGCATGGCCCGCTCCCAAGTTAGCTTCCAAAGAAGTAGTTTCTAGCGAAACTATCATGCCGAACAGCGGCCCCCTCCGCGGTATTCCCCGCCGGCCGGCGGCGGGCGAGCGTTCATCCACAGGCACGCTCCGTATCCACTGAACGTCACCGAAACGTGCTATCCCTGACAGTGGCGGATACCGCGACGGTCACCGGGAGTCATCGCGGCCGAGCGCGGCTGGAGAGCACAGGAGAAGGAGGAGGGCGCCGACCGCCCGACCGGGCGCCCGACACCCCCCATGGCCACCACCCTCGACCCTCGACGGCACGTCCCCCACCAGCACCGGAACACCCACGACGACACCGACCGCGCCCCGGCCGACCGCGAGCCGGTCGTGTTGGCCGACGCCCTCGACGAGGTCCTCGACGTCCTCAGCCGGGCAGGAACGAACGCACCAGCTCGATCGGCCCCACGATGTGCGCGTTGAACTCGTCCAGCTCCTCGGCGGGCACCCACAGCTCCAGGATCGTCCGGCCGCCGGCCTGACGCACCGGGTACCGGGCGGCGAAGGCCGCGTCCAGGTGGAAGCGCGTGACGTGGCCCTCGCCGTCGCGGGGCAGGTTCCAGTCGCGGGCGATGCGCACCGCGTAGTCCTCGTTCAGGACGGGGTAGAAGATCGGCTGCTCGGGCAGGCGGGCGGGCCACTGGCGCCACCCGGACTCCCTGACCAGGGCCAACTCCTCGGGGCCCGTCGGACGCCACAGCGTCAACACGTCGCGCACACCGCCACCTCCCTCGCACCGATCGGACGAGCAGCTTAGGGAGCCGTGGACCACTCCGCACCCCGTTTTTACCGTCAGGGACGAAAATCGGGCCGGGCGTAGGGAACACTGGACCTGTACGAAGCGTTCTCACAGGTGAAGCGCCCCACAGGACCCCGGAAGACCCCGTCCACCCAACTCTCCACGAGGTGCTCACACAATCCATGCGCGGGTGCTGGTGCCCGTGTCGGCAATGGGGGTTACCGACACGTACTCAGACGCCCACCCGCCTTCCCAGCGGCCGGACCGCACTCAGTGCACACTGGCCGCGCACGCTGTGGCCCGCGTTGGGGGACGCGGGCCACAGCTATGCCCGGGGGATGCCGCCCGGCTCTACAGGGGCTGCTCGTCGATCTGGAGCTCCCACTGGACGTCGGAGCCGTCGACCGAGGTCGTCGTGATGGTCACGCCGACGCTCTCGCCGCCTTCGGTGAACTCGCAGCGGATCTCGGCGCCCACGTCCGCGGGGAGGTCCCGGGAACAGGTGAAGTCCTCGGGGGCCCGGCCGGACTCGACCAGAGTCTCGCTCGCGTCCCGGGCGAGCTCATCGGCGGGGACGACGGCGGGGCCGCCGACGACGACGTTGTACGAGCAGCCGGTGGACAGGAGCAGGGGCAGCGCTCCCAGGGCCGCTCCGGCGATGATTCGGTGCCGTTGGATCCGCCGCATCGCGGCCTCCTCGGTGTGCGGTGACATTCCACGTGGGCAGACGGCGGGAACGGCGTGCGGGTTCCGAAACCGGGTGCTTCGATGCGCGGCCGTGTCCTCTGTCCGGGCGCCGGCCCGGGTCCGCCGGACCGACGGGCCCTCTCCTCTCTCACCGCCCGCTCCAGGGACACACGTGGGGCCGGGCCCTCCCGGCCCGGCCCCACGCACGTATCCTCTCAGCCGCCGTTGAGCGTGCGACTGCGCCCGCGGAACTCCGCGATGACGTCCTCGCCCCGGCGGACGGTCACGTCGACCACCCCGTTGCGCCCGTAGGCGACCCGCTCCACGGCCGTGGCCACCAGCACGTCGCCCTCGTGGACCGGCGCCACGAAGGTGATGTCGGCGCCCGAGGCCACCGTCACCCCGCGCCCGTCCCGGTTGCACGCGCACGCGAACGCGGTGTCGGCCAGCGTGAACACGAACCCGCCGTGCGCGATGCCGTGCCCGTTGACCATCAGCGGCCCCACGGCCATCTCCACCGTCGCCGTGCCCGGCCCGGCCTCCACCAGCCGCATCCCCAGGTTCTTGGACGCCTGGTCGGCCTCGAACATCCGCCGGGCGGTCTCGTTGCCCCCCAGGGCCTCCCCGATCCCGCTCATGAGTCGAAGTCCACGGTCACGGCGTCGGTCTCGGGCAGCGCCTGGCAGGAGAGCGCGTACCCGGCCTCGACCTCCTCCTCGGACAGGGCGTAGTTGCGCAGCATCCGCACGCTTCCGTCGCACACCTTCACCCGGCACGTGCCGCACACCCCGCCCTTGCAGGCGAAGGGCAGCTCCGGGCGGTAGCGCTGGGCCGCGTCCAGGACCGGCACGTCCCGCGGCAGGGTCAGCGTGGTGGTGCGCCCGTCCAGGACGACCGTGACCTCGCTGGCCGGGCCCTCCACGCCGGGCTCCTCGTGGCGCGCCTGGGGCGGCGGCTCGTCGCCCTCGACGAAGAACAGCTCCTGGTGGATCCGCTCCCCGGGCACGCCGCGCCCGCGCAGGACCTTCCGGGCGTCGGTCACCATCCCGTAGGGACCGCACAGCCACCAGTGGTCGGCGGGGTCGGCGACCACCACCGTGTCCAGCAGCCGCTCCAGCTTGGCGGCGTCCAACCGGCCGGTGAACAGCTCGGCCTCGCGCGGCTCACGGGAGAGCACGTGCACGAGCTCGAAGCGCGGGCCGAACGCGTCCTTGAGGTCGGCCAGATCGTCGGCGAACATCACGGTGTCGCTGCGCCGGTTGCCGTACAGCAGCACCACGTGGGAGTCGGTCGCGCTCAGCAGGGACGCCGCCATCGACAGCATCGGCGTGATGCCCGACCCGGCGGCGACCATCACGTGCCGCCCGGAGACGGTCAGGTCGGGGCAGAACCGGCCCGTGGGGACGCCCACCTCGATCTCCTCGCCCGGCCGCACCTCGTTGACGAGCCAGGAGGAGAACAGGCCGTCGGGCACCAGGCGCACGCCCACCCGGGGAGCCTGGCCCACGGGCGAGCAGACGGAGTAGCTGCGGCGCTCCTCCACCCCGTCCACGACACGGCGCAGGGTCAGCGACTGCCCGGGGGCGAAGGCGTACTCCTCGGCCAGCTCGTCGGGCACGTCGAAGGTGACGGCGACGGCGTCGTCGCACAGTCGCTCGACGTCGGCCACCCGCAGCCGGTGGAACGCGGCGCCCCGGCGCGGCGGCGCGGTCTCGGTGGCGGTCGTGGTCATCAGACCTCCTTGACGTGCTCGAAGGGTTCGAGGCAGGAACGGCAGCGGTGCAGCGACCGGCAGGAGGTCGCACCGAACCGGGACAGCTCCTCGGTGTCGGCGGTCCCGCAGCGCGGACAGCGCGGGACGGTCCGGGTGGGTGACAGGGTCAGCGGGATCGGCCCCGACGCGCGGCGCGGCGCGCTCCCGGGCGGCGAGATGCCGTGCTCGGCGAGCTTGCGCCTGCCCTCGTCGGTGATCCAGTCGGTGGTCCAGGCCGGGGCCAGCGCCGTGCGGACCTCGACCCGGTCGAATCCGGCCGCGCGCACGGCCCGGTCGACGTCGGCGCGCATCTCGGCGATGGCCGGGCAGCCCGTGTAGGTGGGGGTGATCCACACCGTGACGGCGCCGTCGTCCTCCACCGCCACGTCCCGCAGGATGCCCAGGTCGGCGAGGGTGAGCATGGGCAGTTCGGGGTCGGTGACCGCTGCGGCCGCCGACCGGGCGCGGGCGCGCGTGTGCTCCCTGGTGGTGGTCACCATGTCGCCTCCGGGTGCTCGCGGGCCACCATCTGGAGCTCGTCCAGGAGGGGGGCCAGGTCGGGGGTGTGGACGCCGTCGCGTCCGGCCACGGCGGGCTCGGGGAAGGCGGGCGGCGCGTCGAGAGTGGCGGTCGTCAGGACCTGGGTGAGGACGTCGTGCACCTCGGCGCGCACGGTCGCCGGGTCCACGGCCACTCCCCGGTCGGCCAGCCTCGCCTCGACGGGGTGGGTGGCGAACGGCTCGCCGGTCAGCGGCCACACGTCGGCCACGGCCCGGGCCACGCGTTCGTGGGAGTAGGGGGTTCCGTCGCCCAGGCGCAGTGCCCAGGAGACCGCGTACTCGCGGTGGTAGGCGAGTTCGTGCACGGCCTTGGCGGCGATCGCGGCCAGGACGGGGTCGCGGCTGTCGGCCAGGCGGGTGAACACGGCCAGGCGGGCGCTGGAGAGCACCAGGAGGGTGACGATCGCGCGCGCGAAGTCGCCCCGGGGCGCCTCGGCCAGGTGCACGTTGCGGAACTCGCCGACCGGTCGGCGGTAGGCGAAGGCGTCCTCGTCCCGACCGGTGCCGTCGGCCTGTCCGGCCCGCGCGAGCAGCAGCCGCGCCTGGCCGAGCAGGTCCAGCGCGATGTTGGCCAGGGCGACCTCCTCCTCCAGTTCGGGGGCGTCGGTCACCCAGTGGACGAGCCGCTGCGCCTGGACGAGCGCGTCGTCGCCGAGCATCTGGCAGTACAGCGCCAGATCGGCGCCGTCCACCCCCTCGGGCAGGGTGGTGTCCACGCCCGCGAGGGCGTCGGTGAACCCGGTCCCGAAGGCCCAGCGGGCGTCGCCGCCGTGCTCCTCGCTCAGGGCCGTGTAGATGTTGTCGCCACTCATGCTTTCCTCGGTCTCGTCCCATCGTCCTCGGCCTCGGCGGGCGCCCGCCCCGTCGTCCGCTCAGATGTGCGGGACATCGTCGGGGATGGGGTAGAAGGTCGGGTGCCGGTACACCTTGTCGCCGCTGGGGTCGAAGAAGGGGTCCTTCTCGTCGGGGCTGGAGGCGGTGATGTGCTCGGCGCGCACGACCCAGATGCTCACGCCCTCGTTGCGGCGCGTGTAGAGGTTGCGCGCGTTGTGCAGGGCCATGTGGTCGTCGGGTGCGTGCAGAGAGCCGACGTGGACGTGGTTGAGTCCGCGCTTGCCCCGGACGAAGACCTCGTAGAGCGGCCACTCCGGGCGCGCGGGGGTCGTGTCGCTGCTCATGCCGTGGCCTCCTGGGCGTGCTTGCGGGCGTAGGCGGTGGCGGCCTCGCGGACCCACGCGCCCTTCTCGTGGGCGGCCCGGCGCCGCTCGATCCGTTCGGCGTTCTTGGGTCCGCTGCCGGAGATGACCTGTTTGAACTCCACCCAGTCGGGTTCGCCGAAGTCGTGGTGGCCGCGCTCCTCGTTCCAGACCAGCTCCGGGTCGGGCAGGGTCACGCCGAGCCGCTCGGCCTGGGGGACGGTCATGTCGACGAACTTCTGGCGCAGGTCGTCGTTGGTGTCGCGCTTGATCCGCCAGGCCATGGACTGGGCGGTGTTGGGCGAGTCGGCGTCGGGCGGACCGAACATCATCAGCGAGGGCCACCACCAGCGGTCGACCGCGTCCTGCACCATCGCGCGCTGGGCCTCGGTGCCCTCCATCATGCGCATGAGGAGCTCGTAGCCCTGGCGCTGGTGGAAGGACTCCTCCTTGCAGATGCGCACCATGGCGCGGGCGTAGGGCCCGAAGGAGCTGCGGCACAGCGGCACCTGGTTGCAGATCGCCGCGCCGTCCACCAGCCAGCCGATCACGCCGACGTCGGCGAAGGTCAGCGACGGGTAGTTGAAGATCGAGGAGTACTTCTGGCGGCCCTCGATGAGCCGCTGCGTCAGGTCGGCGCGGTCCACTCCGAGCGTCTCGGCGGCCGCGTACAGGTACAGGCCGTGTCCGGCCTCGTCCTGCACCTTGGCCAGCAGGATCGCCTTGCGGCGCAGGCTGGGCGCCGACGCGATCCAGTCGCCCTCGGGCTGCATGCCGATGATCTCCGAGTGCGCGTGCTGGGACACCTGGCGCACCAGCGTCCTGCGGTACCCGTCGGGCATCCAGTCGCGCGGTTCGATGCGCTGGTCGGCGGCTATCCTGCCGTCGAACTCCGCCTGGCGGACGTCGGCGCCCTCGGGCGGCGCCTGGGCCGTCACGGTGGACATTGCTCGCTCCCCATTCATAACCGAACGTTCGGTCAGTAATTAGTATCCACCGATCCGACCGCCCGGGCAAGTCCCCCGGCGACCGGATCGGGCAGGTCAGCGACCGGTGAAGGTCGGCGCCTCCTTGTCGAGGAAGGAGTTCACCGCGCCGACGTGATCGGCGGTCATGCCCAGCCGGTTCTGCAGCTCGGCCTCCTCCTCCAACAGCGACGGCAGCTCACGGGTGCCCGCGGCCGCCGCGCGCACCTCGCGCTTGGCCGCCGTGAACGCGAGCGTGGGCCCCGACGCCAGCCGCGCCGCCACCTCGCGGGCGCGCTTCTCCCACGCGTCGTCGTCCACGACCTCCGTGACCAGGCCCAGCTCCAGCGCGCGGTCGGCGCCGACCATCTCGCCCAGCAGCATCAGCTCCATCGCCCGCGCCTGGCCCAGCGAGCGCACCAGCCGGTAGGCCAGCCCTGAGTCCGAGGCCAGGCCGATCCCGGTGAACGCGGTGCCGAACTTGGCCCGGCGAGCGCTGATCCGCACGTCCCCGGCCAGCGCGAAGCCCATCCCGGCGCCCACGCAGGCCCCGCCGACACCCACCACGACCGGCACGCGGATGTCCTCCAGGGCCAGCACGATCCGGTTGTAGTGCTCCCGGACGGTGGTGAGCGCCCGCTCGGGCGTCTCCTTCAGGACGCGGGCGTGCTCGGCCAGGTCCTGGCCCACGCAGAACGCCCGGTCCGACCCCAGCAGCAGCACCGCCCGCGCGGTCTCGGAGTCCGCGGCCGCGCGCAGCGCCGCCAGCAGCTCCTCCTTGACCGCGACCGTCAGCGCGGGGCTGTTCAGCCGTACCGTGGCCAGTCCGTCGCTCTCCTCGAACTCCGCCGCCCTGTGCTCGCTCACGCCTACTCTCCCTCGTCCCAGGTGTGGAAGCCCTGCCCGGTCTTCTTCCCGAGCTTTCCCTCGGCGACCCTACGGCGCAGCAGGTCGGGCGGCGCGAACCGGTCCCCCAGTTCCTTGGCCAGGTGTTCGGCGATGGCCAGCCGCACGTCCAGGCCGACCAGGTCGGTCAGGCGCAGCGGACCCATCGGGTGCCGGTAGCCCAGCTCCATGGCGGTGTCGATGTCGGTGGGCGAGGCCACCCCCTCCTCCACCATGCGGATCGCCTCCAGGCCCAGCGCCACGCCCAGACGGCTGGTGGCGAACCCGGGCGCGTCGCGGACCACGATCTCGGTCTTGCCCAGGGCGGCCACCCAGCCGCGCACGGCGGCCACGACCGCCGCGTCGGTGTCCGGGGCGGTGACGATCTCCACCAGCTTGGAGGCGGGGACGGGGTTGAAGAAGTGGGTGCCCAGGAACCGGCCGGGCCGCCGCAGCGCGGCGGCCAGGTCGGTCACCGACAGCGAGCTGGTGTTGGAGGCCAGGACGGTCTCCTCGCCGACGGCCGCCTCGGCGGCGGTCAGCACGGCGATCTTCAGGTCGGGCCGCTCCGGAACCGCCTCGACGACCAGCCCGGTGTCGGCGGGGATGGCGGCGGTGTCGGTGACGGTGGTCAGCCGCGCCAGGCAGGCCGCCGGTTCGGCGTCGATCCTGCCGCGCTCGCGCGCCCGGTCCAGCCCGGCGGCCACCCGGCCCCGGCCCGCCTCGGCGGCGGCGTCGGTGGCCTCCACCAGCACCACGTCCGCGCCCGCGGTGAGGAACTGCTGGACGATCCCCGCGCCCATGGTGCCGCCGCCGATGACGGCGACGGTCGCGGGCACGCCCGTGTCGGTGCTGCTCAACGCTTCTTCCTCTCCAGGAAACGGGTCATCCGGTCGTGCTTGTCGGCGCTCTCGAACAGCACCGCCTGGGTCAGGTCGTCGGCGATCGGGTGCGCGCCGTCGGCGTCCAGGACCATCTTGGTCATGCGCAGGGCCAGCGCGGAGGAGGCGGCCATCCGGTCGATGAGGGCGTGCGCCCGGTCCCGCAGCTCCTCGGCGGGCACGATCTCGGCGACCAGGCCGTGCCGCAGGGCCGCCTCGGCGTCCAGCCGGAATCCGCCCAGCAGGACCTGCTTGGCCACGGACAGCCCGACCAGCTCCCGCAGCCGCCAGCAGGCGCCCGCCCCGGCGATGATGCCCAGGCCCGGTTCGGGCTGGGCGAACACGGCGGTGGGCGTGGCCAGGCGGATGTCGCACGCGTAGGCCAGTTCGGCGCCGCCGCCCAGGGCGTAGCCGTCCACGGCCGCGACCGTGGGGACCCGCAGCCGGTGCAGGCGCTCGAACAGGCGGCTGTTGATTCCGGCCAGGGCCTCCTCGCGGCCGCGTTCGCGCAGCTCGGCGATGTCGGCGCCGCCCGCGAACACGTCCCCGTGCCCGGTGAGCAGCAGGGGCCGGGGGGCGGCCTCCACTCGGGCGCACACCTCGTGCAGCTCGGCGATCATCGTCCCGTTGATGGCGTTGCGCGCCCGCGGGCGGTGCAGCTCCACCACCACGCGGTCCTCGCGCCAGTCCACGCGCAGCGTCTCGAAGTCGCCGTCCTCGTCGCCGCCGACGACGGAGTGCTTGACGTCGGTCATCAGGCTCCCCCTCAGACCCGCTCGACCAGCAGGGCGGCGCCCTGGCCCACGCCCACGCACAGGGTGGCCAGGCCGCGCCGGGTGTCCTCGCGCTCCATGCGGTTCAGCAGGGTGACCAGGATGCGGGCGCCGGAGCTGCCCAGCGGGTGACCCAGCGCGATCGCGCCGCCGTCGGCGTTGACGCGCTCGGGGTCGAGCTTGAGTCGGCGCATGACGCCCAGGGACTGGGCGGCGAAGGCCTCGTTGAGCTCCACGGAACCGACCTCGTCGAGCGCCCACCCGGCGCGGGCGAGCACCTTCTCGGTGGCGGGCACCGGGCCCAGGCCCATGATCTGCGGGGGCACCCCGGCCGAGGCCGAGGCCACCACGCGGGCGCGCGGTGCCAGTCCGTGCCGCTCGACCGCCTCGGCGCTGGCCAGCACGAGGGCGGAGGCGCCGTCGGACAGGGACGAGGAGTTGCCCGCCGTGACGATGCCGCCCGCCCGGAAGACCGGTCGCAGCCTGGCCAGGGAGTCCTCGTCGGTGTCGGGGCGGGGGCCCTCGTCCGCGCCGACCTCGTGGGTGGCGCCCCTGCGGCCGGTGACCGTCACGGGGACGATCTCGCGGTCGAAGCGCCCGGCCTCGGCCGCGGCGACCGCCCGCCGGTGGCTGCGCAGCGCGAACGCGTCGCACTCCTGTCGGGTCAGCCCCTCCAGGACCGCGACCTCCTCGGCGGTCTCGCCCATGGACAGGGTGTAGCGCAGGTCGTTCGGGGAGGCGTCCGCCGGGGCCTGGGCGTCGTGGTCGGCGAACCTGGGGTTGGTGAAGCGCCAGCCGAGGGAGGTGTCGGCGACCTCGCCGGGCTTGGCCCAGGGGCTGCCGGGCTTGGCCATCACCCAGGGGGCGCGGGTCATCGACTCCACACCGCCGGCCACGACCACGTCGGCCTCACCGGCGCGGATCGCCTGGGCCGCGGAGGCCACCGCGGTCAGGCCGCTGGCGCACAGGCGGTTGACGGTGTACCCGGGGACGCTCGGGTCCAGCCCCGCCAGCAGCGCCGCCATGCGGGCGACGTTGCGGTTGTCCTCGCCCGCCTGGTTGGCGGCGCCGAGGACGACCTCGTCCACGGAGTCGCCGGGGACTCCGGACCTGCGCACGGCCTCGGCCACGACCGTGGCCGCCAGGTCGTCCGGTCGCACGGCCGACAGCGCGCCGCCGTAGCGGCCCTGAGGGGTGCGCACCCCGTCGACCAGGTAGACGTCGCTCACGCGGGGCCTCCCATGTTGAGGGCGGTGGTGTGCGCCACCGCCACGTGTGAACTCATCGACACCTCTCCTTGACACGCCTGCCCGGAGACTGCCTTAATGCATTAGTAACCGAACGTTCGGTCAGTAAGCAAGTCGGCCCGCCCCGTAGCGGGCCGCCGCCCATCTCGCGCGCCGACCGCGCCGCCGCACCCGTCCAGGCGTCCGATCCGGCGGCGCGCCGCGCACGGTACACGGAGAGTCTCATATGGCCAGCGACGACACCATCCGGCGGTCGACCGGTCCCGCCCCCGGCACCCGCCTCGGCCAGGCGCCCGCACCCGACCTGCTGGACCCGGCCGAGCGCATGAGTGTCGACGAGCTGCGCGCCCTGCAACTGGAGCGGCTCAGGTGGACCCTGGAGCACGCCTACACGAACGTGCCCCTGTACCGGAAGAAGTTCGACGAGGCCGGCGTCCGCCCCGAGGACCTCAGGGAGCTCTCCGACCTGCGGCACTTCCCGCACACCACCAAGGCCGACCTGCGCGACAACTACCCCTTCGGCATGTTCGCCGTCCCCCAGGAGCGGGTCAGCCGCATCCACGCCTCCAGCGGCACCACCGGACGCCCCACCGTCGTCGGCTACACCCGTCAGGACATCGACCGCTGGGCCGAGGTCGTGGCCCGCTCCATCCGCGCCGCGGGCGGCCGCCCCGGCCACAAGGTCCACGTCGCCTACGG
The DNA here is from genome assembly GCF_040660275.1 of Nocardiopsis sp. NPDC049922. NCBI lineage: Bacteria > Bacillati > Actinomycetota > Actinomycetes > Streptosporangiales > Nocardiopsidaceae > Nocardiopsis > Nocardiopsis sp. NPDC049922. The sequence continues at coordinate 235,138 of NZ_JBFAME010000003.1, read as the reverse complement.
GTACGGGCTCTTCACCGGCGGGCTGGGCGCCCACTACGGGGCCGAGCGACTGGGCTGCACGGTCATCCCCGCCTCCGGCGGCCAGACCGCCAAGCAGGTCCAGCTCATCCAGGACTTCCAGCCCGACGTCATCATGGTCACCCCCAGCTACATGCTCACCCTGCTCGACGAGTTCGAACGCCAGGGCGTCGACCCGCGCACGAGCTCGCTCAAGGTCGGGATCTTCGGCGCCGAACCCTGGACCGAGCGGATGCGCCTGGAGATCGAGGACCGCTTCGACCTGCACGCCGTCGACATCTACGGCCTGTCCGAGGTCATGGGTCCGGGCGTGGCCAACGAGTGCGTGGAGACCAAGGACGGCCTGCACGTGTGGGAGGACCACTTCCTGCCCGAGATCCTCGACCCCGTCACCCACGAGGTCCTGCCCGACGGCGAGTACGGCGAACTGGCCTTCACCTCCCTCACCAAGGAGGCCATGCCCGTCATCCGGTACCGCACCCGCGACCTGACCACCCTGCGCCCCGGCACCGCCCGCCCCATGCGCCGCATGGACAAGGTCACCGGCCGCAGCGACGACATGATCATCCTGCGCGGCGTCAACGTCTTCCCCACCCAGATCGAGGAGATCGTCCTGGGCCTGGACGGCCTGGCCCCGCACTTCCAGCTCGTGCTCACCCGTGAGGGGCGCCTGGACCGGATGGCCGTGCGCGTGGAGGCCCGCCCCGACCGCACCGACCAGCAGCGCGCCGACCTCGCCCAGCGCCTCACGGCCACCGTCAAGGACCGGGTCGGGGTGAGCGTCACCGTCGACGTCGTCGACCCCGAGGGCATCGAACGGTCGGTCGGCAAGTTCCGCCGCATCATCGACCAGCGCCCCCGCTGACCGCACCCGGCGGTCCTCCGGCCCCGGCCCGCACCCGGTTGCCGCGCGTGTCCCCGACCCCGTCCGCCAGGGCGGGGACACGCGCGGCACCGCGTCAGTTCTTCCTGGCCACGCCGCCGTACTCACCCACCGGGCGCACCTCGCCCACCTCGGTCTCCTCCGGCCGCCACAGGGAGCACGAGACCACCCCCGGCTCCAGCAGCTCCAGGCCGTCGAACAGCGCCCGGATCCCCTCGGCCGTCCGGACCGTCAGCTTGGGCGTGCCCTTCTCGTTCCACGCCGCCGCCACCTCGTGCGCGCGCTCGTGGTCGATGTCGTCGGTCGGGTGCGAGACCACCAGGAAGCTGCCGGGGGCCAGCGCGCCCAGGAGACGGTCCAGGATCGCGCGCACCTCGGCGTCGTCGTCGACGAAGTTGATCACGCCCAGCAGCATCAGACCCACCGGCTTCGACAGGTCCAGCGTCCGCGCCGCCTCCGACAGGATGGTGTCGGGGTCGCGCAGATCGGCGTCCACGTAGTCGGTGGTGCCCTCCTCACTGCCGGTCAGCAGGGCACGGGCGTGCGCGAGCACCAGCGGATCGTTGTCCACGTACACCACACGCGACTCCGGCGCCACCGACTGGGCGACCTCGTGCGTGTTGTTGTGGGTGGGCAGCCCGGTGCCGATGTCGAGGAACTGGCGCACACCCTCCTCCGCCAGACAGGTCACCGCGCGGACGAGGAAGGCGCGGTCGGCCACCGCGTTGTCCACGATCTCCGGGAAGAACGAGCGGATCTGCTCGCCCATCTCCCGGTCCACCGGGTAGTTGTCCTTCCCGCCCAACCAGTAGTTCCAGATGCGGGCGTTGTGGGGGACGGAAGTGTCGATCTTGGGGCTGTCGGCGGACACGATCCTGCTTTCTGCGGTCGATCGGCGGCGCCACCGGACCCGGCGACGCCCGACCAGTAAACGGCCCCGGTCCCTCACACGGCAAGAGTCCCAGGTGACCGATATCGGCACAAAGGCCCCGAACCGCACCTCGGATCACCCGTCGCGTCCCGCCGTTCGGGCGCGCTACCGTGCGTGCGCGCCCCCCGCTGCCCGCCAGATCCGCCGAGGAGACCCGTGAAGCACTCCGACCCCGCCTTCGCCCGCATCGCCGAGCACGGCATGATCCTGCGCTGCGAGGTCGGCTCGACCGTGCACGGCCTGGCCGTCGACGCCGCCAGCGACCGCGACGAGATGGGCGTCTGCGTGGAGCCGCCCGAGTACGTCATCGGACTGCGCCACTTCGAGCAGTACATGTACCGCAGCCAGCCCGACCACGTCCGCTCCGGCGCCGGGGACCTGGAACTGACCGTGTACTCCCTGCGCAAGTGGACCCGCCTGGCCCTGGACGGCAACCCGACCGTCCTGCTGCCCCTCTTCGTCCCCCGCGACGCGATCGTCACCGTCACCGAGCTCGGCCACGACCTGCGCGCCCACCGCCGGCGCTTCGTCTCCCGCCGCGCGGGCCACCGCTTCCTCGGCTACCTGCGCGCCCAGCGCGAACGCATGGAGGGCGTCCGGGGCGGCAGGCACACCAACCGGCCCGAACTGGAGGCCGTCCACGGCTTCGACACCAAGTACGCCTACCACATGATCCGGCTCGGCCTCCAGGGCGTGGAACTCATGGAGACCGGCGACCTCACGCTGCCGATCCCCGAGCCCGACCGGTCCTGGCTGCGCGCCCTGCGCCGGGGCGAACACACCCGGCGGGAGGCCCTGGAGCGCACCCACGACCTGGAGCGGCGCCTGTCCGCGCTGTGCGAGACCGCCGACCTTCCCCCCGCGGCCGACGCCGCCTGGGCCGACCGGTGGCTGGTCGACGCCTATCAGCGGTCCTGGGCCTCCTGGCCGGACGGCGCCTCGTCCGCCCCCAGCAGCGCGGGCACGTCCGCGAACGACCCCACCACGTGATCGGGCATCCCCTCGATCCGGTCCAGCACGCCCTCCTCGAACTTGCCCGTGCGCACCAGCACACCCCTGATCCCCATCCGCTGGGCGGCGAGCACGTCGCTGACCACGTCGTCCCCCACCATGGCCGTCTCCTTCGCCGACAGGCCCAACCGCTCCAGCGCCGCGGTGAAGAACGCCTCCGCCGGCTTGCCCACCACCTCGGCCGACACCCCGGCGGCCCGCTCCAGCGCCACCACGAAGGCGCCGGCGTCCAACCGCATGCCCTCCTCCGTGCGCCAGTACATGTTCCGGTGCATGGCCACCAGGCGCGCGCCCGACCGCAGGTCGTTGAAGGCCGCGTCCATCGTGGCGTAGTCGAACTCGGGCCCGGCCCCTCCGGTGACCACCACGTCCGGATTCTCCTCCACCAGGTCCACACCGGCCAGGTCGGCGCGGATGTCACCGCTGTTGACCAGGCGGCACCGCGCCCCGGGATGGTGCCCCGCCAGATACGCGGCCAGCGCGGTCGGCGCGGTGAGCACGTCGTCCTCGGCCACGTCGAACCCCGCCCCGCGCAGGGCTCCGGCGATGGCCGCGCGCGTGCGCGAGGTGGTGTTGGTGAGCAGGACGGTGCGCAGGCCCGCGCGCCGCAGCAGCTCCAGCGCCCGCGCCGCGCCGGGGATCGGCCGCCACGACACGGTGAGGACGCCGTCGATGTCGATGAGGACTCCGCGTGTGCCCATGCCACCATCGCACCACGGAAGGCCCCGCGGCGGCCAGACCCGGCACGCGGGTGGTCGGGCACGTCCCTGGTCAGCGCGACCGCCCCGGCACGCCACCCCCGCGACGCCGAGATAGGGTGACCCCACGAAGGGGTACGCGCCGCACCCGTTCCCGGCACCGGCGCGTCGGGCGCCGACGCGCGTACGCACGGTGCCCGGAAACGACGAACGTAAGGACACACCATGATCGGAACCGTCGCGGTCGTGCTCATGATCGTGAGCCTGTCGATGATGATCATCGCGGGCCTGCTCGCCACGATCGTCAGGACCCGCTGACAGCCGCGCGGGTGCGCCCAGCCGGGACGCACCCGCCCGGACCCGGAGGAACCGGAGAAATCGGTGGCACCGCCCCGGGGCCCTCTGTCAGCCTCCGGGACCGACACAGCGTGTGACTCAGCAGCAGAGCGCCTGGCTCCGGACCGGGAGGGCGCGGGGGCGGAACCCGCCGCGCTGGCATGAATCCCAACGACACCCCCATCACGATCGGCGACGCCTACCCCGCCGCGCAACTCTCCTCGGTCCTGACCACGGCCCTCGACCACGAGGACCCCGCCGTCCGCGCGGTGGCGCGCGCCCGGGTCGAGGCGTGGACCCGCGTCATCGAGGGCATGTGCGACGGCACGCTCACCATCGGCTCCCGCACCCCGGTCCGCGACCTGCCCGCCTGGGTCACCCCCGATGTGGTGCACGGCGGGTTCGCCACCGGCGGCGCCGCCGCGGAGGGATCCCCGCGCCCCCACGAGGAGGCCCTCGCCGCCCGCCACGGCCTGCCCTCCCGACGCCACGCCATCCACGCGCACCTGCTGACCGAGGAGGGGCTGGCCGAACTCACCGCCCTGCTCGACAGCGGCGACTACGCGCTGGACCTTCCCGAACAGGGCGCGCTGCTCACCGTCGCCTGGCTGCTGCGCGCCGGGGACACCGCCGCCGCGCTGCGCGTCCTGGCCGACATCGAGCCGTTCGCCGACCGGCTGTGCTTCACCCCGCGCCCGGCGCCCCGTCAGGACACACCCCCCGGCACGGTCTTCCGGCACACCCTCGGTGAGGTCCGCGACTCCCTTCGCGCGCGCACCCACGTGACCGGCCCGCCCCACGTCCAGCAGGAGGCCCTGGCGGTGTGGAACCCGTTCGCCGACCGGGTGCTGGCGCACTGGCTGGAGACCGCGGTCGACGGCCGCGTCGACGTCCGGCGCCCCGGCGACTGGACCGCGCGCGGGAGGGCGCTGCTGGAGGAGTACCGCCGTCTGGCGGCCGAGCACACCCTGTGCGCCAAGCACCGCAAGCCCAAGGAGTACCTCGCCGTCCTGCTCACCGCCCTGCGGGAGGCGGTGGAGGGGACCGGCCCCTCCCCGCGCCGTCGCGGCCTGCTCCAGCACGCCGTCGACTCCATGGTGCGCAAGCGCGGCGTCCCCGGATCGGCCCGGCACACGGCGGTGCGCCGCGAACAGGCCGAGCACGCGGCCCGTCCCACGCACGACGTGCTCTCCCGGATGCTGCTGGACCGGCTCGCTCCCCTGACCGGCGGCTCCGGCATCGCCGACACCGACGCGATCCTGCGCCCCACGACCGGGGCGGAGGGCGTCCCGGGCACCTGGCCGGTCCCCGCACCGCTCCGGGCGATCGTCGTCCGAGCCAGCGCCAGCACCCCCGACGAGCTGGTCGAGTGGGGAGTCATCCCGTCGGCGGAGGTCCTGGCCTCAGTGATTCCCGACCTGACCGCCGAGGCCGAGACGGCCGCCGTCGCCAACCCCGCGCTCTCCCGACTCCTGCACGCCCACCATCTGGCCGCCCTGGTGAGCGTCGGCGCGCGGCCGCGCCACGGCTGGGCGGAGGCCGCGCGGAGCGCCTGGGCGGCCTGCCGCGCCTGACGGGCGAACGGCTCACCCCCGTGCTGGGCGGGCTGCGCCTGGTCCTGGACGGCGGCGAACCGACGGACGGGGAGTCCGAGACGGCGCGCCGGTTCCTGGGCTGGTCCTCCGGCGGCCACTGGATCCTCGGCCAGCGTCGCTGACCCGCGCGGGCCGGGTGAGTCGCCCGGCTCTTGGCACAGCGCGAACCACAACGCCACCCTTACGATGTAGATTTCTTTCTGGGAGCGATCGGACCCGATCGGACCCGGGGGCGTCGTCGCCCGTCACGGGCCGTGTCCGGGACGACCCGGGCCGCGTGACACGGCGGGACGCGGGACCGTGTCCCGGTGTGCCTGCGGCCCGGTCGGCCGGTCCGTTCGGGTTCGCAGGAGACGGTCGAGGCTCGTTGGCGTGGCTGGGTCGGGTTCCGACTCGCGGTGGCGTACGGGTACCGCACCCAGCCCCACCGGTCCGGAGAGCCCGGCCAGAATGCACCGCCGCCGCCCTCCGGGACAACCGCCCGCGCCCCGGGACGGCCCCCTCCCCGACCGCCGCGCACGTCGCGCGCTCCGGAGCGGCTCAGGCGCGGAACCGCCCCGACCACGGGCGATACCCCGTCCACGGCGCCGTTGTCCCCGGCCCGGGCGGTCGTTAGGGTGAGCACATGTCGATTTGGTCACGCGGCGACCGCACGGGCAGGGTCGAGGAAGCACTGCTGATGTTGGAGGGCCAGAGGATCATCGACGGCCTGGAGATCCTCCGCGCCGAGGTCAAGCCCTACCGGGTGCGCGTCCCCGCCGGGATCGTGCACATGGACGAGGACGAGGCGTCCATGTTCGCGCTCGGCGCGGTGGTGGGCGCCTTCGGCGCCGTCGCGCGCCAGGGCGTCTGAGCACCTATCCGCCCATGCGCGGGCCCACGGCGTCCACGAGATAACGACGCGGTCACCGGATACTCCGAGACCGAACCGCGGACGCGTCGCGCACGTCCGATCCCCGGATACGCCACCACACGGCGGGAAGGGGATCGATGGACTTCGCCGACTACGTACAGAACCGAAGGATCCAGGACCTCGAGGAGAGCCTGGGGGACGCCCACGCGTCGATGACACGCCAGCATTCGGCGCTGTCGTCCCTTCGGGGCAGCCTGGCGGACCGACTCGGCCGCGTGTCGGCCACCCAGGACGCCCTCGTCGAGCTGAGCGACATCCGCGCCACGTTGGCGATGTTCGACCGGACCGCGATCGCCCGCCACCGGACCCTCCAGATGCTGGACGGGGCCGTCCCCGCCCGCCTGGAGCTGGACGACGCCCCCGACTACTGGCTCGTCCCCGCCGCGCACGGCCTGCACGCCCTGCTCCGCGGTGACATCGCCACGGCCCGGGTCCGCTTCGACGACGCCGCCGAGCGCGACGAGGAGCGCGCCCGGCACTTCGCGGCGCTGGCCGTCGCGCTCAGCGACGCCGGGCACGCCCGCGCCCTCGGTGAGGCCCTGACCGCCGGCCTGCTCCCGTACCTGCCCGCGCCCTCGGCCTGGGTGACGCGCGGCCAGCGCGCCCTGTGGATCCTCGTCGCCGACGGCGCCTTCGGTGAGGAGGCCCGCGAGGACCTGCTGCTGTCCACGGTGGCCGCGTGGTCGCGGGAGGAGGTGTCGGCGTCCGCCGCCGACGCGCTGTTCGCGCCCGACATGGGCGCCGGCCCCCGGCCCCGCCCGCGTCCCGGCCGGGGCCGCGACGGCACGGACGCGATGGCCCAGCGGGCGGAGGCGGCCAGTGCCCTGGCCGCCCTGCGCGGCAACGTCGCCCGGATCGCCGCTCTGGACTCCGCCGAGGTCCCCGACGCACCCACCGCCCCGGACGCGGCCAGCACCGCGTTCCTGGAATCGGCCCTGCGGATCCTCGTCGAGGAGGGCGCCCCCGAGGAGGCTCCGCTGCTGGCCCGCGCCAGGGAGTTGCGGGCGGTGGTCGAGGCCGGCGGGAGCACCGGTCCGCGACCGGAGTGGGGGGACACGGTGGGCACGGTCGCCGACCACCTCGACGCGGATCTGGCCCGCGACGACGCGCCACCGCAGCGGCGCGCCTTCGCGCTCACCCTCCAGCGCCCCGCCGTCCTGGCGGCCGTCGCATCGTTGGTGGACCGGGCCACCGAGCCGGTCGCCGACGCGTCCTGGGCCACGGTGGCGGGTGAGCGGGTGGCACTGACCAGTGCCGGAGCGGACTTCGGCGACCTGCGGAACGCCGAGAAGCGGGCCCTGGCCCGTCACCGGACCGAGACGGGCGGCCCCGCCCTGATGTGGTCGGGTCTGGGCCTGGCCGGTGTGTTCCTGCTGGTGGGGCTGACGACCGGATCCGTGCTGGCATTGGTCCTCACCGTGCTCGGCATGGCCGCGGCCCTGTTCGGTCACCGCAAGGGCCGCAGGGAGCGGGAGGAGATCGAGGCGTCGCTGGCCGCGGCCCAGCGCGAAGTGCGCCAGGGCGTCGAGGCGGCGGTCGACCGGTGGCGCGAGCGGCTCGCGGCGGCCGGGGAGTCGGCGGAGGCCGCCGAGCGGGACGCCGAACGGGTGCGCGCCCTGCTCGGCGCGTGACCGACCCCGCTACGGGCCGACCGGCCGGGCGACCAGGACGCGCATCTCCAGCGGCAGGTCGAGGATCCGGTCGGTGGTCAGACCGGCGCCGCGCAGGAGCTCCTCGTACTGGCGCTCGGTGCGCTCGGCCCCGGTGGTCATGACCATCATGTGCACGTCGAAGACCAGGGACAGCCAGGGGTCGTGCGCGTCCGGGAGCACGCGCTCGACCACCAGGACGCGCCCGTCGGGGGCCATGGCCCGGCGGCAGTGCCGCAGGATCCGCCCGGCCTCGGCGTCGGACCAGTTGTGCAGGACCCGGCAGAGCACGTAGACGTCGCCGCCCTCGGGGGCCGTCGCCAGGAAGTCCCCCTCGACGAGGTCGCAGCGGCCCGCCTCCACGTGGGCGGCGAGGCGGTGGCGGGCGGCCACCAGGGCGGGCGGGCGCTCGACGAGGACACCGCGCGCGCCGGGCGCGTGGTCGAGCACGGCGGCGAGCAGTTCCCCGCTGCCTCCGCCGAGGTCGACGACCGTGCGCGCGCCGGTGAAGTCGTACACCCCGGGCAGGTCCCGGACGAAGCGCGCCCCGGCCGCCATGCCCGCCGCGTACCGCGCCGCCTCGTGGGGGTCGGCCTCCAGGAGGGAGAACACGTCGGTGCCGTGGGCGAGGTCGACCCCGGTCCGCCCGCTGCGCACGGCCTCGGGCAGGTGCTCCCAGGCCCGGGTGAACAGGTCGCTGTCGTAGAGCAGGGCGAGGTCGCGCAGGCCGGAGGGGTGGTCGCGGCGCAGCCGTTCGCCCGTGGCGGTGAGGGTGTGGCCGTCCGGGGAGCGCCGCACGACCCCCACCGCGGCGAGCAGCCGCAGGAGGCGCCCCAGGCGGTCGGGGTCCAGCCCGAGCGCCTCGGCCAGCTCCGGGGCGGGTCGGGGGCCGCCCTCGAGGTGGTCGATGACGCCCAGCCGCACGGCCGCGGCGACGGACCTGGCCACCCAGGGGCCGGTCATGAGTCGGATCAGTTCGCGTGAGGCGGTCTCGTCGTCGTGCACCGGTCGGCCTCTCGTCACGATGTCCGGGGGGTCAGGGGGCCAGGCCGGAGGCGCGGACGGTGATGTTGAGCCGCCCCTCCAGGCCCAACGCGGGCGGCGCGGTGCCGGGGCGGGTGCGCGGGACGCCGTGGTAGGCCATGCGGGACGGGCCACCGAACACGAACAGGTCGCCGCTGCCCAGCTCCACGTCAGTGTAGGGCCTGGTGCGCGTCTCGGTGTTGCCGAAGCGGAACACGCACGCGTCGCCGAGGCTGAGGGAGACCACGGGTGCGTCGGAGCGCTCGTCGCGGTCCTGGTGCATGCCCATGCGGGCGTGGGCGCCGTAGAAGTTGACGAGGGCGACGTCGTAGGGGGCGGCGTCGGGTGGGGGCGGCGCGCCGAGGGCGTCCGCGACGGCGCGCTCGGCGAGCGTGCCCAAGAGGCCGGGGAAGGGCGGGACGGGGGTCCCGTCGGGCAGGGTGCGGGAGTAGCGGTACGGCTCCCAGTACCAGCCCAGGCTGAGCATGCGCACGCTCATGACGCCGCCGCGCGGCATGGCGTGCTGGACCATCCCGGCGCGCGCCCACCGGCGGCAGCGCCGGACCAGGTCGACCTGGTCCTCGGGCGACAGCCAGCCGGGCAGGTGGACGGCGCCGGGGGCGACGGTCACCGGCGGGGCGCCGAAGAGCGGGTCGGTCATGGTTCCATTCTCCCCCGGTCTCCCCTCCCCGCCGGGGCGCGCCCCGGCGGGGGGTCAGCGGCGGAGCAGGTCGCGCACGTTGACCACGAGCAGGACCACGACGACCACGGCCATGGGGACGGCGAGGGCGATCCGCCAGTCGGCGATGAAGGCGGCCACCACGCCCACGACGACCCCGACCACGACCGCGAGGATCGCCAGCCCGGTGAGGAACTGGAGGAACTTGCGGCGGGCCAGGGCGTCGACGGCGGCGAAGCCCACCACGACGCCGAGCATGGCGTACAGCGTGACCTGACCGGTGAGCAGGAACAGGGTCAGTCCGAGGGAGATCAGCAGCAGCGGGGTGCTCAGGGCGACCCACAGGTGGAGGAAGCGGGTGCTGCGCTGCTTGCCCGAGGAGTAGGGCAGGTGCGGGGCCTTGAGGTGGCCGGTGGGCTCGGGCACGAGCGGGGTGTCGTCGGCCAGGGCGCGCAGGTGGGTGTCGCGCTCGTCGGCGGTCAGGACGCGCTCCTCGTAGCGCTCCGCGAGCTCCTTCTCCAGGGTCTCCATGCGCTCGGCGTGCTCGCGGGCGAGCGGGCGGGAGCTGGCCTGGCGGTGCAGGACCATGCGCGCCGAGTCGAGCTGGCGCAGGCGGTCGCGGCGGGCGACGATGTCGGCGTCGAGTTCGCGCAGCCGCGCGTCCAGGGTGTCCACGTGGCTGCGCAGTTCGGCGCGGGCGGCGGTCTCGGTGGGGGCGACCTTGTGCAGGCCGACCCACGACAGCGCGTCGGCCCAGGAGCGGCGGATGGTCCCGTCGCGTTCGTAGCGGGGGCCGCTGGGGGCCCGTTCCCCGTCGAAGAAGTCGCCGGTGTCGCGTCCCCACAGGCCGCGGAAGCCCCGGATCCAGGGGGTGTCGTCGTCGATGAGGACGGGGTTCCACTCGCGGTCGCCGCCGGGTCCCACGCGCATGCCGTCGCCGCGGGCGTAGTCGACGAAGGGGACGCCGATGCCGTGGCGGTTGATCGCGCTGTCGGCGCGGAAGAGGAGGCGGGTGACGTTCCGGTAGGCGCGCACGGCCCCGCGCAGGACGGCGGGGTCGACCTGGATGAGGTAGTCGCCGGGCAGCATCTGGTGCGAGTGCGATCCGGCGCCGACGTAGACCACGGGGTGGTCGCCGACCCGGTGCAGGTCGGGGTCGTCCCAGCTGCGGCGCAGGTCGTCGCCCTGGTACTCGTGCGAGGAGGCGCCCACCCAGGCCGGACGGCAGGTGCCGTCGGGGTTCTCCGCCAGGTAGACGGTGACGCGCTCCCAGTCGGCCTCGTGGTCGTTGACGCCGCCGTAGATGGTCCGCCAGTCGTTCATCGCGTAGAAGAACCAGTACTGGAGGATGACGTAGCCGCCCTCGCGGATGACGCGCCCGTAGTAGGTGGCGCCGCCGTCGTCGACGCGTTCGCGGTAGCGGGTCACGGCCGCGAAGGTCACCCCGCCGGGGACGGCGCCCCGGATGAGCAGGGAGAACTTCATGAGGATGTCGAGGATGCGGCCGAGGACGCCGACGGCGGCCAGTCGCCCGCTCTTGGGGATGACGGTGCGGGCGATGCCGCGGAACCGGCGCGCCTCCTCGCGGATCGACTCCTCCTGGACGAACCGCAGGTGCTTGTGGCGGCCGGGCCACTCCTCCTCCGCCTGGCCGAGGCGTTCGAGGGTCAGCTCCCCGGCCGGGACCAGGACGCGTTCGCGTCCGCCCGGCTCCTCGATCCAGAGGCTGCAGTTGCGTACGTAGCTGTCCACGCGGGTGGGGAAGAAGAGCTCCCCCTTGGTGCACATGAGCACCGGTTCGTGGGCACGCAGGAGTTCGAGATCAGATGTCGCGGCCATGATCGGACCAAATTAGTGCATCGTGGCGTCGTTTCGTGCCGCGGAGCCGTCGTGACACGAGTGACGCGTGTCTGGTTCCGGGGATGGGGCCGCTCGTCCCCCGCCGTCGCCCCGGGAGGCGCCCACACCGGCCACCACCACCAGGACCATACCCGCGACCTGCACCGCCGCGGGGGCCTGGCCGATGATGAGCAGTCCCATGACGAGACTGACCGCGGGTTCGAGGCTGGCGAAGGTGCTGTAGGCGGTGCGGCTCATGCGCTGGAGTGCCACCATCTCCAGCAGGAACGGCACGAGCGGGAACAGGAGCGCGATGCCCAGGGTGAGCAGGATGAGGTCGAGGTCGGGGGAGGCGATCGCGGCGGGGGCGCCCAGGGGGGCGCTGACCAGCGCGGCGACGGTCATCGCCAGGGCCAGGCCGTGGACGGCGCCGAAGCCCGCGCCGACCCGCTGGGTGAGCACGATGTAGGCGGCGACGCAGACCGCGCCCGCCAGGGCCAGGCCGAGGCCGAGCACGTCCAGGTCGCTCTGCCAGGGGCGGGTGAGGCAGACCACGCCGACTCCGGCGGCGGCGATCCACACGAGTTCGCGGCGGCGGCGCATGGCGGCCACGGCCACCACGAGGGCGCCGAGGAACTCGATGGAGGTCGCGGTGCCGAGTTCGATCCGGGCGGTGGCCTCGGAGTAGAACAGCATCATCCCCGCGCTCGCTGTGCCCAGGATCACCACGGAGCCGCGTTCGCGCCACGTCGCCTCGCGCACGGCCCGCCACAGCGAGCGACCGCCGAGGGCGAGCAGCAGCAGCGCCGCCCAGGTGAGCCGGAGCCAGGTGACGGTGGCGGGGGAGGCCTGGTCGAAGGCGGTGACGGCCAGCGCGCTGCCGGTGTGCAGGGTGAACATGCCGATGAGCAGCAGGAACGGGGCCGGGACCCGGACGTCGGCACGGCGGAGCGAGGAGATGGATGAGGGGATCACCCGACCATTGGATCGATCTCGTCCGTTTCTGTCCACGAACCAGTGGTTGACGGACCATGTAGTTTTGGTAGATGGACTTCACCCGGCTGCGTCTGCTGGTCGAACTGGAGCGCCTGGGCACCATGGCGGCTGTGTCCGAGGTCACGGGCATGAGCACCTCGGCGGTCTCCAAGCACCTCGCCGTCCTGGAACGGGAGACCCGCGTACCGCTGCTCGTCCCGGACGGACGCCGGGTGCGGCTGACCCCGGCCGGTCGGCGGCTGGCGGAGCACGCCGTGGGGATCCTGGCCCGCGTGGAGGCCGCCCAGGCGGAGTTCGAGGGTGAGGGCGCCCCCGCCGGCCGCGTTCACCTGGTCATGTACACCAGTGCCGCGCCGGTGGTGCTGCCCGCGCTGCGCCGTCTTCGCGACGACCACCCGGGCATCGAGGTCCGCCTGACCGAGTACGAGTCGGAGCAGGCGCTGGCGCTCCTCCAGGACGGCCAGGCGGATCTGGGGGTCGTCTACCAGTACAGCCTGCTGCCCCGGGAATTTCCGGGGACGCTGACGGTGCGGCCGATCGGGACGGAGGGGCTGCTGCTGTCCCAGCCCTCGGACCGGGGCGACAGCCGGACGCTGACGCGGCGGCGGCTGCGCGAGTTCGCCGGGGCGTCGTGGTTCGCCAGCCCGTACCGGGGGGACGAGGAGGCCCTGGTCCAGCGGATGTGCGCCGACGCCGGGTTCACGCCGCGGATCACGCACCGGATCGAGAACCTGGAGCTGTGCGAGGAGCTGGTCGCCTCCGGGGTGGCGGTGGGGGTGATGTCACGGCTGTCGGTGTCGACCCGGCGCGGTGTGACCCACGCGCCCCTCGGGGAGCTGGGCGGCGTGCGCCGGATCTTCCTGGCCGGGCGCACCGGCGGGTGGGCCTGGCGACCGATCCGGGTGGTGGCGCGGTACCTGCACGAGGCCGCCCGGGACGTCCTCGACGAGGTTCCGCCGCTCCCGGAGACGTGAAGCGGCGCGGCGATACGGCGCCCGACCCTACCCGGCGACCGCGAACGGCCCCACCGAGGGCACGGGCACCTTGCTGGCGGCCTCGCGGACGGCGGTGAGCAGGGGTTCGGGGTTGGCCCCGGCCCTGGACAGGGCCACGACGTGGCGCCGGGCGGTCTCGCGCACCCCGCGCACGACGATGTGCGGGGTGCTCAGCCCGGTCCAGGCCAGGCGCGGCATGAGGGTCACGCCCAGTCCGGCCTGCACCATGCCGAACACGGCGCTGAAGTCGTCGACGGCGTGCACCACGCGGGGCTGGAAGCCCACCCGGTTGCAGGCGGCGGCCACGCACGAGTGCCAGGCACTGCCCGGAGCGGACATGATCCAGTCCTGGTCGGCGAGGTCCTCGGCCAGGTGGAGGCTGGTGCGGGTGGCCAGCGGGTGCTGGTAGGGCAGGATCGCGTCGAACAGCTCGACCATGACGGGGTCGGTGCGGAACTCCGGGTCGCCGGTCGAGGGCAGGTCCTCCGAGGACATGGTGACGGCGATGTCGAGGCGGCCCGAGCGCACCATCTCGGTGCACTCCTCGGGCTCGGCCTGGACCACCTCGAAGGACCAGCCGGGGTGGCTGACCCGCAGCCGGGCCAGGGCCGGGGCGACGAGGTCGCTGATACCGGTGGCGAAGGAGCCCACGCGCACGACGCCGCGGTCGCCCGCGACGTACTCGGCGAGGTCGGAGGTGGCGCGCTCCATCTCCGCGAAGATGGCGGGGGCGCGCTCCAGCAGGACCCGCGCGGCACCGGTGAGCAGGAATCGGCGGCCCGAGCGTTCGACGAGGGGAACCCCGGCTTCCCGAGCCAGGGCGGCGAGCTGTTGGGAGACCGCCGACGGTGTGACGTTGAGCGCCTCCGCCGTGGCCGCCACCGTGCGGTGGCGATCGAGGGCCTGGAGGAGCTGCAACCGCCGAACGTCGATCATGTGTCCCAATTTATGGCAGGACGGCCGTGTTTCGCGGAGGTTTCCGACATGTTGCCCGAGTTCGCCACGTGATTCGCTGCACACCGTCCAGGGGCGACCACGTGGCGCACCGCCGTGATCGATCAAAGAAATTCAGAACTTCTTTCCTTATGGTGATCTCGTGACCGTCTTTCCTCGTGTCGGCGATGTCCCGGTCAGTACCGGCACGTACAGTCAGACGCACAGTTCAACCACGGGCCGTTGGGACACGCGCCCCAGGGGATCAGCACCCAATGCTGGTGGAACGGGTGGAAAGAACATGCAAACTTCGCTGATGACCAAACCTCGGCCGTCTGACGTCGGCGTCCTCAGCTTTCGCTACCTGGGCGCTCATGAGGTGGACGAGCTCGTGGACCTGTGGGGCGCCCTCCACCAGCAGCACACGGTGACGGCCCCGCATCTCGCGGACATCATCAGCGCCGTGAGCCTGGACGAGTCGTGGCGCCGCCGCCGCGCCCAGTACGTCTCCTGGCTCGCCGACCCCGACACCATGGCGATCCTCGCCGAGAGCGGCGACGACCCCGCCGGGTACGCGATGGTGACCATCCGCGAGAACGCCCAGGGCAGCTGGGACCGGGGCGAACGCGTCGCGGTCGTGCAGACCTTCGCCATCGACCCGGAGTACGCCGGCAGCGGCGTCGGCTCCAAGCTCCTGGAGGAGATGCGCCGTCAGCTCTCCGCGATGGGCGTGCGCGACATCGAGTTCTCCGCGCTGGCGACCAGCTCCGAGGACATCCGCTTCCTGGAGCAGGAGGGCTTCCGGCCGTTCGTGACCACGATGGTCTGCCGCGTCGACGGGTTCGGCGCGCACGACTGAGGCACGGACCGGTGGCCCCGTCCCGCCCCCGTGCGGTCCCCCGGCACGGGGGCGGGCGCACGCCCGCCCCGACACGCCCGGCGCGGGGCGCGGCGAACCGCTACGCTCACCCCCGTGGCCACCTCCGACTCCAACACGTGCAACTTCCCCGGCTGTGACCGGCCCGTGCCCCGCGGCTCCTCCCCCGGCCGCCCGCCCGAGTACTGCGACCTGCCCGAGCACACCCGGTGGCGCGCCTGGCGCGAACGGCAGCGCCTGGCGCAGGAGTCGGAACGCCGCGAGGAGGAGGCCGTGCTCGCCGCGGGCGACGCCCCCGCCGCCCCCGCCGAACCGGTGACCGCCGCCCGGCTGCGCGCGGACGACCTCCTCACCCGTTTCTCCGTGCAGAGCGAGCAGATGGCCGAGACCCTGCGCTCGGCGGCCGAGGCCTTCCGCACCATGACCGACCCCGCCGAGGCCGAGGCCCAGGTCGAGGCGGCCCGGCTCGCGGGCGCCCGGCGCGCGGCCGAGGCCGACGCCGCCCGGTTGGAGGCCGAGAACCGGCGCCGCGAGGCCGAGTCGGCCCGGCGCGTGGCCGAGGACGCGGCGGCGTCGGCGGTGGCCGCCACCCAGGCCGCCGAGCGCATCGCCGAGGAGGCGCTGGAGCGCAGGGACGCGGCCGAGTCCGAGCGCGACCTCCTCCGGGACGAGGCCGCGCTGGCGAGGGCCGATCGCGACGCCGCCGTCGCCGAGGCCAACGCCGGTCTGGCCGCCGCGCACCGCCGGGTCGCCGAGGCCGACGCGCGCGCCCGGCGGGAGGTGGAGCGGGTCCGGGGCGAGCTGGAGCACGCCCGCGCCGAGGCCGCGCGCCGCCTCCAGCACGCGCACGCCGAGGCCGAGCAGCTCAGGGCGGAGGCGGTCGAGTACGCCCGGCTGCGCGACGAGGCCACCGTGGCCGCGGAACGGGCCACCGCCCGGGCCGAGGGCGCCGAGGCGCGGGCCCGCGAGGCGGCGGAGGCGCTGACCGCCGAACGCGCCCGCTTCGACACCGAGGTGGAGCGCGCCCACGAGCGGCGCGAGGCCGACCGCGCCGCTGCCGACGCCGAGCGCGCGCGGCTGACCGCCGAGCTGGAGCGCGCCGACGCCGAACGCGCCCGCCTGGCCGCCGAGCTGGAGACCCAGCGCCGCAACGCCGAGATCACGCTCGGCGAGTCCCGCACGGCCGCGGCCGCCCGTCTGGCCGTCGCCGAGGAGGCACGCGCCCGCGCGGAGGAACGCGCCGAGCGCGCCGAGGCCGCGCTCCGGGACGGCGACGGGGCCGATCCGGCACTGGCCGGTTCGGACACACGCGCCGCCGACACCCACCAATAGCCACAAATCTCCCCTTTGTCCCGTTCTAGGATGGAAGTCGTGCGAGATCTGGGAACGACCGGCGACACCGGCCCGATGCACCTGGGCGGGCCACCCGGTCAGGGACCCGAGCGCGCCCGCGTGGCGGAGCGCCCCCGGCCCAGGGTCGACCTCAAGGCGGTGTTCGGCCTGGAGTCGGGCACGTGGGCCTGGACCACCGCCGTGCAGGCGGCGGTCGCGATGGCCACGTCCTTCGGGCTGGCCGCGTGGCTGCTGGGCCCCGAGATCGGCACCCTGGCGGCCCTGGGCTCCATGACGGTCCTCTACGAGAAGAAGACCCCCTACGTCTACCGGTCGGCCGCCCTGGCCCTGGTCGGGCTGGGGTTCGTCGCCAGCGTGACCCTCGGATCGCTGGCCTCGGCGCTGTCGGTGTGGGCGTCGGTCGCGGTGATCGGGCTCATCGCCGGGCTCGCCACCTGGGTCTGCGCCGCCTGGCGGGTGGACAAGCCCGGACCGCTCTTCTTCGTCCTGGTCTGCGCGATCTCCACGATCGCCCCCGGCGGGCTGTCCGACGTGCCGCTGCACGCCGGCGTGGCGGCGATGGGCGCGGCGATCGGCTGGGCGGTGTCGATGTCGGGCGCGCCCGTCCGCGCCCGGCACCCCGAGTACCGCGCGGTCGCGGAGGCCTACCGGGAGCTCGCCGCGCTGCTGCGCGCGGTCGGGACCCCCGAACTCGACCACGCCCAGCACCGCGCGTCGGTGGCGGTCGCCGAGGCCTGGCGGATCGTCCTGCTCGCGCAGACCCGCGGCTACCGCGCCACCCCCGAGGCTGCCCGGCTGCGCTCACTCCTGCGCTGGGTGTCCGACATCCACCTGGCCACCACCCAGGTGTGCATGGCGCGGACCACGCCCCTGCCTGAGGGCGCCGCCGCGTTCGCCGACCGGCTGGTGCCCGCGATCGCCGACGCGGATCTGTCGCCCGACCCCACCGACCTGGACGACCTGCGGCGCGGCATGCGCCCCCGCTCCCTGGAGGCCCGGCTGTACGGGCTGCTGGCCAGGACGGCCCAGTCCGCGCACCGGCCCGGCCACGACGAGGAGGACGAACGCGCCCGCGCCTTGGACGACCAGCGCTACCCGGCACTGTGGGGCGCGCTGCGCTCCAGCCTGAGCGCCGAGTCCCTGATCCGGCCGACCGCGCTGCGCATGTGGATCACGGTGACCCTGGGCGGCATGTTCGGACTGTGGATCGGTCTGGACCACTACTACTGGGTGGCGATCACCGCGACCGCCGTCCTGCAGGGCGGCAACGTCGTCCTGACCACCAACCGGGCGGTGCAGCGCTCGCTGGGCACCCTGATCGGCGTGGTCGTCGGCGCGTTCCTGCTCACACTCGACCTGCCGCTCCCCACGGTCGTGGTCCTGGCCGGAACCTTCCAGGGTCTGACGCAGCTGGTCGTGGGGCGCAGCTTCTTCTACGCGTCGGTGGCGCTCACCCCGATGGCCCTGCTGCTGTCCTACACCGCCTCCCCGCACCCGATCACGGCGCTGGCGGAGTCGCGCATCATCGACACCGTGATCGGCTCGGTGTTCGGGCTGGCCGGGGCGCTGCTGCTGTGGCGGGGCGCGTCGGCGACCCGGCTGCCGCAGGCGATCAGCGGCGTCCTGGACACGGCCCGCCAGTGCGTGGTGGCGGTGCTCGACCAGGACCTGCCGCTCGGCCCGGAACGCCGCTACCAGCTGCGCCGCGACATGCGCGCCGCCCTGGTCAACCTGCGCGGCGTCTACGAGAGCGCGATCGGCGACGTGCCCCGCGCCGCCTCCACCCGCCCGCTGTGGCCGGTGGTGGTGGCCACGCAGCGCACCGGGTACCTGGCGCTGTCCGCGCTGGCTCTGGAGCACCCCACGCCGGTGGGCATCATCACGCTGCAACGGGTGGACCTGGCCTTCAAGGAGCTGGTCGCCTCGATGGACGAGCGACGCACACCGCGTCTGGGCGCGCTGCCGAGGCTGCCCGCCTACCCGCGGATCAACATGGAGCTGCGGGCGCTGTCCAACGCGATGACCAACGCGGTCGCCCAGGACGAGCGCGCGGCCCAGCAGGAGGCCGAACGGCGTGCCCAGAGGGAGAGGCGGCGCGCCCAGAAGGACGTGGACGCCGACCTCTGAGGGATCCCCGTTCCCGGGGAGGAGACCGGCGTCCAGGGGCGGTTCCGCGAGCCGACCGGGCAGCGGTCAGCGGAGCACGGCGAAGGCGCGCACCGGGAAGGCGGCCATCCCGCGCACCTTCGCGGGCACGGCGTGGAAGGCGAACCCCTCCTCGGGCAGCTGGTCGAGCAGGCACAGGTGGGACACGACCGGGATGCCCGCCGCCAACAGGACGGCGAGCGCGGGGCGGGCGCCCTCGGCGGCGGGCGAGGTGTCGTCCACGCCGATCCCGTCGATGCCGACCAGGGCGGCGCCGCCGTCGACGAGGACCTTGGCCGCGTCCTCCGTCAGGTGGGGGTGGTCGGAGCTCCCGTAGGCGTCGGTGCGCCAGTGCCGGTCCCAGCCGGTGCGCACGAGCACGGCCCGGCCGCGCACGTCGACGCCGGAGAAGGCGTCCGGGCCGATCGCACGACCGGAGGCGGGGGTGACGACCACGCCCGGCAGGTCGGCGACCCGCTCCAGGTCGAGGTCGGCCAGGTCGGCTCCGTCCCGGTACCGGTGGGAGGGCATCTCCACGTACGTGCCGGTGGCGCCGACCATGGTGACCCGACCGCTGCTGGCCTCGTGACCGGACTCGGCGCCCCAGGAGGCGCTCCCCTCCTCCACGACCGGCTCCGGCAGGCCACGACAGGTGGTCATCCCGTCGGTGATCTGGTGGCTGACGTCGACCAGTTTCCGCATGGCTGTTTCCTCGCTCAGCGTCGGCGCGACCTCCGGGCCCTCGCCAGAGGTCTAGACCAAGAGCCTAGCGCGTGTGGCGCACGTCACGGCAGAGGGACGAACGAGGAAAAAGGCGGGACGAGGGCGCTGGACCGGGACACACCACCCGCCCCCGGACCCCGATAGGCTCGGAGGCAACACGGCGGTGGACCGTGGCGCCCTCGGCCCCCGCACCACCCGGCAACCATGGAGAAGGGGCGACCTCATCGTGTCACTGTACGGAGCCGCCAAGGTCGTCCTCGCGCCCGCGACACGCCTGGTCTGGCCGCAGCGCGTGGAGGGCGTCCACCACGTCCCCGCGCGGGGACCGGTGATCCTGGCCGCCAACCACCTCGCCCTGATCGACCCGCTCTTCATCGGGGTGGCCTGTCCGCGGCCGGTGCGGTTCATCGCCAAGCAGGAGCTCTTCGACGAGGGAACCCTGCCCAAGCGGGCCCTCACCCGCGCGCTGCGCGCCATCGGGCAGCTCTCGGTCGACCGCCGCCCGGGCCAGAGCGCCCAGGAGGCCATGGACAACAGCCTGGACGTGCTGCGCGGCGGCGAGGTGTTCGGGATCTTCCCCGAGGGCACGCGCTCCCCCGACGGCCGCCTCTACCGGGGCCAGACCGGACTGGCCTGGCTCGCCCTGACCACGGGCGCCCCCGTGGTTCCGGTCGCGCTGGCCGGGACCGAGCGCATCCTGCCCGGCGGGCGGCGGATCCCCTCGTTCAACCGCGTCGGGGTGCGGTTCGGGGAGTCGGTGGACCTGTCCGCGTGGGAGGGCCAGGCGCACAGGGCCAAGGCGCGCCGCGCGGCCACGGACGCCATCATGGCCGCGATCGCCAAGCTGTCCGGCCAGGAACAGGTGCCCCGGTTCGCCGCGTCGGTCAAGGCCGAACTGCCCCGGCGGAGCTGACCTCGGTCGCCTCCGTCCGGCCTGGCGCCCCAGCGTCGGACGGTGACTTTCCCCACACCCGGCCGCGGGCTGATCCGCCCTTGACCGGGTGTTGACCCCCGGTGAGGGACCCCTGCGGGGCACGCCGGAGGGGCCGCCGACCCGGCTCCCACCTGGGATGCCGCACGCGCGGCCCCGCACGCGCGCCCAGCGCCCCCTCGGGGCGGTGAGCGCAATTGCCTACCTTTATAGTAGGTTTTCCCGGTGCCACCACCGGTTAGATTAGGTAAGCCTAACCAATGGCGTCCGACCTTGGCGCGAAGACTTGGAGCTGTGCGATGACGCGACCACTGCGAGTGGGAATCGTGGGTGCGGGGCCCGCGGGCATTTACGCCGCGGACCTGCTCACCAAGGACGAGACCCTGTCCGCGTGCGGCACGTCCGTCAGCATCGACATCCTCGACAAGCTGCCCTCCCCCTACGGGCTGGTCCGCTACGGCGTCGCCCCCGACCACCCCCGGATCAAGCAGATCCAGGGGGCGCTGCACAAGATCCTGGACAAGCCCGAGATCACCTTCTACGGCAACGTCGAGTACGGCGTCGACCTCAAGCTCGAGGACCTGCGCCACCACTACGACGCCGTCGTCTTCGCGACGGGCAGCGACCGCGACCGGCCGCTGGACATCCCCGGCGTGGACCTGCCCGGCAGCCACGGCGCGGCGGACTTCGTCTTCTGGTACGACTCCCACCCCGACGTCTCCCCCTCCTGGCACGTCGAGGGCACCAGCGTGGCCGTGCTCGGCGCGGGCAACGTCGCCGTCGACGTCGCCCGGATCCTGGCCAAGAGCGCCGACGACCTCCTCGACACCGACATCACCGACAACGTCTACGACGGTCTGCGCGCCAAGCGGATCACCGACGTCCACGTCTTCGCGCGCCGCGGCATCGCGCAGTGCAAGGCCACCCCGATGGAGCTGCGCGAGCTGGACAAGCAGCCCGGCGTCGAGGTCATCGTCTACGCCGAGGACTTCGACATGGACGAGGGCAGCCTCCAGGCGTGCGAGGAGTCCAACCAGGTCAAGACGAACGTCAAGGTCCTCCAGAACTGGGCGATCCGCGACCCCAAGGGCGCCGAGCGCCGCCTGCACCTGCACTTCCTGCACCGCCCGGTGGAGATCCTCGGCGAGGACCGCGTGAGCGGCCTGCGCACCGAGCGCATGGAGCTGACCGGCGACGGCAACGTCAGGGGCACCGGCGAGTTCGTCGAGCACGAGGTCCAGGCGGTCTACCGCGCCATCGGCTACCTGGGCTCGCCCCTGGCCGACCTGCCCTTCGACGAGGACCGCGGTGTCGTCCCCAACGCCGAGGGCCGCGTCCTGGACCTGGACGAGCAGCCGATCGACGGCGTGTACGCCACCGGCTGGATCAAGCGCGGACCCGTGGGCCTGATCGGCCACACCAAGGGTGACGCGCTGGAGACCGTCACCAACCTGGTGGCCGACCGCGAGTCCCTCACCCCCGCCGGCGAGCCCGACCCGATCGCCTTCCGGGCCCTGCTGGAGGAGCGCGGCGTGCGCTACACCACCTGGGAGGGGTGGCAGCGGATCGAGGCCCGCGAGGAAGAGCTGGGCGCCGAGCGCGGCCGCAAGCGCCTCAAGCTGCTCTCCCGCGAGGAACAGACCAGCATCGCGCGCCAGGAGTAGTCCTGGGCGCGAGCGTCCCGGCCGGTCCCGCGCCCCTCTGCGGGACCGGCCACTTCGTGTTCCCACTCCTGGCCGGTTCTCACCGTGAGATCGCTCATGCGGTTCGGTGCCGTGTCCCGGAACAACGCGCGGGCCGCATGGGTTAGAGTCACTGTTGGTCGGTGTGGTAGCAAGTGTCCCCCGGGCCTCAACTATTGCCTTCGCGGAATACCGCGTACGGCCCCGCCCTCCGGGTGGGTGACCGTACGGACAGGAGCCCCGTTGTGCCCCGCGCCGAGAGGCGACCGCCATACCGACCATCAAACCTCGTGCCCCGCTCCCGCCTCGTGGTGGGAGTGGGGCATTGTGGTATGTCCCCTCAGAACGCAGCGAAGGACGATCAGGCGTGGATGATTGGTCCCCCCGGCAGCCGGATTCCTCCGGTTCGCCCGACGACGCGGACGGCACGCGATCCCAGGGCCCCCGGCCCGGGAACCCCTATCGCATCCCGAGCCGGGCGGAGGAGCCCCGCGGCCCCGCGCCCGGGCCCCCCGGCCCCGCCGGACCCGCGGCTCCCCCCGAGACCCCACCCGCCTCCCAGCTCCCCGAGGCTCCCCAGGTCCCCGACACCCCCCAGGCCCCCGGGGCGCCCCGCATCCCGGACGGCCTCCACGACGACTGGGGCACTCCGGTCCCCCAGCCGTACACGGGCGCCTCGGAGGACGACGCCCAGGCCCACCGCGAGCAGCCGTTCCGCCCGGACGTCCCCCCACGTCAGGACGTTCCCGGGCACCAGGGCGACACGCCCTATCCGGTCCCCGCGTCCGCGCACGGCGACGGCTGGGACCGGCCCGATCAGGCCCACGGTCCGCACACCCCCCAGCGTCCGGACCCGGCCGGGTCGGCCGCGGGCGGTCCGGGCGGTCCGGGCGGTCCGGGCGCCGAAGGATTCGAGTACCTCTACGGCGGTGCGGGCGGCCCCGGCGGCCCGGAGGGCCCCGAGGGGCCGTACGGTCCCGGCGATCCCGCCTCCCCCGAACCGCCGAGACGGCGCTCCCGTCGCGGCCTGCTCATCGGCGTGATCGCCGCGGTGGTCGTGCTGGCACTGGTCGGCGGCGGGGTGTCCTGGTTCGTGCTGACCCGCCCCCAACCGGAGGAGGCGCTCGCCGCGTACTCCACCGCCTGGGAGGAGCGCGACTACGAGCGTCTGGCCGCCGTCACCACCGGGGGCGACGCCGCCGCCGTGATGACCGCGATCGACGAGGGACTCGGCCTGGAGTCGGTCTCCGTCGAGGTCGGCGCACCCACCGTCGACGGAGGCGGCGGCAGTGCGCCCTACGAGGTCACCGTCGGCCTGACCAACGCCAGTGACTGGGGGTGGGAGGGCGAGCTCCCGCTCCTGCGCGAGGACGGCGAGTGGCGGATCGCGTTCGCCCCCGAGGTCGCCCACCCCGAGCTCGGGGAGGGCCAGGTCCTGGCCCGCACCGCGGTCTGGGGCGAGCGGGGGCACGTCCTGGCCGCCGACGGCACCCAGCTCGACGACGCGACCGGTTCGCTCCAGATGCTCGTCGGCTCCCTGGGCGAGGCCACCGCGGAGGACGTCGAGCGGCTCGGCCCGGCCTACCGCGTCGGCGACACCATCGGCGTCTCGGGGCTCCAGCAGACCTACGAGGAGCGGCTGGCCGGTCAGGCGGCCACGACCATCCTGCGGGTCGACGCGGCCGCGGCCGAGGACCCCGACTCGCTGGAGGCCACCGAGGAGAACACGCTCGCGACCCTCGACGGCAGCGACGGCCAGGACGTCACCACGAGCATCGACCTGGCCGTGCAGGACGCGGCGGCCACCGCGATCCTCACCGCGGAGGACCCCGCCGGCATGGTCGCCGTGCGCCCCTCGACCGGCGAGATCCTGGCGGTGGTGAACGTCCCGGGCGGCTTCAACCGGGCCTTCGAGGGCCAGTACCCGCCCGGCTCCTCGTTCAAGATCATCTCCTACAGCGCGTTGCTCGACTCCGGTCTGACCGCCGACGCGGCGATGCAGTGCCCGGAGGAGTACAACCCGGGCGGCTGGGACTTCGTCAACGCGGGCGGGGCCGGCTACGGCGAGCAGACGATGACCGAGGCGTTCGCGACCTCCTGCAACACGGCCCTGGTCGCCGAGATCATCGAGCGCTCGTCAGCGGAGGCTCTGACGGCCAGCGCGGAGCAGTTCGGCATGAACGCGCCGCTGGACATCGGGGTGCCCACCCTCGAACCCAGCTTCCCGACCCCGGACGGCTCCGTCATGCTGGGGGCGCAGAGCATCGGTCAGGGCCAGGTCGTGTCCCCGCCGCTGCACATGGCCACCGTTCCGGCCGCGATCGCCGACGGCTCCTGGCGCCACCCGGTGCTGGTGACCGAACCCGCCCGCGACGGCCTGCCCGAGCCGACCCCGGTCCCCCACGCCGAGGCGATCCGGCCGATGATGCGCGCGGTCGTCACCGACGGCACGGCCAGCGAGGCCGGTTTCCAGGGCGAGGTGTACGGCAAGACCGGCAGCGCCGAGTTCGGCACGGCGGACGAGGACGGGGAACTGCCCACCCACGCGTGGATGGTCGGATACCAGGGCGACGTCGCCTTCGCCCTGGTGGTCGAGGGCGGCGGTGGCGGCGGGTCCGTGGCCGGTCCGATCGCCGCGCGGTTCACCAACGCGCTCTGACCGGCGTCTCCGGCACGCCGTGGCTCACGGCGCCGTCCCGGCCGGGTCCATCCCGACCGGGGCGGGAGCCACCGGCGTGTCGGCGGGCTCGCTGGTCTCGGCCGGTTCGGGCGGTGAGGGCGGCGGCGCGCTCGGGGTGAGGACGAAGAGCAGCACCAACAACCCGGCGGTGACCGCCGCGATCACGGCGCACGCCACCCACGGCCGCCACCCGCTCAGGCTGGGGTCGAGCGGGGCGTCGGGATCGTCCGACCCGAACGCCGACAGGCGTCCGGCCAGATCCGGCGCCTCCTCGCTGAGCTGACGTTCGATCTCCGCGAGGATTCTTCGCTCATGCTCTCTCAAGGACATGGCACCCTCCTCAGCCGCCGGGGGGAAGGACTGTCATCACCGGGTGCTTTCAGTCTCCCCCGGGTGGGGGTCAGATATCCAGGGTCCGCGGGTTTTCCTCGGTCGGATTCGGGCATTTCCCCGCTGGGCGTATGCCCTGGTCGGGGCCTCCGTCACCGCGTCCCCGCCGGTGAGCGGCCCGCGGCGGTCACCCCGGATAGCACTCCACCTCGGCGGCCTTGACGGCCGCCCACACGACCGTGCCGCGGACCAGTCCCAGCTCGGCCAGCGCGGCCGGGCTGATGTCGGCCGCCAGCGGCATCGGCCCCGTCAGGCGGACCCGGACCTGGTCCCCGAACCGCTCGACCCCGTCCACGGTGAGCCGCCACAGGTTGCGGGGGCTGCCGTGCGGTCGGTCCGCGTACAGGGCGACGGACCTCGGCGGGAAGGCCACCAGGACCTCGCCGGTGTGCGGCTCGTGTACGTGGACCGCCGGGGGCTCCGCCGCGTCCGGCCGCTCCACGGTCACCTCGGTCCCCTCGGCGGCGCCCCGGAAGAGGTTGAGCCCGACCAGGCGCGCCACGTACGGGGTGCGGGGCCGCCGGGCCACCTCGGCCGGGGTCCCCTGCTGCACGATCCGGCCCGACTCGACCACGGCGACGCGGTCGGCCAGGACCATCGCGTCCAGCGGGTCGTGGGTGACCAGGACCGCCGCGCCGTCGTACCCCTCCAGCAGGTGGCGAAGGCGCGCGCGCACGTCGACGCGGGTGCTGGCGTCCAGGGCCGCCATCGGCTCGTCCAGGAGCAGCAGCCGGGGGCGCACCGCGAGCGCCCGGGCCAGCGCGACCCGCTGGGCCTGACCGCCCGAGAGCCGGCCCGGCCGGGAGCGCGCGTGGGCGGCCAGGTCCATGCCCTCCAGCAGTACGGCCGCCCGTGCGCGCGCCGCCGCCTTGGACAGGCCCTGGCAGCGCGGCCCGAAGGCGACGTTGTCCAGGGCACTCATGTGGCGGAAGAGCAGGTAGTCCTGGAAGACCACGCCGATGGGGCGGCGTTCGACCGGTGTCGTGGTCTCGTCCCGGCCGCCGATCCGCACGTGCCCGTCGGTGAGCGGGACCAGCCCGGCCAGGGCGCGCAGGGCCGAGGACTTGCCCGCGCCGTTGGGGCCGAGCAGGGCCAGGACCTCGCCCGGGGCGACCTCCAGGGAGACGTCGAGGGTGAAGTCCCCCCGGGTGAGGCGCAGGCGGGCGTCGAGCGCGGGCCTCTCGGCCCCGGGTCCGGCCGCCGGGGCGTGCCGGTCGTCGGTCGTGGTCATGTCCACCTCCCGCGCAGGCTGGCCAGGACGGCCAGGGAGACGAGCAGCAGGACGAGGCTGAGCACGACGGCGGCCTCGGGGTCGCGCTGCATGGCCATGTAGACGGCCAGGGGCATGGTCTGGGTGGTGCCGGGGAAGTTTCCGGCGAAGGTGATGGTGGCGCCGAACTCGCCCAGGGCGCGGGCCCAGCACAGGGCCGCGCCCGCGCCGACGCCCGGCAGGACCGTGGGCAGGGTGACGCGGGCGAAGACGGTGGTGCGGCTGGCGCCGAGGGTGGCGGCGGCCTCCTCGAAGCGGCGGTCCGCCCCGCGCAGCGCGCCCTCCACGCTCACGACCAGGAAGGGCATCGCCACGAACACCTGGGCGATGACGACGGCGGCCGTGGTGAACGGCAGTGTCAGGCCGAACCAGGCGTCGAGGTGGCGGCCGACCAGCCCGTTGCGTCCCAGGACCAGGAGCAGCGCGACACCGCCGACCACCGGCGGGATGACCAGGGGGACGGTGATCAGGGCGCGGACCAGGTGCCGCCCGGGGAACTCGGTGCGGGCCAGCAGCCAGGCCAGGGGCACGCCCAGGACCAGGCAGACGGCCGTGGCGACGGTCGCGGTGGACAGGGACAGCCACAGCGCGGACAGCACCGCCGGGTCGGTGATCCGTTCGCCCATGGTCGCCCAGGGGGCGCGGACCAGCAGGCCGACCAGGGGCAGGACCAGGAAGGCGACGCCGAGCAGGGCGGGGACGACGAGGACCCAGGGCACACGCCCGGAGCGGGCGCGCAGCGCGCGCCCGCGGGCGGGGGTGGGGGCGGGGGTGGTCACGGCGCCCCGAACCCGGCGGCGGTGAGCACGTCGGCGCCGGTGTCGGACAGGACGAGGTCGACCCAGGCGGCGGCCAGCTCGGGCTCGGGGGCGTCGGCCAGGACACCGAGGGGGTAGGCGTTGACCGCGGAGGCGGACTCGGGGAAGTCGACGCCCTCGACGGCGTCCCCGGCGGCGGCGACGTCCGTGGCGTAGACCAGCCCGGCGTCGACCTCGCCGAGTTCGACCTTGGTCAGGACGGCGCGGACGTCCTCCTCCAGGGTGACCGCCGCGATCTCGACGCCCGCCTGGTCGGTGACGGCGGCGGTGGCCGCGCCGCACGGGACCTCCGGCGCGCACAGGGCGGTGGTCACGGAGCCGTCGGCGAGGTCGGCCAGGCCCCCGACCCCGGCGGGGTTGCCCGGGGGCACGGCGATGCGCAGCGTGTTGGTGGCGAAGATCGCGCCGTCCTCGCCGTGGTCGCCGTGGTCGGCGGCCCAGGCGGTGTCCAGCCCCGATCCGTCGACGACCAGGGCCATGGTGTCGGTGTCGGCGGCGGCGAAGACGTCGGCGGGGGCGCCGGAGTTGATCTGGGCGGCCAGGGCGCTGCTGCCCGCGAAGCTCAGCTCGACGTCGGCGTCGGGGTTGCGGGCCTCGAACTCCTCGGCGAGGTCGGTGAAGACGTCGGTGAGGGAGGCGGCCGCCAGGACGGTCAGGGTGCCGGAGGCCGCCTGCTCCGCGTCGGCGCCCGAGGCGGCCTGGCCGGTGTCCTCGGCCGGGGAGCAGGCGGTCAGGGCGAGGGCCCCGGCCATGAGGGGGACGGCCCAGCGGAGGGCGGCGCCGCGGGGGCGCCGGGGGACGGGGGTCTCAGGCATGGCGGCCTCCGCCGGTCTCGACGACGACGTTGGTGGACTTGACGATCGCCGTGGCCAGGCCGCCGACCTGGAGACCGAGTTCGTCGGCGGCCTCGCGGCTCATCAGGGAGACCACGCGGTGGGGTCCGGCCTGGATCTCCACACTGGCCATGACGCCGTCGCGGGTGACGCTGGTGACCAGTCCGCGGAAGCGGTTGCGCGCGGAGGAGAACGCGCGGGCGGGGTCGTCCTCGGGGACGGCGCGCAGGTGCTGGGCGAGTGCGGCGCCGTCGAGCAGGCGTCGGCCCGACTCGTCGCGCGTGGCGGGGAGCCGACCGGAGTCGACCATGCGCCGGACGGTGTCGGCACTGACGCCGAGGAGCTCCGCGGCGTCACTGATCCGGTACGTGGGCATGGGGAGAACATAGCACTGGCTTCAGCGACCCTTCCACGGGAGACAGGATCGCATCTGCGATCTTGTGCGGATCATCAAATGGGATGTGCGAGGCCAGCGCCACTTCGTGGGTTCGTCCGTCCCCGTAGCCGCGAAGCGGCCCAACGGAGCAACGGCCCAGCGGAGCAACGGCCCAACGGAGCAACGGCCCAACGGAGCAACGGCCCAACGGCCCAACGGCCCAACGGAGCTGCCTAGCCGCGGTTGCCCAGGAAGAGTTCGGAGCGGTAGGCGATCTCCAGACGTCCGTCGTGTGCGTGGGCCCCGCACAGTTCGCGCACCCGGTCGAGGAACCCCGCGCCCTCGTGGTCGATCGCCCGTCGCACCCGGGTCGAGGACGCGGCCATGTGCACGAAGTCGGCGACGTCCACGCGGTCGCGCCAGGTGAGGACGAAGACGCCGACGTGGCCGCCCGTGGGGTCGAAGCCCGCGGCGAGCTCACCGGCGATGTCGAAGTCGCGGTACCGGCGGGTGTAGCCGGGGCTGTGCCGTTCCAGCAGGTCCTCGTAGGCGTCGAGGAACGCGCTGAGGGTGTAGTCGCGGTTGTTCTGCATGACCGCGAGCAGGCCGCCCGGCGCCAACGCCCGCACGCAGGCCGCGACGAACCGGGGTCGGTCCATCCACTGGTAGGCCTGCGCGGCCACGACGAGCTGGACGGGCGCGTCGAGCCCCTCGACGAACGGCTCGGCGGCGCCGACCGTCCACCGCACGTCCGGGAACTTCTCCCGGCCGCGGTCCACCATGTCCTCGGACACGTCGACGGCCAGGTAGCGGGCGGCCTCCCCCAGCACGGGGCGCAGTCCCTCCAGTGCGATTCCGGTGCCCGCGCCCGCGTCGACGACGGTCGTCTCGGGAAAGGCCGAGAGCTCGGCCGCGATGGTCCTGAAGAATTCCTTCGGATACCGGGGCCTATACCGGTCGTAGTCTTCACTCAGGCCGTCGAACTTCTGTTTCGTCCCCATGCCCACGTCCCTTCCGAAATGGCCGGCGAAGCCCCTTGGCCAGAACGAACGGGTAAACGCCACGGGACCCCACCCGGAGATCAGCAGATGTGCGAAAAACCGAACGGGAAACGGATCTCGACGACGACCACCGTACCCGACCGGAGATCCGTCGCCGCTACCCGGACGGACCGAATCCGAAGGCCCCGTTCGCCCTTCCGTCCGGAAAGTCCGAGCGCCGGATACTTATACCGTGCGATTTGACCGAAACCGGCCACACGGATGAGGAGAACTCCGGCCTGGGAGATCACCGGACCGGAACGCGGGAAATCCTGCGGCGCGGAACCGCGCCCGGAACCGCGTCCGGGAAGGCGCCCGGAACCGCGCCCGGGAACGCGTCATCGCGGCGAAACTGCTCCGCCACGCCGTGGAAACGCCGTCGAAAAAGGGAAGGACTTGGACCATTTCCCGGCCGCCCCGTGCGCCGGGCCTCCGCTGACCGTCACCTGACCGTCCCTTGGGTGAACCGGTACCGGCGTCGGGCGCACGCTGGAAGTGGAAGCGCACACGCCCGCGTCCGGAAGGAGGCGGATCATGTCCGCCGCAGCCGAAACCGCCCGCCCCTTCGACGCCGACCTGCTCAAGCGGGCCGTGGAGACGCGCGACGCCGACACGTTCCTCGCGCAGTTCTCCGACGACGCGGAGCTGGAGATGTTCGACCGGCACACCCCGCCCAGCGCCCCGACCGTCCTGCACGGCCGGGAGGCCATCGCGGCCAGCATGCGGGAGCTGTTCGCCAGGGACATGACCCACGAGGTGCTCCAGTGCGTCGTCGAGGGCGACCACGCCGCCTACACCGAGCGGTGCTCCTACCCCGACGGCAGCAAGGTCATGAGCATGACGATGCTGGACCTGAGGGACGGCCGCATCGTCCACCAGGCCACCGTGCAGGCCTTCGACGAGGAGCACGCGACGCGGGCCGAGGTGGGCGACTTCGCCGCACCGGCCGAGAGCGAGGAGATGGAGCTGAGCCGCGTCGACATCGTGCACGTCGGCGGGACGGACATCATGCGGCTCACCCTCGAACCGGGCTGGCACTGGTCGGAGCACGTCGGCCCGCTCGCGGGCACCGACCTGTGCATGCTGGACCACTGCGGCTACGTCGTCTCCGGTTCGCTGCTCTGCCGGACACGGGACGGCGCCGAGACCACGTTCGAGGCCGGCCAGATCGCGTGCGTCCCGCCCGGCCACGACGCGCGGGTGCTCGGCGACGAGCCCGTGGTCCTCATCGACTGGAAGGCGAGGAACTAGGAGCGGGAGTGAGGAGTGGGAGTAGGAGCGGGGAGCGGGAGCGAGGAGTGAGAGTAGGAGTGAGGGGCGGGGAGCTGGAGTGAGGGGCGGGAGCGCGGTGTGCTCCCACCGTCTCCGGGCCCGGGTCAGCCGTCCTCGGTGCACGCGCGCGCGGTGTGCACCGTGGTGGCCGAGAGGTAGAACGCGTCCGGGCGCCACAGCACCCCGGTGGGCACGTCCGGGTCCACCAGGCGCTCCAGCGTGGCGCGGTCCTCGGCGTCGAGCCCCCCGCCGAGCGCGCTGAGCACGTGCGTCAGGTGGAGTCGCAGGTACTCCCGCACCCGGCTGTCCAACGGCGCCTGGTGGTCGGTGAGGAACGTCCTGCTCCCCGAAGGGACCAGACCGGCCCGCGCGAGCATGGCGGGCCAGTCCTCCACGACCGCCGTCGACCCCGGCAGCCCCTCGCGCATGTCCGCGAAGAACTCCTCCCACAGCACGTCCAGGCGCGCCTGGAGCCCGGGACGCCCGATGCCGATGTCGCGGGGCAGGAAGCGCGGCGGCAGACCGGTCTCGGCGATCGCGAGCAGCCCGCCGGGGCGCAGCGCCGCGGCGAGCCCGTCCAGTGCCCCCTGCTGGTCGCCGAGGTGGTGGACGGCCTGACTGGACCAGATCAGGTCCGCGGCGCCCAGCGCCCCCAGGTCGTCCGGCAGGTCCGCCCGCAGGGTCTCCACCCGCCCGTCGAGGCCCTCCCTCCCGGCGCGTGAGAGCGTGTGCTCCAGTAGCGGCTCCGACTGGTCGACCGCGACCACGCGGGCCGAGGGGAAGCGTCGTGCCAGCAGGCACGTGATGGCGCCGGGTCCGCTGCCCACGTCCAGGACGCGGCCCACGGTGGCGGCGCAGTCGTCGGCGCCGAGGAGGTCGTACAGCCAGTCGGCCGCCGCGCGCAGGTAGGGCCCGTTCACCTCCGCCTTGCGTTCCAGGTGCGTGACCATGCCCTCCCAGTCGATGTCGTCACCGTGGTGTGCGTGGTGTGCGTGGTGTGCGCTCATGTCTCGCCTGCCTTCGTGGAGCACGGTGTCGCCCCGACCGTCGGGGACGGAGCCAGGACAGGACCAGGGTGCGCGGGCGTCCGGGGCGGGGCAACTTCCGTTGCCGGTTCCGGGACGCGGGTCGCCGAACCGCCGTCCCCGCCCCGCGACGTCCCGCCTTCCCGGAAACGGCACCCTTCCCGGAAACGGCACGCCCGCTTGCCGCAACCGCGCCGGGCGTGTGGGATGGACACGTGCACGATCCCGACACGATCACCCGCGCCCTGTCCGAGGTCGGTCCCCGGCTGCGTCGGCTGCGCACCGACCGCGGCCTGACGCTGGCCGCGCTGTCGGAGCTCACCGGCATCTCCCGGAGCACCCTGTCCCGGCTGGAGTCGGGACAGCGCCGCCCCAGCCTCGAACTCCTGCTGCCGATCTCCCAGGCCCACCAGGTCCCCCTGGACGAGCTGGTCGGCGCGCCCGAGGTCGGCGACCCGCGTGTACGGCTCCGGCCGAGGCGCGTCCACGGGAGCACGGTGGTGCCGCTGACCGCCTTCCCCGGGCCGTTGCAGGCCTTCAAGATGATCCTGCCCGCCCGGCGCAGCACCCCCGAGCCCCGCGCGCACGAGGGCTACGAGTGGTTCTACGTGCTCTCCGGGCGGGTGCGCCTGGTCCTGGCCGACCACGACGTGATCCTCACCTCGGGCGAGGCCGCCGAGTTCGACACCCGGCTCCCCCACTGGTTCGGCACCGACGGGGAGGGCCCCGCCGAGATCCTCAGCCTCTTCGGCAGACAGGGCGAGCGCGTGCACGTCCGCGCCCGGCCCAGGAACGGCGGCGCGCCGGACGGGTGAGGCGGGCCGTGCGGCTGGCAGGGGGTCGTGCGGCCCCTACCAGACGTGAGGTCCCTACCAGGCGTGTGGCCTCTTACCAGACGTGGGGTCCCCTACCAGGCGTGAGGCCTCTTACCAGGCGTGAGGTCCCCTACCAGACGTGAGGTCCCCTACCAGGCGTGCGGACGACCGTGGTCGAAGAGCGGCATGCGCGTCGTCACAGCGCGGGCGAACGCCCGTGGCCAGGGGAATCGCGACGCGTGGCGGTGATCACGCGGATCGGCGCGTGTGACGGGGACTCACCGCCCCGGGCACCGTGTTGGACGCGGGTGGCACCGCCGTGAGCGGTGTTCGACGGCGCTCCGCCCGAAGGCGGTTCTCGGCGCCCCCGCACGCGACGCGTCGCATCCTCGTCCCGCCCCGCGCTGGAGCCTTCCATGACCCTGCTTTCCGCACGCCCGGAACACCGTCCCGCCGCATCCGTCGACCGGCCGGTCCCCGCCCCGACCGGCGGGCCCGGCGTCCCCCACCCCGCCCCGTCGCACCCGGCGCCACGCTCGGCGCCGCACCCGCGCCGCCACGTGGCGCTGCTCGTGCTCGTCCTCGGGGTGCTGTCGGCGATCGGCCCGCTGGCCACCGACCTCTACCTGCCCGCGCTGCCGGACATCGCCGCCGACCTGGGCACCAGCGAGGCCAGCGTCAAGCTCACCCTGACCTCCGTGATGGTCGGCCTGGCCCTGGGCCAGCTCGTGGCGGGCCCCCTCAGCGACCGCTGGGGGCGGCGGGTGCCGCTGCTGGTCGGCATGGCGGTGTTCACCGCGGCCACCTTCGGGTGCGTGCTGGTGACCGGCGTGGAGGCGTTCGTGGCACTGCGGTTCGCGCAGGGGCTGTCGGCCGCCGCCGGACTCGTCGTCTCGCGCGCCGTGGTCCGCGACGTGTTCGAGGGCGACGCGGCGGCCACGTTCTTCTCCCGGCTCGTCCTGCTGGCCGGGCTCGCCCCGATGCTCGGGCCGGTCCTGGGCGGTCAGCTGCTCGTCCTGGGCCCCTGGCAGCTGATCTTCACGGCGCTGGGCGTGGTGGGCCTGGCCACGCTCGCTCTGGTCTTCCTCGCCCTGCCGGAGAGCCTGCCCGCCGACCGCAGGGAGCGGACGAGCGCCGCCGCCCAGCTGCGGCTCTTCGGTCGGCTGCTGCGCGACGTCCGGTTCGCCGGGCCCACGCTCACCCTGGCGCTGAGCTTCGGGATGAGCTTCACCTACATCTCCGCGTTCTCCTTCGTGTCCCAGTCGCGGTTCGACGCCACCCCGCAGCAGTTCAGCCTCGTGTTCGCGGTGACCACGCTCGGCATGATCATCGGCAACCAGGTCAACGTCGCCCTGGTACGCCGCGTGGAGATCCACCGGCGGCTGGCGCTGGGCCTGGTCGGGTCCCTGGCCTCGGTCGCCGCGCTGCCGCTGCTGGAGGCCACCGGTCTGGCCGGTCTGGTCACCGTGACCGCCGCGCTGTTCGCCATGATGGTCTGCACCGGGCTGGTCTCCCCGAACGCGACCGCGCTCGCCCTGAACGGCCAGCCGCCGCGCGTGGCGGGGAGCGGTTCGGCGCTGCTGGGGACGGTGCAGTTCGGCCTCGGCTCCGCGCTGGCGGCCACGGCGGGCCTGGGCGGCCCGGTGACGCTGTCGAGCATGGCCGCCGTCATGGTCGCCACCGCCGCGGGCGCGCTCGTCGTCTTCGGCGTCTTCGGCGTCTCCACGTTCCTCGTCCACCGGCGGGAGCGCTGACGGGTGGGGGTAGCCGACGGGTGGGGGGAGCCGACGGGTGGGGGGAGCCGACTGGTGGGGGGAGCCGACTGGTGGGGGCGCTGATCGGCGGAGGCAGGCAACCGGTGGGGGCACTGACGAGTGGGGGCGCTGATCGGCGGAGGTAGCCGACCGACGCGCCCGGCGTGGATCCCCGAGGGGGTCGCTCCCACGGTCTAGCGTGGTCCGCACACCCCGAAGCGACCGCGAAGGAGTCCCCGTGACACCCCAGACCCCCCGCGCCGAGGCCCTGACGGGCGGCGCGCCCGGATCGTGGGCGGAGATCCTGCCCCTCCTGGAGAGCTGCACCGGCACGTACTGGCTGTCGGTCCCCCACGCCGACCAGCGCCCGCACACCCGGCCGGTGCTCGCGGTGTGGGTGTCCGGCCAACCGTGGTTCGCCTCGGGCGAGGGCACGGTCAAGGCGGGGCTGCTGTCGGCCGCGCCCCAGGTGAGCCTGGCCTTCCAGGCGGGCGGCATGGACCTGGTGGTGGAGGGTTCGGCGCAGCGGGTGGCGGACCGCGACCGCGTGCGCCGCGTCGCCCGCGCCTACGCCGAGCGGTATGGCTGGGCTCCGGCGGCCGGTGACGGGGAGCTGACCGGTGCGGAGGGGGCGCCGACCGCCGGTCCCCCGCCGTACGCGGTGTACACGGTCGTGCCGACGACGGTCTACGCCTTCCCCTTCGACGACGCGACGCACGGCCCCACCCGGTGGCGGTTCGATCCCTGAACGAGGAGGCCGGAGCGCCGGAGGGCCAGAGTGCCGGAAGGCCAGAGCGCCGGGTTCGGGGCTGGTTCGGGGCTGGAAATCCGTTTCTACGCGGAATGTTCGGTCCTGTGAGCCTCAGCGCCTGGCAGGCCGCCTGACGGGCCGTGGGGCTCAGGCCGCGATTTCCGAGAACTGCTCTGTTACAGCGCCGTTCGCGCCGTTCGCGCCGCAATTCCCCGGCCCGTCCGCACCCCCTGTGGTGGCCGGGGCGGTCGTACCGTCCCTAGCCCCCTGTGGCTGAGCGGGCAGGGGTGTTTTTCCACCCCCCTGGAGTGGACGGGGTGGTTGTGCCATCCTTAGCCCCCTGGGGTGACCGGGGTGGTCGGGTGTCCGGCTGGCCCCCTGTGGTGGGGCGAGCGGGGAGGCTTCCGCGAACCCCCTTGTAGTGACCGGGGCGGTCGGGTGTCCCCAACCCTCTGGAGTGCTGTAGCGGTCAGGTGTCCGGCCAACCCCCCTGTGGTGGGGCGAGCGGGGACGCTTCCGCGAACCCCCTTGGGGTGACCGAGGCGGTCGGGTGTCCCCAGCCCCCTGTGGTGGGGCGTCCAAGGATGATGACCGCCCAACCCCCCTGTGGTGATCGGGACGGTCACGTGTCCCCAGCCCCCTTCGGTGACGGACGTGCGGACCTGTGTGGGGCCTGGGGCCGGTGGTCCCTGAACCGTCCACCCCCCGCTCCTGGGGCCGGGGGTGTCATCACTTCGGAATCACGTTTCCAGGTGGTGGCCGTGTCCTGCATATCTGTGGAGGGCAAATGGCGGGTGTGGGTGAGGGACCTCGCCCTCCGGAACGAATTCGCTCCGCGAACACGCCCTCCGGGTCGAGCCACACCCCCAGCGGTGACCGGGACAGCACGAGACCAACCCCAACCCCCTACGGACCCGAGAACCGGACAACCCAACCCCCCTTGGGTGAGTCGGGGCGATCACGGTGTCCGTTCAACCCCCCTGTGGTTGGCCGAGCGGGGGCGGTCGCCCCTCTGGTGTTGGACGGGGCGGATGTCCCTTGCGGAGAGACGTCCCGTCGTCGTACGTTGTGCGGCGCTGACCGACGAACGGTGGGAGAACCATGCGGATTCTGGTCGTGGGCGCGGGTGCGCTCGGAGGGTACTTCGGCGCGTGCCTGGCACGTGCCGGTCGCGACGTCGACTTCCTCGTCCGCCCGGCGCGCGCCGAGGTGCTGCGCGAACGCGGCCTGCGCGTCCGTGACCTGGACGGCCGGGTGGAGAGCACGCCGGTGTCGGCGATCACCGCCGACCGGCTCGGCGCGGACTACGACCTCGTGCTGCTGGCGGTGAAGTCCTACGGCCTGGACGCCGCGATCAAGGACCTGTCCCCCGCCGTGGGTCCGCGCACCGTGGTCCTGCCCTTCCTCAACGGCATGCGCCACGTCGACGCCCTGGTCGACCGGTTCGGCGCCGACCGCGTGTACGGCGGGGTCGGGCTGGTGCAGACGCGCCTGGGCTCGGAGGGCGAGGTCGAGCGGGTCGGTGACCTGGCCGAGCTGGTCTACGGACCGCTGTCCGACACCCCCGTTCTCCCTCTGGAGGAGGTGCACGCGGCCCTGGACGGCGCCGGGTTCGCCACGACGCCCACCCCCGCCATCCGGCAGCGCATGTGGGAGAAGTGGGTGTTCCTGGCCACCCTGGGCGCCTGCACCTGCCTCATGCGCGGCACGATCGGGTCGGTCAACCGTGCTCCCGGCGGCGCCGAGTTCACCTCCGCGATGACCGACGAGGCCGTCGCGATCGCCACCGCGTCGGGGTTCCCGCCGGGCGAGGAGTTCCTGCGCTGGGCCCGGTCGGTCATCTCCGACACCACCGCCACCACCAGCACCACGCTGTACTGGGACCTGACACACGGCAACCCGGTGGAGGCCGACCACATCATCGGCGACCTGGTCCACCGCGCCCGCGAGCTGGGCGTGTCCGCGCCCCTGTTCTCCCTGGCCCACACGCACCTGAGCGTGTACGCGGAGGCTTAGTCGAACGCGGCGCGCACCCGGTCGGGGTCGAGTCCGTAGCGGTCCAGCCCGTACCGGTGCCCGCCCGGGTCCTTCCTGCGGTCGCGCCGGGTGTAGGCGAGCGTCCGGGCGCGGGACTCGGCGTCGAAGTCCCCGCCCATGCGCCGCCAGAGCCGTTCGGCCGTCCCGACCGGGTCGGCGGTCAGTTCGCCGTAGGGCATGTCGAGGAAGCGTTCGGGGTCGTGGGCGCGGCGGACCGCCCTGGCCCGCTCCGCGCCCCGCGACCAGATCTCCAGCCACTCCCGGCCGATCCACCGCGGGTCCACGTCGGCGCAGTACACCCTCATCCCGGCCTCGGCCAGACTGCCCCACGACGCCATGGCGAGCGCCGGGTCGCGGTCGGTCAGCACCACCGTGGCGTCGGGGAAGACCGTGAGCAGGGCGTCCAGGGTCAGCAGGTGGAACGGCGACTTGAGCACCCAGCGCCGCCGCGGCTTCTTCCACTGCAACGCCTGGAGCTGCCGCCTGAGGTGGAGGTAGTCGGGCACGGCGTCGCGCCGCTCGAACCACGCCCGGTAGCCGGGGACGGGCGCGCGCACGTGGTGGCTCAGACTGTGTGGGAGGGCGAAGACGCACTCCTCCGGTTCGAGCGGGTGCATCGGGTGGATGGTCTGGAAGCCGGGGATCATGGCGTCCATGGACCGGACCAGGGTGCGCGCCGTGGCCAGGCGCTGGCGTCGGCTCTGGGTGCGCTCCCCCGGCCTGCCGGTGTCGGGGACGGGGCTCCACAGCTCCCAGAGCTTGGGGGCGCGCGCGTCCGTGTGCTGGGCGAGGAGCCCGTGTCCGAAGGTGGTGCCGGTCCTGGGCAGGCCCGTGATGACCACCGGCCGGTCGATCGGTTCGTCGGCGACCTCCGGGTGGACGTCGAGGAGGTGGAGCACGCGCAGGCGCGTCTCCAGGCGTCGGCTGATCTCGGCCTGGACGCTGATCCGGCCGATCGGGGTGAGGTCGGGGACCGCGTGCCAGGCCTCGTGCAGGACGCGCAGGTCGGACAGGAAGGGCTCGTCGGGGAGCCAGGGCAGTCCGCTGCGCCGGGAGGCGGCGCGCATCGCGGCGTCGAAGGACCGTTCGGGCGAGCGTGGCGGCCTCCCGGCCGCCGGGGCGATCAGGGTGTTGACCGGGTGCACCCACCACTGGAGGCGAACGTTCACGCGGGGTCCTTCCGCTCTCGGGCCGGACGAGGCACCACGATTCGACCATGCCGGAACAGACGTCGCAAAGGCCGTGCTCAGGTGGTCGCGCGTCCCTGGACGGGCGCGGCGCGGGGGCGTAGGTTGGTCGCGCATCACTCGCGGAGGTTTCGGGATGAACGTGATCGGACTGGACCGGGTCGACGCGGGGATGGTCGGGACGGTGGGCGGCAAGGCCGCCGGTCTCGGTGAGATGATCGCGTCGGGCGAGCGGGTGCCGCCGGGCTTCTGCCTGACCGCCGAGGCGCACGCGTCCGGGACGGTTCCCGCCGACGAACTCGCCGCCGCCTACGAGCGGCTGGGCGGCGGACCGGTCGCCGTGCGCTCCAGCGCCACGGCCGAGGACCTGCCCGACGCCAGTTTCGCCGGGCAGCAGGACACCGTGCTCGACGTGCGCGGGGACGCCGCCCTCGTCGAGGCCGTGCGCCGGTGTTGGGCGTCGATGGACTCCGAGCGCGCGGTCGCCTACCGGGAGGCCGCCGGAATCGACCGCGCGGACACGCACATGGCGGTCGTCGTGCAGCGCATGGTCGACGCGACGGTCGCGGGGGTCCTGTTCACCGCCGACCCGCTCACCGGCAGCCGGTCCCGGATGGTCGTGGACGCCGCCCCCGGCCCGGGCACGGCCGTGGTGGACGGAAGCGTCACCCCCGACCACCACGTGCTGGTGGACGGCGAACCGGCCGCCGCGATCGAGGGCGGGTGCCTGACCGCGGCGCGACTGGAGGAACTGCGCGCGGCGGGCAGGCGGCTGGCGGAGCACTTCGGCTCCCCGCAGGACGTGGAGTGGGCCTACGACGCCGACGGCGTCCTGTGGCTGCTCCAGTCCCGGCCGATCACCACCCTCTTCCCCCTGCCCCCGGACACCGGGAAGCCGGGCCCGCGCCTGTACCTGGAGGTCGGGCACATGCAGGGCATGCTCCGGCCGTTCACCCCCATGGGCATGGACTGCTTGACGCGCATCTGGGTGAGGTGGTGCTCGCTCCACGGCATCGAGGTGGATCCCCGTGAGGGGGCTTCGCTCCTCACCCCCGTCGGAGGACGCCTCTACCTGGACCTCACCGACGCCATGCGCAGCGCGCCCGTGCGCGGACGGCTCCCCCAGGCGATGGAGATCTACGGTCCGCGGGTCAGGCGCGCGATCGAGCACCTCCTGGACGACCCGGGGTTCGCCCCGCGCCCGGGTCTGCCCTTCGCCCCGGGTCCCGCCCTGAGGTTGGCCGCGCGGATCCTGCCGACCACCGTGGCGCACATCGCCGCGACGATCGCCCGTCCGGAGAGGGCCAGGGCCCGGGTGGCCCGCGCGCTCCGGGACTTTCGGAACCAGCCCCGTCCCGGCCCGGAGGCCACCGCCGCCGAGCGGTTCGCCTTCGTCAGCGAGGACGCCTACGCCCCCATCCTGGGCGCCCCCATGATGGCCGTGATCTGGCCGACCTTCGCCGGGATCATCCTCGGCACGCTCCCCTCGGCCCTCCTCCACGGCGTGGCCAGCGCGGACGAGCTCGACGCCGTCCTCGGCGGGATGCCGCACAACGTCACCACGGAGATGGACCTGGCCCTGTGGCGGGTGGCCGGGAACGCGGACGATCACCGCGCGCTCTTCCTGGGGACCGACCCGGCCGAGCTCACCGACCTGTACCGCCGGGGCGCACTGCCCGACATCGGTCTGGCGGACTTCCTGGACGTGTACGGCCACCGCGCCGCGGCCGAGGTCGACATCGGCGTGCCGCGTTGGGCGGAGGACCCCTCCCCGCTGTTCGCCACCATCGCCAACTACCTGCGGGTGGACGACCCCGATCAGGCCCCCGACCGCAGGTTCGACGAGGCCGCGCTGCGGGCCCGCAGGACGATCAGCGAACTGTCGCTGCGCGGGCGCGCCAGGCGCCCGGTCCGCGGACGGATCGCCTCCTTCGCCATGCGCCGGTCGCGCCAGCTCACCGGGTCGCGCGAGCTCGCCAAGTTCTCCTGGCTCATCCCGTTCGCCGAGATGCGCCGCCAACTCCTGCTCATCGGCGAGGACCTCGTGCGGCGGGGCCCGCTGGAGCGGGCCGACGACGTCATGTTCCTGACGTTGGACGAGGTGCGCGCGGCCGTGCACGAGGGGGCGGACCACCGTTCCCTCGTCACCGCACGCCGCGCCGTCCACGACCGTGAGGTGAGGCGGCCGAGCGTCCCGGCCCTGCTGATGTCCGACGGCACCGACGTGGAGGCGATCCTGCCGCGCCCGGAGACCGAGGAGGGGACGCTGCCAGGGACGCCCGCGGCGGCCGGTCGGGCCACCGGGCGGGCGCGGGTGGTCCGCGACCCGTCCGGCGCGCACGTCGAGCCCGGGGAGATCCTGGTCGCGCCGACGACCGACCCCGGGTGGACGCCGCTGTTCATGACGGCGGCCGGGCTGGTGACCGAGACCGGCTCCCCCGTCGCGCACGGCCCCACGGTGGCGCGCGAGTACGGGATCCCCGCCGTCATCTGCGTGCGGGACGCCACACGGGAGATCCGGACCGGCCAGGTGATCACGATCGACGGCACGGCGGGCACGGTCACCGTGGAGTCGGACGGGCCCACCCGGCCAGGACGCGGTCGATAACGTCGGCGATCCGCGCCCTGGCCTCCTCCCGGGGCACGCCCTCCATGAGCAGCCGGTCGTAGGGCGTGTCCTCGTGCCGGACGGAGGCCACGACCGCGCGGCGCACCGCCCCGGGGTCGAGGTCGCGCCCGGCGGCCGAGCGCCCCACCCGACCGCTGCCGCGCGCCCCCGCGTGCTCGGCGATGCGCCGGGCGCGGTCGTGGGGGCAGCCGGGGAGGAGCCGGGTGATCTCGGCGGCGAAGCGCTCCTGGAAGACCACGTCCTGGGCGGCCCTGCGCACGGCGTCGCGTTCGCGGCGGCGGGCGCGGGCGTCGTCGTCGGCCAGGCACTGTTCCTCGGCCGTGGCCAGGGCGCGTTCCTCGACGAGCAGGCCGAGGCGGCGGAAGCGGCGGCGTGAGGGGACCCAGCGCACCACCACGGCCGACAGCACGCTCTCCTTCCTCGCGCGGCGGGTCAGGGTGGCGTCCCCGGCGGGCAGGAACTCCAGGTGGTCCAGGTCCACGCAGGTCAGGCAGTGCGGCGCGCCGTCCTCGACCAGCTGCGGGCCCTCTCCGGTCAGCCCGCAGGACGCGCACTCCCACGGTCCGGCCGCCTCCTGGACCTCTAGGTCGGGAACCT
The DNA here is from genome assembly GCF_040660275.1 of Nocardiopsis sp. NPDC049922. Lineage (NCBI taxonomy): Bacteria > Bacillati > Actinomycetota > Actinomycetes > Streptosporangiales > Nocardiopsidaceae > Nocardiopsis > Nocardiopsis sp. NPDC049922. Next base: position 193,454 of record NZ_JBFAME010000003.1, on the reverse strand, counting down.
TCACGCGGCGCCGCTCCGCACGGCCGCGCTGGGCGGCGGTCGCGGTCGGGGAGACCCAGTGGCCGCGGAACCCGCGTTCGTCGTCCGGGTCGGCGTCGGCGGTGAAGCGCAGTTCCCTGCGGTCGCGTGCCGCGGCCGGGTACTCGCCCTCGCGCCGTTCCATCCCCTGTTCCGCCGCCCAGGCGGTGAGCAGTCCGATCGCGGCGCGCTGGGTGTCCAGCGGCGCCTGGACCAGCTCCTGGAGGGCGTCGACCCGGCCTTGGCGCCAGGTGTCCACCGCCCGGTCGGTGACCCAGCCCAACGCGGTGAAGGTGTCCAGGACCGACACCGCTCCGCTCCGCGCGACGGCCGCGTCGGCGGCCGCCACCACCCGGCGCCCCAGCCTGGTCCCCAGATCGGCCACGTTCGTCCGTCCCTCCGCGCTCGTCCGCCCCAGCGGGGCACCACCCTAGCGCCACCCTGAGCCCTGGACACCGGGCGCCGACGACCCGGGTCAGGTGAACACGGTGTCACCTCTCGGACCCGAATTCCGGACAGTCGCCCACCGGTGGCGGGACGGCGCAGATCAGGGAGGCCGCACTCCCCCTGCCGCCATGTCCACACCACCCGGGCGACAGGGCCGCCTCACTCCTCGGACAGTTGTTCGCCAGAACGGCGCTCGGTAGATTCCGCCGTTATCCGGACCCGTACGGGTCCGGAAACGAGTGGAAGGGACCCGCCCCGTGAAGAGAGTCGCCTACCGCATCGCCGCCAGGCTCGGCCTCGTCGACGACCAGCGCCTGACCGCCCCCTACATCTACTACTAGGCCTGAACCTTGGAGGATCGGACTCCAGGACCCGTGCCGTGGACGCGGCGCGGGTCCGCCCCGTGGCGGGGGCGCACACCGTGACGGCCTCCCCGACCGTTCCGGGGCGTACTCCCCCCGGCCCGCGCGACGGGCGCGGCACCGCCAACGTCGCCGACTACGCCGTCGACCCGCTCGGCTTCCTCACCCGCGCGGCACGCGAACACGGCGACGTGGTCGCGCTCACCCCCTCCAACGTCCTGCTCGCCCACCCCGACGACATCGGCCGCGTCCTCGTCGACCGAGGCGAGACCGTCATCAAGCTCCGGCCGGGCGCCCGCCGTCGGGGCGGGACGGGGTTCCCGCTCGCCACGATGAACAGTGAGGGAGCCGACTGGGAGCGCAAGCGCGCCCGCCTGCGGCCCGCGTTCCGCAGCGGGCGGCTGGACGACCTGGAGGACGCGGCGCGCGAGGCGGTCGCGCGTCTGGTCGACACCTGGCACGACGGTCAGGAGATCGACGTGCACGAGGCGATGTCCGACCTGGCCATGCGGGTCGGCGCCGAGCACATCGCCGGTCGGGAACTGGGATCGCGCGGGCGGGCCCTGTCCGACGCGGTGGGGGCGATCATGCGACTGACCTCGGCTCCGCGCCTGCCCCGCTGGGTGCCGACCCCGGTCAACCTGGAGCTGCGCCGTTCGCTGCGGGCCCTGGACCGGGTGCTGGCGGAACTGGTCGACGAGCACCGACCCGACGGAGGGACCACGGCGCTGGGCCGGTTGCTGGAGGCCGATCCCCCACCGCCGTTCGCGGAGGTCCGCGACGAGCTGGCGACACTGTTGATGTCCGGCTACGAGACCACGGCCGACGCCCTGACCTGGCTGTTCTTCGCCCTGGGCGGGGACGCCGAGGCGGACGGGCGGGTGGCCGAGGGCGGGCGCCCCGGCGGAGAGGGGACGGGCTTCGCCGGGGCGGCCGCCAAGGAGGCCATGCGGCTGTACCCGCCCGCGTGGGTGATGAGCCGCGAGACCGTGCGCCCCTTCGAGGCGGGCGGCTACACGCTGCCCGCCGGGACGGTGCTGGGGCTGAGCCAGTGGGTGACCCACCGGGACGAGCGGTGGTTCGCCGAGCCCGCGTCCTTCCGTCCGCGACGCTGGCTGGACGGCGGCGGCCCCGCCCACCGCTACGCGTTCTTCCCGTTCGGCGGGGGTCAGCGCGGCTGTGTCGGGGCCGCGATGGCCCTGCGCGAGGTCGAGGTGATCGCCTCGGCGCTGCGGGCGCGCGTGCGGTTGGAGCTGGTCGGACCCGAGCGGGTGCGGCCCCGTCCGGCGCTCGCGCTCCAGCCCGTGGGCGTGCGGGCCGTCGTGCGGCGAGAGCGCCCGATCCCGGCGCCGTGAGCGCGACCGGGCGGGCGTCGAGGGCCGACCACCCGCCCCGGCCACCTACGAGGCGGGTGCCTCCTCGGTCGGCTTGGCCGCGCTGACCAGGAAGAACGGGATCGCGACGAACAGCCGTCCGTGCTCGGCCCGGTCCTGCTGGTCGAGCGTCCACTCCTCGGCCCGCTCCTCGCTGACGGCTCCCTCGGTCACGGCGGCCTGAGCCATGCCCAGCAGCAGGCCGAGGACGTCGCGGTCGGTGAAGGTCAGGACGCGGCCCTCGACGCGCACCCGCTCGAACCCTGCGTCCAGCAGCAGCGCCCGCTGGCTCCGCGGCGCGCGCGGGGCGGGCAGGCCGTCGGCGCTGGCGTGGACGATCACGCGCGTGGTGTCGGGGTGGTCGGAGTCGATGACGTAGGCGTCCCAGTCCTGTCCCGCCAGGACCAGGCGGCCGCCCGGTGCGAGCACGCGGTGGGCCTCGGCCAGGGCGCGGGCCGGGTCGTCGAGGACGTGGTAGACCTTCTCCGCCCGGTAGCGGTGCACGGAGCCGTCGGGGAAGGGCAGCTCGTAGGCGCCGGCCTCGCGCAGCTCCAGGTCGGGTCGGCGACCACGGGCGTGGGCGAGCATGCGCGGGTCCGGGTCGACCCCGACCGCCGCCGACCCGAGGTCGGCGAGCTCCGCGACCGCGCGGCCGGAGCCGCACCCGACATCGACCACGGAGACGCCGGGCCTGATGCCGAGCAGCTCCATGATCCGGGCGCGCAGGTCCCGGGCGTCGGGCCGTTGGTCGAAGAGGTCGAGGCGGGCGATGAGCCGGTCGGTCGCCTCGGCGGAGTCGGAGACGGGGTCGGCGTCGACGAAGTCGGTGTCGCCGTCGGGGGCGGAGGGGTCGGTGGCCATGGGCCATTCTGCGGACAACCCGAACACGGTTGTCAACACCGCTCGGGGAACGTGGCCGGGCCCGGCCACCGACCGTGCGGTGACCGGGCCCGGAACCCGGACTATCTGCCGACGTCGCGGCGGCGGGAGTGCCAGATGCACACGACCGACGGACGCGGGAAGTCGCCGTCGGGCCAGGTGCTGGTGGGCGCGTCGAACGAACCGCCGTCACCGGGGTGCTGCGGCGCCAGGAAGACGGTCTTGTTGTCCGGAGTGACGAACGGACCGCAGGCCTCGGCGTCCACGGGGACGGTGGCGAAGGTCTTGAGCTCGCCGCGGAAGCGGCCCTCGACGGGCACCACGTGCAGGGCGTCGTTGTAGCCCAGGCTGCCGGGCTGGCCGTCCGTGGAGATCCACAGGTTGCCCTGGGCGTCGAAGGTGAGGTTGTCCGGGGCGGAGATCGGCATGACCTTGGACTTGTCGAAGCCCGCGAAGTAGGTGTCGTCGTCCTCGGGGTCGCCGCAGATGATGGGCACGTTCCAGGTGAAGGAGGTCGCCGCGGCGTCGTCGTTGGCCTCGATGATCTCCAGGATGTGCCCGTAGCGGTTGGGGCCGCGCGGGTTGGGCTCGTCGGCCTGGCCGGGCTCGCGGGCGGAGTTGTTGGTCAGCGCGCAGTAGACCTTGCCGGTGACCGGGCTGGCCTCGAAGTCCTCGGGCCGGTCCATCTTGGTCGCGCCCGCGGCGTCGGCGGCCAGGCGGGTGTGCACGAGCACCTCGGCGACGCTGAAGCCGTCGACGAAGCTCTCGGTGGCGTCGCACAGCGGGATCCACTCGCCGGTGCCGTCGAACTCGCCGTCGGAGGGCAGCGCGCCGGAGCCGTCGATCTCCTCGGCGGGGCTGTTGCCCTCCAGGCGCGCCACGTACAGGGTGCCCGAGTCGAGCAGGGTGAGGTTGTGGCGGCGGGAGCCCTCGACGTATTGGCCGTCGCTGACGAACTTGTACATGTAGTCGAAGCGCTCGTCGTCACCCATGTAGACGGCGACGCGGCCGTCCTCGGTCAGGCGGGTGTTGGCGCCCTCGTGCTTGAAGCGGCCGAGCATGGTGCGCTTGACGGGGGCGGACTCCGGGTCGAGCGGGTCGATCTCGACGACGTACCCGAACCGGTTGGCCTCGTTGGGGTGCTTGGACAGGTCGAAGCGCTCGTCGACCCGGTCCCAGCGGCGGCTCGACGCGCGGGCGCGCAGGCCGTAGCGGTCGGTCTCGGGGGTGCCGGGGGCGGAGCCGAAGTACTGGTTGAAGTTCTCCTCGGCGCTGAGGAAGGTGCCCCACGGCGTCATGCCGCCCGAGCAGTTGTTGAGCATGCCGAGGACCTCGGTGCCCGCCGGGTCGGCCTCGGTGCGCAGCAGCTCGTGACCGGCCGCCGGGCCCGCGATGCGGAAGGGCGTGGTCGCGGTGATGCGGCGGTTGAAGGGGCGCTCGCCCCCGGCGAGCCGCCACTGGCCGGTGCGGCCCACCCGCTCCAGCTCCACGATCGAGCCGCCGTGCGCGGCCATGGCGATCCGGATGAGCTCGGGGTCGGCCGCGTCGCCGCCGGGGTACCCGGCGAACATGATGTCCTCGTTGGTGTACTCGTGGTTCACCCACAGCAGGGCGCGGTCGTCGTCGAGCTCGTGGAAGCCGACGTAGTCGCAGTTGTAGCCGAACTGCTGCGCCTGGGCCTCGGCGGTCTGGTTGTGGATGTCGAACTCGGGGGCGCCGGGCACGACCGGGTCGCCCCAGCGGATGATGACGTGCTGCTCGTACCCCCGGGGGATGGTGAGCTGGTCGTCGTTGTTGGGGAGCACGCTGCGGAACGTGGCGCGGGGGTTGCGCTTGGGGCGGTTCGGGCCGCGGTCGGCGTGGGCGGGGCTCAGGGCGGCGAACCCGAGCGCTCCGGCGCCGGCGGTGATCGCGCTGGTCCGGAGCGCGGCGCGCCGGGAGACCACCTTCTGGAAGATGTCGCCGAAGTAGGCGTTGTCGCTGGTGTTGGGGGCGGGGTGGAAACAGGCGTCATCGCAGCGCAGTCGGCACGTCGCGCGGGATCGCCCACCGCCGACCTGTCCGATCAGCGGCAGCGGGCGGCGGTGGGGCGCGGACTCGGACACACGTTCTCCTCGGGATCGTGACGGCTCCCGCGCGCCGCACCCGGGCGGGGAACCGGGGGCTGGCGCGAAGGACGATGCTGGTCAACCGGCGGACGGGCCGCCGACCGGTCTCGACCCTGGCCGAGGTTCCACACGCGGTGGTGAAACCAGGGTGAACGCCCCTACAACTCCAGCTCATCCCTGAGTGGGTCGGGTTGGGGGCACCCACGGTCGACACGAAACGTGATCATGTCCTACCGGAGCGTCCCGCGCCAGACCCCCTCGGGCCGTGTCCCGCGCGCTAGGTCCGGGGCTCCGCGGCGTCGTGGCCGGACGCGACGGCCCCCACCCACGCGGGGAGGGGCTCGCAGCTCGACGACCAGCGGTCGGGCAGACCCGACCGGCCCGAGCGGGCCGCCACGACGCCCCCGGCGATCGCGCACGTGGTGTCCCGGTCGCCCAGACCCGCGACCGTGGTCCACAGTGCCTCGGTCAGGTCGTCGGGGTGTCCGGCCGCGCACCACAGCGCGAACGGCACGGTGTCTGCGGCCGACAGCCCGTCGCCGCTCCCGAGCGTGGCGGCGGCGTGCTCCGGTGAGATGCCCGGGGCCAGCCGAGCGGCGCGGAGCAGCCCGGAGCGCACCTTCGACGGTTCGAGTCCTCCGGCGACCCGGTCGAGGAAGGAACGGCGGTCGGGGGCGGGTCGTCCGCGACCGCGGACGGCGAGGGCCGCCGCGAGCGCGACCGCCACGGCGCCCGCGACGGCCTCATGGTGGGTGTGGGTCACGACGGCGGAGCGGGCCGCCTCCCGGGTGGCACGGTCGAGGTCGTCGGCGAAGTACGCGCCCAGGGGCGCGACCCGCATCGCCGCGCCGTTGCCGTGCGAACCCTCACCGCCGAACTGGCCCGCGGCGAGCCCGCGCCAGGGTTCGCCGTCGCCGATCCGGCGCAGCAGACGGTTCATGGACGGCCCGTAGCCCCGCCCGGGGTCGTAGCGGCCCGCGAAGTCCTCGGCCAGGCGGTCCTGGTCGATCCGGCCGTACTCGACGAGGACCCCGACCACGGACAGCGCCATGGCGGTGTCGTCGGTCCAGTGCCACACGGGGTCGGCCAGCCACCGGGCGGCGACGGCCTCCGCTGCCCGCCCCTCCGCGAGGAAGTACTGGTCGCCGAACGCGTCCCCCACGGCCAGCCCGCGCAGGCTGCGCACGGCCCGGTCCACCCGGCGCTGCTCCATTCCGGTGCCTCCTCGACGGTCTAGGACACCTTCCCACTCCGCCCCACGGGCACGACCATCGGCCCCCCGGCCACCGGGTCCTCCACGACCACGGCCTCCAGCCCGAACGCCTCCGCCAGCAGATCCGGCGTCAGCACCTCGGTCGGCGCCCCGCTGGCCACCACCCTGCCCTCGCGCATGGCGATGATGGTGTCGGCGTAGCGGGCGGCCAGGTTGAGGTCGTGCAGCACCATGACGATCGTCCGCCCGCCCTGCTGGTGCAGGTCGCGGACCAGGTCCAGCACGTCGACCTGGTGGACGAGGTCCAGGAAGGTGGTGGGCTCGTCCAGCAGCAGCAGGTCGGTGCCCTGCGCGAGCACCATCGAGATCCACGCCCGCTGGCGCTGCCCGCCCGACAGCTCGTCCAACGGCGTGTCGGCCAGCTCCAGCAGACCGGTCTGGGCCAGTGCGTCGGCGACGGCGCGGTGGTCGTCCCCCGACCACTGCCGGTACCAGCGCTGGGCGGGGTGGCGGCCCCGGGCGACGAGGTCGGCGACGGTCAGCCCGTCGGGGGCGGTCGGCTGCTGCGGCAGGATCCCCAGGACCTGGGCGACCTCCCGGGTGGGGGCGCGGTGGATGTCGCGCCCGTCGAGTTCGACCACGCCCGCGCGGGGGCGCATGAGCCGCCCGAGGGCGCGCAGCATCGTGGACTTGCCGCACCCGTTGGGGCCGATGACGCAGGTGATGGTGCCCTCGACGATGTCGGCGTCCAGGTCGTCGACGATGGTGCGGTCGTCGTAGGCGAGGGTCAGGCCGCGGGCGCTGAGCCGGGCCCGGGCGCCGGGGTCGGGCTGGACGGCGGGGGCGTCGACGCGCGTGGGGTTGCTGGAGGTCGTGGTCAAGCCTGGACCTTTCGGTTGCCGCGGACGAGGAGGTAGATGAGGTAGAGGGCGCCCAGGCTGCCGGTGACCACGCCCACGGGGAGCTGGATGGTCGCGAACAGGTTCCGGGCGATGAGGTCGGCCCCGCACACGAGCCCCGCCCCGACCAGGGCGGACAGCAGGACCGGCGGTCGGGGCGCACGGGCCAGCCGCAGGGCGATCTGCGGCGAGGCCAGGGCGACGAAGAGGACGGGGCCGGCGGCCGAGGTGCCGAAGGCGGCGAGCAGCACCGCCAGGACCAGGAGTCCGGTCCGGGCCCGTTCCACGCGCACGCCCAGTCCCCGGGCCACGTCGTCGCCGTAGGCCAGGGCGTCCAGGGTGCGGGCCATGATCAGGGCGGCGGGCAGGCACACGAGCAGGGCCAGGGCGACGGGGACCGCGTTCGGCCAGGTGCGCATGGTGAGGCTGCCCGCGATCCACACCATGGCGCGGCCGCTGTCGCTGACCTCGCCGAGGGTGAGCATCCACAGGGTGACGTTCATCAGGACCGCGGACATGCCCACGCCGACCAGGAGCAGCCGGTAGCCGTCCACGCCCGAACGCCAGGCCAGCGCGTAGCACAGGGCCCCGGCCGCCAGGCCGCTCGCCAGGGCGACGGCGGGCACGCCGATGTCGGAGAGGGGGCCGGTGACGATGCCGTAGCTGCCGCCGAAGGCCATGACCGCGACCACGCCCGCGCTCGCGCCGTGGGTGACGCCGAGCAGGTCGGGGCTGGCCAGGGGGTTGCGCATGATCGTCTGGGTGATGGCGCCGGCGGCGGCCAGGGCGGCCCCGGCGAGCAGGCCGACCACGACGCGGGGCATGCGCACCCGCCAGATGGTGAAGTACTGGTCACTACTTGTGCCGACGACGTTGGCCCACACCTCGGGGATGGAGACCGGGGTGTCGCCCATGGCCAGGTTGAGGCTGACCAGGACGAGGATGGCCGCGCAGGTCAGGAGGGAGACCGTGAGCGCCCTCGGGCGCACGGGGAGCGCGACCGGTCCCACGCGCAGGGCGCGCACGGTGCGCGGGAGCGCGGGCGTCGGGGTGCGGGGGTCGGTGGGGACGAGGGTGGAACTCATAGGGTGAGCAGCCTCCTGCGTCGGACGACGTAGATGAAGAAGGGGGCGCCCAGGAGGGCGAGCACCACACCGACCTGGAGTTCCCCGGGCGGGGCCAGGAAGCGGCCGAGGACGTCGGCGGCCATGAGCAGGATGGCGCCGAGCAGCGCGGAGTAGGGCAGCAGCCAGCGGTGGTCGGAGCCGACCACCGCCCGGGCCAGGTGCGGGACGATGAGTCCGACGAAGGCGATGGGGCCGCAGGCGGCGACGGTCACGCCGGTGAGCAGGGTGATGGCGACCAGGCCGGTGACCCGGGCCCACCCGACGCGGAAGCCCAGGGCGCGGGCGGTGTCCTCGCCCAGGGCCAGGGCGTTGAGGGCACGCGCGTTGACCAGGGCCAGGACGACGCCGACGACCACGAACGGGATCATCTGGGGGATGACCGAGGGGTCACGGCCGGTGAGCGAGCCCACCCGCCAGAAGCGGAAGTTGTCCATGGTGGCCTGGTCGAGCAGGACGACCCCGGAGACCAGCGAGTACATCAGCCAGCTCACCGCGGTTCCGGCCAGGGCCAGGGTGATGGGTGTGGGTCCGCGACCGGGCACGGAGCCGATGAGGTAGACGACCACGACCGCGATCCCGGCGCCCCCGAACGCCAGCCACGACTGGGTGCGCAGGTCGGAGATGCCGAGGAAGTAGATCCCCAGGACCACCGCGAAGGCCGCGCCGAAGGTGACGCCGAGGATGCTGGGGTCGCCCAGGGGGTTGCGCGTGTGCCCCTGCATGAGCGCGCCGCCCAGGCCGAGGCTGATCCCGGCGAGCAGTCCGAGCGCGGTGCGGGGCAGGCGGATCTCGTTGACGATGATGTTGGCCTCGTCACCGGCCGCGTGGGACAGCGCCTGCCAGACGGTGCCGGGGTCGAGTGTGCGCGCTCCGATCAGGACGCTGCTCAGCGCCGCGAGCGCGAGCACCGCGACGAGCAGGCCCAGACCGGCGAGGCGGCGGGCGCGGCGGGCGCCGATCACCCCCGTGCGCGGAGGGTCGTCGGCGCCGGGGGTGGCGGGGCTCCCGGCCGTGGTGACGGGGCCGACCGTTGCGGCCCCGGGGGTGTCACTCACCCACTGCTCCCCTCATGACGAGAGCCAGGTAAACCTAACTTAGGTTTGCCTAGCCATACGATGATGATCTAAGTTTGCCACGTCCCAGCCTGGGACAACACATCGTCGGCGACAGTGCTGCCCCCGTTCGCACGGTCGCGAGGACGTGTCCCGACCCCGATTGCGAGTTGCCTCATGACATCCTCCACCCTCCTGCGCCGCGCGGGCCTTCCCGCCGTGGCCGTCGCCGCCGCCGTCAGCCTGCTCACCGCCTGCGGTGCGGCCGGGCCCGCTGACGACGCCTCCGACGACGGCGCGACCCAGGGCGGCTCCGCCGAGGGCTTCCCGCGCACCGTCGAGCACGCCATGGGATCGACCGAGATCCCGGACGCCCCCGAGCGGGTCCTGCCGCTGGACTCCACCTACGTCGACGCCACGCTCGCCCTGGGCGGCAACGTCGTCGGCTTCACGACCTTCTCCGAGGACACCCAGGAGCTGCCCGGGTACCTCGTCGACAGCGACTGGAACACGGGCGCCTACGACGAGGCCGTCCCGGTCGGCCTGTTGTGGGACATCAGCCCCGAGCTGATCGCCCAGACGGAGCCGAACCTGATCCTGTCCGCCGAGGTGCGCCACGGCGACGGCTACGACCAGCTGAGCGAGGTCGCGCCGACCGTCATGTCGGAGACCACCGGCGCGACGTGGAAGGACAACCTGCGCCTGACCGCCGAGTCGCTGGGCGCCGAGGACGAGGCCGAGGCGCTCATCACCGAGTTCGAGGAGCGGGCCGCCGCGATCGGCGAGGCGATCGTCGAGGCCGAGGGCGGCGAGGCGCCCACCGTCTCGATCGTGCGCTTCGCCGGTGACGCGGAGGGCGTGCGCCTGTACACGCGCAACTCCTACATCGGCGTGATCCTGGACGACCTGGGCCTGCCGTCCGGTGAGGGCACCTCCACCAACGCCGACGACATCGTCACCTACCACAGCCAGGAGCGCCTGCTCGACCTGGACGCCGACCGCATCTTCGTCGCCGCCTACGACGACGACGGCGCCGACGGTGTCGCCGAGCAGCAGGAGGAGTACTCGAACAGCCCGCTGTGGGGCGAGCTGGAGGGTGACAAGAGCGAGGTCGACGACGCCCACTGGATCTCCGGCGTCGGCCTGATCGCCGCCCACGCCGTGCTCGACGACATGGCCGAGGTCTTCGGGGTCGACCCGCAGCGCTAAGCGCACCACCAGACGAGACCGTCTACGGGGCCCGTCCGTCGGTCGACGAACGGGCCCCTCCGTCGTGCCGGGCCCCGGGCACCCCGCGTGCCCGGGGCGGCACTCCGTACCGGAAGGATCCGCCGTGGAACCGCCCCGCTCCTTCGAGAACGCCCCCTGTCTGCCCGCCGACCGGATCCCCGAGCGGGTGCGCGAGGCCGCCCACGCGCTCGCCGCCGACCCCGGCTCCGGCTACGTCTACGACCCCGCCCTGGCCGCCGAGCGCGCGCGGACGCTGCGCGCCGCGCTGCCCGACTGGGCCCGGGTGTACTTCGCCGCCAAGTCCAACGGCTTCGCGCCCGTGCTCGCCCACCTGGCCGAGGCGGTGGACGGGTTCGAGGCCGCCTCGCTGCACGAGGCGCGCGCCTGCCTCGCCTCGCTGTCCGAGCGCCGCCACGGCCCGCGGCCGGGGCGGATCGCGGTGAGCGGCCCGGGCAAGACCCCCGAACTGCTGGCCGGTCTGGCCAGGCTGCGCGCCGAGGAGGGCGCGGACGTCGTCGTCAACGCCGAGAGCGAGCTGGAGCTGCACCGGATCTCGGCGGCGGCGCGCGAGGCGGGCACGGTCCTTCCGGTGACGCTGCGGGTGAACCCCGAGCGGGTGCCGGTGAGCGGCGCGTTGGTCATGGGCGGGACGCCCGGCCCGTTCGGCGTGCCCGAGCCGCTGGTGCCCTCGGCGCTGCGCACGGCCTCCCTGCTGCCAGGTCTGGACCTGGTGGGCTTCCACGTGCACGCGGTCAGCGGCAACACCGACGCCGTCGCGCACGCGGCCTACGTGCGCTGGTGTCTGGAGTGGGCGCGCGCCACGGCGAGGGCGCGGGGCGTGGACCTGCGGGTCGTGGACGTGGGCGGTGGTCTGGGCGTGCCCTTCGAGGAGGGCGACACCGCCTTCGACCTGGCGGCGTTCGGCGCCGCGCTCGCGGAGTTGGACGACCCCGGCGTGGAGGTCGTCTTCGAGCCGGGGCGGTGGATCGCCGCGCCGACCGGTTGGTACGTGGCGCGTGTGACGGACGTGAAGTCGGCCTACGGCGGCCACTTCGCGGTGGTGCGGGGTGGGATCAACCACTTCCAGCTGCCGACCTCCTGGGAGATCCGCCACAACTTCGCGGTGCTGCCCGGCCGGGCGTGGCCGTCGTCACTGCCCCGACCGGGGGTGGCCGGTGTGCCGGTGACCGTCTCCGGCGAGCTGTGCACGCCCGAGGACGTGCTGGCGCGCGACGTGCGCGTGGAGTCCGTCCACGCCGGTGACGTGCTGGTGTTCCCGAACGCGGGCGCCTACGGGCACGAGTTCGCGATGCCCGCGTTCCTGGCCCACCCGAGGGCGCCGCGCATGACGGTGAGCACCCAGAACGCGCCCGTCGCGGCTGTGGCGCCGGACACCCTCTAGTTCACAGGGTTGACATACTTAGGTAAGCCTGACCTAATAAACATGCTGGTCACCCCCCTTCGACCGCGCCCGCCCGCCCCGACCCGATCCCCATCGACCCAATCCCCCAACGAGGAGACCCCCATGGCCACCTCAGCCCCGACCACCACACAGCTGGACCTGCGCAACCTCACCGGCGCCGACGTCCTGGCCGACCTCAGCCCCTGGGTCTCGGCCTACGAGGAGGTCTACGCCCACGCCCTGCACCTGCCCGACCACAACGACCCGCCGTTCGGCGAACGGCTGGCCTTCAGCGCCGCCAGACCGGGCTTCCGGCTGACCGCCGGTCACAGGGACGGCGTGCTGGCCGGATTCATCTACGGCTACACGCTGCCGACCACGACCGGCTGGTGGGACGGCTTCACCCCCGCCCCGGGCGTGGACGCCCAGGACATGACCGACGAGCGTCCCGGCCGCACCCTGGCCGTGTGCGAGGCGCTCATCCGCACCCCCTTCCGGAACAGCGGACTCGTCGAGCGGGGCCTTCCGCTGTTCCTCGCCGGTCGGCCCGAGGAGCGCGCCGCGTCCCTGGTGGCCGAGGACAACAACCACGCCCTCAACCTGAGCCTGCGCCACGGCTGGCAGCACGTGGGCGACCTGGCCCCGCACGACGGCTGGCGCCGCCACCACTGCCTGATCATGCCGCTGCGCGACTGACCGTCCGACCCGAGCACCTGGCCCGTCCGGACGGGCCAGGTGCTCGGGTCGGATCCCCGGCCGAAGCCTCCCGGGCGACCTGCGCCGCCCACGGCGGAACCGGCCCCGCCACGACCACCCGACACCGACGACACCATCGGGCATCCGTCCACGGCGGACGCCCCTGTCCATGCCCGCCATCCGCGCGTTACCGACCCGTCACAGAAACGGAGTTCTGACGCCTCATGCACACCACGCCCAGGACCGGGCCCCCGACGACCGTCACCGACGCCGCCGACCGCCCCCTCCCCGCCCTCACCCCCTCCGCTCTCGCCGGATCCCTCGGGCACGCCGGGGCCGCCAGCGGACCGGCCACCGTCGCCTCCCTCGTCGAGTCCGCCGCCCGAGCCCTGGTCGACTCCTCGGCCCGCCGTGGCGGCCCCCTGCCCGCCATGACCCCCCAGCAGGTGGCCGCGATGGTCGCCGACGCGCTGGACACCGTCCAGCCGGACGGCCCCGACCGCTCCGCCGAGGTGCTGCACCGCCTCACCACCGCCCTCGCCGCGGGCGCCGCCGACCCGGCCCACCCGCACTGCGCGGCCCACCTGCACTGCCCCCCGCTCGCCGTCGCCGTGGCCGCCGACACCGTCGCCTCGATCCTCAACCAGTCCCTGGACTCCTGGGACCAGGCTCCGGCCGCGACCGCCATGGAGACCCGGATCATCGCGGAACTGGCCGACCTGGCCGGGTACGACGGGCAGCGGGCCGGCGGTGTGGTCACCTCCGGCGGCACCGAGTCCAACCTGACCGCGCTGCTCCTGGCCCGCGACCACGCGCTGGCCGCCCACTCCGACCTCGACGCCAGCCGCACGGGCGTGGCCGCCGCCGCGAACGGGGCCCTGCCCCGCATCCTGTGCGGCGAGGTCGCCCACTTCTCCGTCCAGCGCGCCGCCGCCCTGCTGGGCCTGGGCGAGGAGGCGGTCGTCACCGTCCCCGTCGACTCCGAGCACCGCATGCGCCCCGAGGCCCTGCGCCGGACCCTGCGCCGCCTGCGCGAGGACGGCGACGTCCCGGTCGCGATCGTGGCCACGGCGGGCACGACCGACCTGGGCGGCATCGACCCGCTGGCCTCCATCGCGCACATCGCCGCCGAGCACGGCGTGTGGCTGCACGTCGACGCCGCCTACGGTGGCGGCCTGCTGTTCTCCGACCGGCTGCGCGGCCTGCTGGACGGCCTCGGCCGCGCCGACTCGGTCAGCCTGGACCTGCACAAACTCGGCTGGCAGCCGGTGGCGGCGGGCGTCCTGCTCACCCGCGAGCGGGCCTCGTTCGCGCCGCTGTCGCGGTCGGTGTCCTACCTCAACCCGACCGACGACGAGGAGGCGGGCTACCCCAGCCTGCTCGGCTACTCGCTGCGCACCACCCGGCGCGCGGACGTGTTCAAGATCGCCGTCACCCTGCGCGCGCTGGGCCGGGAGGGCCTGGGCCGCATGGTGGACGCCTGCCGCTCCCTGGCGCTGACGGCCAGCTCCCAGGTGATCGCCGCCCCGAAGCTGACCCTGGCCGCGGCCCCCTCGCTGACCACCGTGGTCTTCCGCTACGACGCGGGCCCCGACACCGACCTGGTCAACGCGCGGCTGCGCCGCCGCCTGCTGGAACGCGGGCAGGCCGTGGTGGGCCGCACCCACATCGACGGACGGGTCTGGCTCAAGCTCACCCTCCTCAACCCCGAGACCACCCCCAACGACATCGCCGCCCTGCTCGACCTCGTCGTCGCCGCCGGCGACACCGAGTCCGCGGCCGTCCAGAACCCGGAGGACGCCCGATGACCGCCGCCCAGAACCCCACCGACGGATCCGGCGCCGCGCCGGAGGTCCACGACCTCGTGGGCGTCGGCCTGGGCCCGTTCAACCTGGCCCTGGCCGCTCTCGCCGACGCCGTCCCCGGGCTCAGCGCCCGCTTCCTGGAGGCCCGCCCCGGCTTCTCCTGGCACCCGGGCCTGCTGCTGGAGGGCGCCCGGCTCCAGGTGCCGTTCCTCGCCGACCTGGTCACCATGGTCGACCCGACCAGCCGGTGGTCCTTCCTGTCCTATCTGCGCGAGCACGACCGGCTCTTCCCGTTCTACTTCACCGAGAGCTTCCACGTGCCGCGCCGCGAGTACGACGACTACTGCCGCTGGGTGGCCCAGAACCTGGACTCGTGCCGCTTCGACGCCCGGGTCCGCTCGGTGCACCACGACGACGGGGTGTTCACCGTCGAGCACGAGGACTCCTCGGGAGCCACGCACACCGTGCGCGGCCGCGCCCTGGTCGTGGGCATCGGCACCGAACCCGTCCTGCCCGAGGCGCTGCGCGACCTGGCGGGCGAGCGGGTGTTCCACGCCGCCGAGTACCTGGACCGGGCCCCGGGCCTGGCCGGGGCGCGCGACCTGACCGTGATCGGGTCCGGGCAGTCCGGCGCCGAGGTCTTCCTCGACCTGCTGCGCTCCCCCGCGCACGCCGACACCCGGGTCAACTGGCTGACCCGCTCCCCCGCGTTCGCGCCCATGGAGTACTCCAAGCTCGGGCTGGAGCACTTCACCCCCGACTACACCCGCTACTTCCACGCCCTGCCCCAGCCGGTGAAGGACCGCCTGGTGCCCTCCCAGTGGCAGCTGTACAAGGGCATCAGCGCCGACACCATCTCCGACATCCACGACGCGCTGTACGAGCGCGGCGTGGGCGGAGCCCCGGTCGACGTGACCCTGCGCGCCCACTGCGAACTGCTGGAGGCCCGCGAGGACGGCGACCGCCTGGCGCTGACCTTCCGCCACCGCGAGCAGGACCGAGTGTTCACCGCCCGCACCGACGGCGTCGTGGCCGCCTCCGGGTACGCCCAGCGCCGCCCGGACTTCCTGGAGCCGGTCCTGAAGCTCATCGAGACCGACGAGCGGGGCCGGTTCGCGATCGACGCCGACCACCGCCTGCGCACCGATCCCGCGCTCACCGCGCCGATCCACGTGCAGAACGCCGAGCTGCACACGCACGGCGTCGGCACCCCCGACCTGGGTCTGGGCGCGTGGCGGGCGGCCGGCATCCTCAACAGCGTCACCGGCCGGACCGTGTACCGGCTGCCCGAGCGGACCGCCTTCACGTCCTTCGGCGCGCCCGACGCCCCGGAGGACCGCGAGTGACGGCTCCCGCCTTCCGCCGCCTGTATCTGCTCGTCATCGTCCTGCACCTGGTGTCGGACGTGGCCCTGAGCCCCTTCTACCCCCAGCTCTTCGAGCGGCTGTTCGGCGTCACGGACATGTCGGCGACCGGCACCTACATCTGGGTGTGCCGGGTCACCGCCCTGGTCGCGATGCCGCTGTGGGGGCTGGTGGCGCGCCGCTTCTCGATGGCGTCGCTGGTCACCTGGGGTCTGGTGGTCGCGGCCGCCCTGGAGCTGATGATCGCCGCCGCGCCGACCTACACGGTCTTCACGGTGCTGTCAGCGGTGCAGGTGGCGGTCACCATGTCCTTCGCGCTGGCCTACCCGGCCTTCGTGGGCAGCGGAAGCGACCGGATGCGCGACGTCACCGCGCACACCTACATCATCAACGTCGGGACGGTGACCGCCACCGTCCTGGGCGCGGGGATCATGGCGCTGCCCAACCCGCGCTGGGGCATCGCCGCGTGCGCGCTGCTGTACGTGGCGCTGGCGGTGCTGTGCCACCGCCATCTGCCGCGCGGCCGCGCGAGCGAGCCCGCGATCAGGGACGACGCAGAAACGGAGTCCGCCGAGGCCGCCCCGTCCCGGTCGGCCCACGACGAGGCGCGCCCCGCCCGCTTCTGGGCGCGCCCGGCCCTGCTGCTGCCGCTGGTGGCGGTGTGCGCCGCCGTGCTGGCCGCCGAGTCGGCCCGCCTGGTGGTCCGACCGTTCTTCACCCTCTACGCCGAGGACTCGGGGATCGACCCCACGGTGGCCGCCGCCCTGTTCCTCCTGCCGCAGCTGACCGTGCTCGCGGTGCTGCCGTTCGCCGGCCGCGTCCACGCCGTGCTGGGCCGGGCCCTGCTGCCGATCGCGTGCGCGGTCGCGGCGCTGGGGCTGTTCGTCCAGTTCCTGGCGCCGGATCTCGCCCTCCTGGCCCTGGGCCGGGTGGTCTTCGGCGTCGGACTCGGTCTGGGCCACGTCGCCCTGGACCTGCGGGTGTTCGCGGTCACGCGGGCGCGCGGCCCGGCCTTCGCCGCCGTGGAGACCGTGCGCGTGGGCGCCACCCTGATCAGCCCGCTGCTGGCGACGGGGCTGGCCACCACCGGCCTCGCGCTGCCGCTGGCCGCCGGGGCCGCGCTGTTCGCGGTCCTGTCCCTCCTGCTCATCGCCCTGCCCGAGGGCCCGCCCGAGGACCCCGTGCCCCACGCGGCCCCCACGTCCGCCACCGCCCCCGCGGCCCCGACCGTCCACGCACACCCGACCGCCACCGACCCCGCACCCGGCACCGCGCGCGACCCCCAGCCGTCCGCGCGGGACCGTGACGAGGAGGACCAGCATGTCCACTGACACCACCGCGCCGCCCGAAGCGACCGGGGCCGCCGACCACCCCGACGCGCGCGACTGGCGCGAGGCGGGCCGCCGCCTGCTCGCGCGGGTCATCGCCGAGACCGCCTACGAGGAGATGGTGGTGCCCGTCCCCGCCGAGGGGGACGGCGACGGCGACCCCGCGTGGTCGCTGACGGTCGACGGCGGCGTCGAGTACCGGTTCACCGCCCGCCGGGGCGGGTTCGGCTCCTGGCACGTCGACCCCCACTCCCTGACCCGGACCACCCCGGAGGGCACCGCCCCGGCCTGGGACCCCACGGTGTTCGTCACCGACGCCCAGGAGACCGTGGGCCTGCCCGGCGACTCCCTGGCCGACGTCGTCCGCGACCTGCTGGCCACCCACACCGCCGACGCCCGCCTGCTGGCCGCCACCCCGGGCGCCGCCGCCCTGGCCGACCTGGCCTACGAGGACCTGGAGGGGTACCAGACCGGGCACCCGTGCATGTTCCTCAACAAGGGCAGGCTCGGCTTCTCGGCCTCCGACGTCGACCGGTACACCCCCGAGGCGCGCGGGGCCTTCCACCTGGTGTGGATCGCCGTCCACCCCGACCTGGGCCGCTTCCAGACCATGCCCGGCACCGACCGGCGCCGCCTGGTCGAGGAGGAGCTCGACGCCGACCAGCGCGCCGACTTCGCCGAGACCGTGCGCGCCCGCGGCGGCGACCCGGACGCCTACCTGTGGCTGCCGGTCCACCCGTTCCAGTGGGACGAGATCGTGGCGCCGCTGTTCGCCGCCGAGATCGCCCAGGGCCGGGTGGTCGTGCTCGGCCGCAGCCGCGACCGCTACCGCCCCTTCCAGTCCATCCGCACCCTGATGAACCTGGACCGGCCGCACCGGCGCAACGTCAAGGTGCCGCTGATGATCCGCAACACCCTGGTGTGGCGGGGACTGTCGGGCACCCAGACCGCGTGCGCGCCGCACACCAGCGCCTGGCTCCAGTCGCTGGTCGCGCGGGACGACTTCCTGCGCGAGGAGTGCGGGGTCGTCATGCTGGGCGAGGTCGCCTCCGCGACCGTCCCGCACCCGGTCTTCGACCGCCTCCCCCAGGCGCCCTACCGGTTCAACGAGCTGCTGGGCGCGATCTGGCGCGAACCGGTGCACAACAGCCTGGCGGCGGGCGAGCGCGCCCGCACCATGGCGTGCCTGCTCCTGGAGGGCACCGACGGGCGGGCGATGGTCGCCGAGCTGGTGGAGCGCTCGGGGCTGGACGCCGAGGAGTGGCTGCGGCGCTTCGTCGGGGCGCTGTTCCCGCCCGTGCTGCACTACCTGTACCGGTACGGCGCGTCGTTCACCCCGCACGGGGAGAACGTCGTGCTGATCTTCGACGAGGCCGACGTGCCGGTGCGCATCGCCCTGAAGGACTTCGGCTCCGACGTCGAGCTGCTCCCCTTCGACCTGCCCGAGTACGCCGAGATCCCCGACCACGTGCGCGCGATGCTGCACCGCTGGGAGCCCGGCGAGCTGGCCCACTCGGTGCTGTCGGCGATCTGCGCCGGACACCTGCGCTACCTCTCCGACATCGTCCAGCGCCAGCTCGGCGTCTCCGAGGAGCGGCTGTGGGCGCTGGCCCGCGAGCAGGTCGTCGCCTACCACGAGCGCTTCCCCGAGCTGGCCGAGCGCTTCGCGTGGTTCGACCTGCTGGCCCCCGAGGTGGGGCGGGTCGCGCTCAACCGCGAGCAGCTCATGGGCGGAGGTTTCCACGACCGCGCCGAGCGCGACGCCGAGTTCGACGTCATGCACGGCATGGTGGACAACCCGCTCGCCCAGCCCTGAACCACTCTCCCGTAAGCGAGAACACCATGAACACGCACGCCACCCGGCCCCCCGTCACCCCGCCCGATCCGCTGCCCGCGCCCACCGAGCTCTCCCGGGAGCGGTGGGACCGCGCCTGCGAGCACCTGACCGCCAAGATGGTCGCGGAGCTGTGCTTCGAGTACGCGCTGCGGCCCACCCCCGAGGGGGAGGGCCGGTGGCGGGCCGAGACCGGTGCGGGCGCCGCCTACACGTTCACCGGCCGCCGGACCAGTATGGACGCCTGGCGGGTCGAGCCCGGCAGCGTCGAGCGGCACTCCCCTGACGGCACCGCCGCACCGGCCACCCCGTTCGGTCTGCTGCGCGACCTGGGCGCGGCCGGGGTCGTCGACCCGGCGGTGGAGGCGTTCACGGTCGGCGAGCTGATGTCCACGCTCTCCTCCGACACCCGTCTGGCCGAGGACGAGGCGACCGCCGCCCACCTGGCCGACCTGGACCACGCCCACCTGGAGGGGCACCAGGGCGGGCACCCGTGGATCTTCGCCAACAAGGGCCGGGTGGGCTTCTCGGCGGGCGACCGGGCGCTGTACCCGCCGGAGGAGCGCCGGGCCCAGCGCCTGCCGTGGATCGCCGTCCACCGCTCGCTGGCCGAGCACCACGGCGTGCCCGGGCTGTCCCAGCCCGAGCTGCGCGCCCAGGAGCTGGACCCCGAGGTCCTGGAGCGGTTCACCGCGCGCCTGGAGGACCAGACGGGCGAGCGCGCCGACGAGTACGTGTGGATGCCCGTCCACCCCTGGCAGTGGGACGAGGTCGTCGTGCCGCTGTTCGCCGCCGAGGTGGCCGCCGGGCTGATCGTCTCGCTGGGCACCGTGCCCGACGCCTACCTGCCCCAGCAGTCGATCCGGACCTTCACCAACCTCACCCGCCCCGACCGGCTCAACGTGAAGCTGTCGCTGGCCATCCTCAACACGATGGTCTACCGGGGCATCCCCACCGAGCTGTGCCGGGCCGCGCCCGCCAGCACCGCGTGGGTGCACCAGCTCCGCGACAAGGACGCCTTCCTGTCCGAGCGGTGCGAGGTCATCCTGCCCGGCGAGGTGGCCGCCGTCGCCGTCCGCCACCCCGTGCTGGAGGACATCCCCGACGCGCCCTACCGGCACCGCCAGCTACTGGGGGCGCTGTGGCGCGAGCCGGTCACCGAGCAGCTGCGCCAGGACGAGACCGCCCGCACGCTCGCCGCCCTGCTGCACGTGGACGGGCGCGGGCGCGCGCTGACCGCCGAACTGGTCGAGCGCTCGGGGCTGTCCGCCGAGGCGTGGCTGACCGCGCTGTTCGGCGCGATCCTGCCGCCCGTCCTGCACCTGCTCTACCGCTACGGGCTGGCGTTCAACCCGCACGGGGAGAACGCGATCGTGGTCTACGACGACCGCGACCGCCCGACCCGGCTCGCGGTCAAGGACTTCGTGGACGACATGAAGCTGCTGGACACCGACCTGCCCGAGTACGCGGACCTGCCCGAGGCGGCGCTGGGCGTGCTCATGCGCTTCGACGCCCGGGAGCTGACGTCCTCGATCGCCAAGTCGCTGTTCATCGGGCACTTCCGGTACCTGGCGCCGCTGGTCGAGGAGCAGCTGGGCGTGGCCGAGGACCGGTTCTGGGAGCTGGTGCGCGCCGAGATCCTGCGCTACCAGGAGGAGTTCCCCGAGCTGGCCGAGCGGTTCGCCGCCTTCGACCTGCTCCAGCCCGAGTTCGAGCGGGTGTGCCTGAACCGTGAGCGCCTGCTGGGCGGCGGGTACCACGAGCGGGCCGAGCGCGACGCCGAGTTCCACCTCGACGCGCCGCCCATCCCCAACCCGCTGCACCGCGGCCCGTCGTCGGAGGGGGAGCAGTGACCGCCGGGTTCGGCGCCGACCTGCCGCCGCTGACCGAGACGCTGCCGACGTCTCCCCCGCCGCCGCCCTTCCCGGTCCCGCTGGAGAAGCTGCGCGCGGACGTGGCCTCGGGGGCGATCGCCGACGTGCTGGTCGCCCTGCCCGACCTCCAGGGCCGGGTGCAGGGCAGCCGGGTCAACCCGCGCGACTTCACCGACCGGATCGTCCGGGACGGGTTCGGCGCGTGCCTGTACCTGCTGGCCACCGACGTGGAGATGGAGGCGCGCCCGGGGTACGCGACGGACCCGTGGGGCGGCGGCCTGGGCGACTTCGACATCATGCCGGACCTGTCCACCCTGCGGTACCTGCCGTGGGACCCGGGGACGGCGCTCGTCCTGGGCGACGCGCACGGCGCCGACGGCGCGCCCGTTGCCGTCGCGCCCCGCCAGGTGCTCCAGACCCAGCTCGCGCGGCTCGCCGAGCGCGGGTGGCGGGCGCTGGCCGGGACCGAACTGGAGTTCCTGGTGTTCCGGGACGACTACCAGAGCGCGTTCGAGGCCGACTACCGGGGCCTGACCCCGGCGACGCGGTTCAACTCCGACTACGCCGTCCCCGAGGTCACCGAGATCGACCCGCTGATGCGCCGGATCCGCACGGCGATGGAGCGCACGGGGATGACCGTGGAGTCGGCGCGCGGTGAGTGCCACCCGGGGCAGTACGAGATCGTGTTCCGCTACGACGACGCGCTGCGCACCTGCGACAACCACGTCGTGTACAAGGCGGGCGCCCGGCAGCTGGCCGCGCAGGCCGGTGCGGCGCTGACGTTCATGGCCAAGTACGACGGCGGTGAGGGCAACTCCTGCCACGTGCACCTGTCGCTGCGCGACGCGGACGGGACGCCGGTCTTCGCCGACGACGGGACCGGTCGCCACGGCATGTCGAAGTACATGGAGCACTTCGTGGCCGGGCAGCTGGCGTGCATGCGCGACTTCGCGCTGATGTACGCGCCGAACATGAACTCGTTCAAGCGGCTGGCGCCGGACGCGTTCGCGCCGAGCAGCATCGCGTGGGGGCTGGACAACCGGACGTGCCCGGTCCGCGTGGTGGGCTCCGGGGAGTCGGCGCGGATCGAGTTCCGGGTGCCCGGCGGGGACGCCAACCCCTACCTGGCGGTGGCGGCGATCGTCGCGGCGGGGCTGTACGGGATCGAGCAGGCGCTCCCCCTGCCGGAGCCCACGGTGGGCAACGCGTTCGCCCAGGACGGGCCCCGGCTGCCGACCTCCCTGGAGGAGGCCGTCCTGGCGTGGGAGGGCAGTGAGATCGCCCGCGCGTGCTTCGGCCCGGACGTGGTGCGGCACCAGGCCGCCGCCGCCCGCGCCGAGCTGGCCGCGTTCTCGGCGTCGGTCACCGACTTCGAGCGCCGCCGCCACTTCGAGCGCGGCTGACCTCGGGCGGTGCCCCCGCCGCCCGGGGCGGCGGGGGCACCGTACCGGCTGCCGGTGGATGCGACCGGGTCAGGCGGCCGACCAGACCCCCAGTTCGTTGCCGCTCGGGTCGGTGAAGTGGAACCGCCGCCCGCCGGGGAAGCCGTAGGGGCCGTTGACGACCTCGCCTCCCGCCTTGCGCACGGCCTCGGCGGAGGCGTCCAGGTCCTCGGAGTAGAGCAGGACGAACGGCCCGCCCGGGCTGGGTCGTTCGCCCAGGGCGAGGCCGCCGATCTCGGGGGCGTCCCCGCCCGCGGGGCTCTGGATGCCCGAGTACTCGGGACCGTAGTCGTTGAAGCTCCAGCCGAAGGCCTCGGTGTAGAAGCGTTTGGCCTGGTCGAGGTCGGTGACGGTCAGTTCGACGTAGTCGATGTCGTGGTGCCTGTTGCTCATGTTCCGCATTGTGCCCGAGGCCTACGACACCCCGTGGGTCCTTCCCGGCTCCGTTCCGTCCTCGGAACCGGGAAGGACCCGCGCCCAAGGTATGGAGGCGGTCAAGGTCTCCCTCGGTCCGTGTCAGAGCCCGCCCTCCGGATAGGTGAACCCACACACTGGCAAGCAGTCGGATCCGGATCGGTGGTCGCGTCCCATGCCCCACACGTGGTGTCCCAGAACACCAGCGGTCCTGCGCCGGATACGCCAGACCGCGCGATCGACCCCGGAGCACCGCAACCGCTACGTGGACCTGTTGCGCGCCCTGGCCATCGTGATGGTGGTCCTGGGCCACTGGCTGGCCGTGGTGGTGACCACCGACGACGGGATCTCCGGGCGCAACGCCCTGGGTGAGCTCGGCTGGAGCCAACCGCTGACCTGGCTGTTCCAGGTCATGCCGGTGTTCTTCCTGGTCGGCGGGTACGCCAACGCGGCGTCGCTGACCTCGCACCGGGACAGGGGCGGGGACGCGCTCGGCTGGGTGCTGGGGCGCACCGACCGCCTGCTCCGCCCCACCTCGGCGTTCCTCGCCGCCGTGTGGGCGGTCGCGTTCGCGGCGCTGCTGCTGGACGTTCCGCCCGAGGTCGTCGGCCTGGCGGTCTGGGCCGCCGCCATCCCCCTGTGGTTCCTGGCCGCCTACCTGTGCGTCGTCGTCCTCGCCCCTGTGACGCACGGGCTGCACCGCCGGTGGGGGGCGGCGGTGCCGCTGGTGCTCGTCGGGCTCGTCCTGGTCCTGGACGCCGCGCGGCTGGGCTTCGGGGTCCCGATCGTCGGCGCCGCCAACTACCTGCTGGTCTGGCTCACCATGCACCAGCTCGGGTATCTGTGGCGGGACCGCCGGGCCCGTCCGCGCCCCCTCGTCGTGGCCGCCGCCGCGCTGGGCGGGTGCGCGCTGCTGCTCGGACTGACCGTGCTGGGCCCCTACCCGATCAGCATGGTGACCGTCCCGGGTCAGGAGCTGGGCAACACCTCACCGCCGACGTTCGCGCTGCTGGTCCTCGGTCTGACCCAGACCGCGGTCGTACTGTGGCTCTCGCGTCCGGCGCGGCGGCTGCTGCGGCGTCCCCGGCCCTGGACCGCGGTCGTGGCGGTGAACTCGGTGGTGCTGACCGTGTTCCTGTGGCACATGAGCGCCGCGGTCATCACCGGCGCCGCCCTGTACGGCACCGGCCTGCTGGCGCAGTGGCCCGTGGACTCGGCCGCGTGGTTGCTGCAACGGGTGCCGTGGCTGGTCTCGGTCGCCCTGGTGCTGGCGGTCCTCGTGGTCGCCTTCGGCGGCGTCGAGGCGCGCACCGCCCCCTCCAGCGCCGGATGGCGGATCCGGACCGCGTCGCCGATCGGAACCGCGGCCTGGCGCGCCCTGCTGGCGTTCGCCCTGGTCGCGATGCTGGCCGGGCTCACCGGGATCGCCCTTACCGGAGTGCACCAGGTGAACGCGTTCACCATGGCCGTGTTGGGCTCCTACGCGGTGGGCGCCGCCGTCCTTCGCCTGGCCCGCCACCGGTGGTCCGGCGGCTGAGCGCCTCGGCGGGCGGCCCGCCCCGGTTCAGGGCCGGATGTCGAAGAGCGGGAACCGCAGACTCCCGCCCGCGTCGGCGACCTCCAGGTCCTCGAACTCGAACGCGGGCGACGTGAAACACGTCGCCAGGGTCTCCTCCGCCGTGAGCGTGCGCGCGGTCTGCCAGGTCCCGGCGGGCACCAGCACCTGGAGCGACTGCCCCGCCTCCGCGTGCGGGCCCAGCGTGTACCTCTCCCGCACCTCGGGTTGGGGCCCGGTCCCGCCCAGTTCGACCAGGGTCGGCCCGCCACGGCAGAAGGACCACATCTGCGCCGACCTCAGCCGGTGCCACCGGCACCGCTCCCCCGGGCACAGCAGGTACTGCAGCGCCGACGCGGTCTCGCGCTCGGCGTCGTAGCCCTCCGGCCGCACGTACACCCCGCTGCGCCACGTGGCCCGGAACCACCCGCCCTCGGGGTGCGGGAACAGGTCGAGCGCCTCGGCCGTCGATCCGCGTTGGTCGACGGCCGTGAACACCCCCGGGGGCTCGCGTCGCAGGTAGCGCACGCCCACGACGGCCTCACGCGGGATCGCGCCGTAGATGTGGGGGAAGAGGAGGTCCTCGGCCAGGGCCGCGCCGAACCGCTCGTCCAACGTGATGTGGGAGCAGGGGTCCTCCCAGCGCACCTCGCAGGTCAGGCGCGCGGTGTCGACCACCAGGACGCAGAACGGCTCGGTCGCGGACCGGTGCAGGGAGTTGGCCACCGCCAGCATGGCGTGCTCGTTGGGAGAGGCATGGACGAACCCGTGGGTGTGCAGGCTGTCCGGCTCCAGATCTCCACTGCCCCCGCGCCAACGGGCCAGTTCGGTCATGTGCAGCACGTAGTTCATCGTGATCGACCCCGCCACGCACGCCCCCCGGGGATCAGGTGTCTCGCCGGTCCCTTGTGGGCCTCCTTCCCCTCCCACCCCACGCCCAACCCTGGAACGGCGCCTCACAGCAGGGCGTCGACCGCCCCGTCGACCACCGCCTGCATGCGGCGGCGCAGCACGGCGCTGTCGGACCGCCCGGTACGCACCTCGACCACGCGCAGCCCCTCGCCCATGAGCGCCTTGGGCAGGTCGGCCGCCCACTCCAGCCGCGTGTACGGCAGGTCGGCCACGGCCGCGACGCGCTCCATCGACACCCCGTGCGGTGTCCCGAACACCCGCTCGAAGTCCGGGTGCCCGGCCTGTTCGAGCCCGGAGAAGATCCCCCCGCCGTCGTTGTTGACCACCACCACGGCCAGGTCCGGGCGCGGTTCCCCCGGCCCGATGATCAGGCCGTTCTGGTCGTGCAGCATCGCCAGGTCGCCCAGCAGGGCGTAGGCGCGACCGCCGCCGTCGCGCTGGTGCGCGAGCGCCGCCCCGACGGCCGTGGAGACCGTCCCGTCGATCCCGCTCACCCCCCGGTTGCCGACGAGCCGCAGCCCGCAGCGGGCGCGCATCGTCGCGTCCAGGTCGCGGATGGGCATGCTCGCCCCCGCGAACAGCAGCGATCCCGCGGACAGCTGCGAGGCCAGGTCGCGGGCCAGGCGGGGCTCGCTGAGCATCTCGTCGGCGTCCAGCAGCCGGTCCAGCGCGAGGCGGGCGGCCTCCTCCGCCCGCCACCACGAACGCGACCAGTCGGTGCGCGCGGGCTCGTCCCACGACACCCCGGCCGGAGGCGCGACGGCGGCGACGACGTCGGTGGCGGTGCGCGCCGGGTCGGAGAAGGCGTTGGCCAGCCCGGCGGCGGGATCGCCGACGGCCGATGCGGTCACCACGACGTGCCGGGGCGCGCGCCGCAGGTAGGCCAGGACCTGGCGGGACAGGTTCGGGCGACCGACGCTGACCACCAGCTCCGGCGCGTGCGCGGCGGAAAAGCGCGGTGCGGCCAGCAGCTGGCGGTGGGTGGACAGCGCACCGGTCCGGCGGGCGTTGGAGGTGGGTTCGGCCAGCAGCGGCCACCCGGTCAGCTCGGACAGGGCCAGGAACGGCACCGGGTCGTAGTCGCCGTCACCGCACACGATCACGCCCCGCTCGACGTCGGGCAGCACGTAGGGGGCGGGCGCGGCCGGCGGACCGGGCCGGTTGATCCACGGACGGTCCCCCTCGCGGCCGTCCAGCGGCGCGGTCCAGGCCACGGACGAGGGTCCGTCGGGGGTCAGCGGGTCGCGGAAGGCGACGTTGAGGTGGACGGGGCCGGGGCGGCCGTCGACCGCGGAGCTCCACGCGCGACAGGCCAGCGACCGCCAGTACGGCACCATGCCCGGAACCGGGTCGGGCGTGCCCACCTCCGCGAACATGCGCACGGCGCCCCCGTACAGGCCGATCTGGTCGACCGTCTGGTTGGCTCCCGTGCCCCGCAGCTCGGGCGGCCGGTCGGCGGTGAGCACCAGCAGCGGCACCCCGCTCTCGTCCGCCTCCATGACCGCCGGGTGGAAGTTCGCGGCCGCCGTCCCCGAGGTGCACACCACCGCCGCCGGACGCCGCGAGGCCCGCGCCAGACCGAGCGCGAGGAAGGACGCCGAGCGTTCGTCGACCCGCACGTGGACACGGACGTCGGGGTGGGCGACCAGGGCGAGCGCGAGCGGCGTCGAGCGCGACCCCGGCGCGACCACGGCCTCCTCCAGGCCGCACCGGACCAGCTCGTCGACGAGGACCCGGGCCAGGGCGGTAGACGGATTCATCGGGTTCTCGGGGCCGGTTCCCGGGACTGCTCTGTCCGGGAGGGACGCCCCTGCCTCCTTGCGGGTGGTGTCGCGGTGGCCGTCAGCCCGCTCGCGGGTGCGGGGGTACCGGTCGTCGATGCCCCGGTCGGTGCCGTGGGCGGCGGTGGTGTCGAGGGTTCGGGTGGGACCCGTCTGTCCAGTGAACCCCGTTCACGAGGGTACGGCGGCTGGTCACGGCTGTGATCTGCGCCCCGCCCCTCCGGGACGCGGTCAGGGTCCGGCCGAGCCTCCCGCCGTGCGGGCGGCCTCGGCGCGGGACCGCCAGGCCGACGGATCGGTCTCGACCGCGCGCAGGCGCTCCTCGTCCACCGACACCGCGCGCACCGGCAGGTACCCGCCCTCGGGCAGCAGCGGGTCGGCGGTGACGTCGCCGGTCAGCATCTGCATGGTCGCCAGCCCGCACGCGTGCGGCAACTCCGGCAGCGCGGCCGCCAAGGCCACCCCGGCGGCCAGGCCGACGGAGGTCTCGACGGCGCTGGAGACCACCACCGGCAGGCCGCACGCCTCGGCGACCCGCAGGGCCGCGCGCACGCCGCCGAGCGGCTGCACCTTGAGCACGACGATGTCGGCGGCCCCGGCGGCGCGGACGCGCAGCGGGTCCTCGGCCCGGCGCACCGACTCGTCGGCGGCGACCGGCACGTCGACCCGGCGCCGCACCCGGCCGAGGTCGTCCAGGCTCGCGCACGGCTGCTCGACGTACTCCAGACCGAACCGGTCCAGCTCCCGGACCATGCGCACGGCCGTGTCGACGTCCCAGGCGCCGTTGGCGTCCACGCGCACGCGCCCCGAGGGGCCGACGGCGTCGCGCACGGCCTCGACGCGGGCGATGTCCTCGCCCGGGTCCTGGCCGCGCTCGGCAACCTTGACCTTGGCGGTGGCACAGCCCCCGGCGCGGACGATCGCGGCGGCCCGGTCGGGGTCCACGGCGGGCACGGTCACGTTGACCGGCACACGGTCGCGCACCGGCGCGGGCCAGCCCAGGTGGGCGGCCTCGTGGCAGGCCGCCCACCAGCGCGAGCACTCGCGCGGACCGTACTCGGCGAAGGGCGAGAACTCACCCCACCCGGCCGGTCCGCGCACGAGCATGCCCTCGCGTACGGTGATGCCGCGGAAGCGGTTGCGCAGGCCGATCGCGAAGGAGCGCCCCCCGGCGGGACCGTCCGCCGACCCGGGGTCGGCGGTCACGGGCGGCGCGGGAACTTGTCGAACTCCGGACGGCGCTTCTCCTTGAACGCGTCCCGGCCCTCCTGGGCCTCCTCGCTCATGTAGTAGAGCATCGTCGCGTCCCCGGCGAACTGCTGCATGCCCGCCGCGCCGTCGCTGACCGCGTTGATCGCGCCCTTGACCATGCGCAGGGCCAGCGGAGACTTGGTGAGCATCTCACGCGCCCACTGGACGGTCTCCTTCTCCAGGTCCGCCAGCGGCACGACGGTGTTGACCATGCCCATGTCCAGGGCCTCCTGGGCGCTGTACTGGCGGCACAGGTACCAGATCTCGCGCGCCTTCTTCAGGCCGACGGTCTCGGCCAGCAGCCAGGAGCCGTAGCCGCCGTCGAAGGAGCCGACCTGCGGGCCGGTCTGCCCGAACTTGGCGTTGTCGGCGGCGATGGTGAGGTCGCAGCAGACCTGGAGGACGTTGCCGCCGCCGATGGACC
This sequence comes from Nocardiopsis sp. NPDC049922, assembly GCF_040660275.1. Classification (NCBI taxonomy): domain Bacteria; kingdom Bacillati; phylum Actinomycetota; class Actinomycetes; order Streptosporangiales; family Nocardiopsidaceae; genus Nocardiopsis; species Nocardiopsis sp. NPDC049922. The sequence continues at coordinate 164,664 of NZ_JBFAME010000003.1, read as the reverse complement.
ACCCGGCGACCATGCAGATCACCGGCTTGGGCAGGCGGCGGATCTGCACCTGGAGGTCGAGCACGTTGAGGCGGCCGATGCCCTGCCTGGCCACGGCGTCGTCGCCCATGTAACCGTCGTCGCCACGGATCTTCTGGTCACCGCCGGAGCAGAACGCCTGGTCGCCGGCGCCGGTGAAGATGATCACACCGACCTCGGAGTCGTCCCGGGCGACGTTGAACGCGTCCTGGAGCTCGAACAACGTCTGCGGCCGGAAGGCGTTGTGGACCTCTGGGCGGTTGATCGTGATCTTGGCGATGCCCTCCGCGGTCTCGTAGATGATGTCGGAATACTCGCCCGACCGCTGCCAGTCGATCACGCTGCTCACGGCTTCTGCTTCTCCTCACGGGGACACGGGGAACGGTGTGGACACGGGGGACCGCGTCCACGCGTCGACCCTACGCATTGTGCCAGGCGAGCGGGGACGTGCGGGCACACCCCCTGTTCCCGGCCCCGTGGGGACTCCGGAAGGCTACTCAGGCGTAGGCTGTCCCGCGTGGCAGACGAGACACCAGGAATATTCCCCGGACCGACGGATCCGCCCGAGGTCGGCCGCCCCCTCCGCGCCGTCAGGGGCCTGGACCCCGGGCGTCTGGGCGACCTGGTGGCACGCGCCCTGGGCGGGGACGGCCCCGCCCTGCTGCCCATCCCCGACGGGACCCCCGACGCCCGCGTGAGCGAACTCCTGTCCGCGATGCGCCCGTCCTCCCTGCTGACCCCCGACGGCGTCACCGGCCTCGACGGCGGGCCGCCGGTCCACGCCGACACCGCGCTGGTCGTCACCACCTCCGGGTCGACCGGACCGCCCAAGGGCGTGGAGCTGTCCGCCGCCGCGCTGCGCGCCTCGTCCCGCGCGTCGGTCGAGCGCGTCGGCGCGTCGCACGGCGACGCGTGGCTGTGCGTCCTGCCCGCCGGCCACGTCTCCGGCCTCCAGGTCATCCTGCGGGCGCTGGCCACCGGCAGCGAGGCCGTGCACGCGCCGTTCGACGTCGACACCGTGACCGACCTGGCCTCCCGCCTGCGCCCGCACGTGTCCCTGGTCCCGACCCAGCTGCGCCGGCTCCTGGCCGCCGGGACGGACCTGTCGGTGTTCGGCGCCATCCTGCTGGGCGGGGCCGCCGCCGAACCCGCGCTCCTCGCCGCGGCCCGCGACGCCGGGGGCCGGGTGGTCACCACCTACGGCATGACCGAGACCTGCGGCGGCTGCGTCTACGACGGCCTCGCGCTGGACGGGGCGCGCGTGCGCGTGGACGGCGACGGCCCCGGCGCGCCCGGACGGATCCTGCTGTCGGGCCCGATGCTGCTGACCGCCTACCGGCTCGCCCCGGGCGTGGAGCCCGATCCCGGCGCGCTGGTCACCGACGCCGACGGCCGCCGGTGGCTGCGCACCAACGACCTGGGGCGCGTCGACGGGAGCGGGCGGCTGAGCGTGCTGGGCCGGGCGGACGAGGTCGTCAACACCGGCGGCCACAAGGTGGTGCCCGGTCAGGTCAACGACCTGGTCCTGGCGCACCCGGCGGTGGCCGAGTCGGTGGTCGTGGGCCGGCCCGACCCGGAGTGGGGCCAGCGCGTGTGCGCGGTGGTGGTCCCCGCCGACCCGGCCGACCCGCCGACGCTGGAGGAGCTGCGCGCGTGGGTGCGCGAGCGACTGCCCGCCTACGCCGCGCCGCGCGAGCTGGAGGTCCGCGGCGCGCTGCCGCTGCTGGCGTCGGGCAAGCCCGACCTGGTGGCGCTGCGCTCCCCGACTGCCTGAGCGCCCGGGGCCGCCCGCGGCCACCGGAACGGGGACCTCGTCCGGTCGCGCGTGCTCACCCGGAACGCGACCGCCGCCACGAGCACCGCGCACACGAACCACAGCGGTCCCAGGAACAGGTGGGCCACGGGCACGGAGTCGAGGAACCCGGCCGCGACGCCGGTCTGCATGGTGCCGTAGGTGGGCAGGAACCTGACGACGTCGCTGTCGGAGGCCGGGTTGGACACGGGGTTCTGCAGGCCCATGTCGATGATGGACAGCATGATGATGCAGAACATCCCCTCCAGCTCGCCCCGCAGCACCGCCGCCAGCATCACCCCGATGCCGCCGAAGGCCAGCGCGGCGCCCAGCAGCGACAGCCACAGCGTCACCGGCTGCTCCGGAACCCAGTACACGCAGATCACCGCCACCGCGTAGGCGCACACCAGCGCGGCGGCGACCAGGAGCGCGGTGAGCTTGGCCGCGAGCAGGTGGGCACGGGGGTACCCGGCCATGGCCAGGCGCGCGTCGAAGTCGGCGGACCGGAACGTGACGATGAACATCATGAAGCCGACGATGAGGGTCACGGCGTTGATCGCGCCGGAGATCTTGCTGACGTGGTTGCCGTGCACGACCACGGTCTCACCGGTCGCGCGCAGCAGGAAGGACACGTCGGCGTCGGCGATCACCAGGTAGACCAGGGTGATCCAGGTCGGGATGAAGAACACCACGAGGACCAGCGCCAGCCGGTTGCGCAGGTGTTCGAGCAGGGCGTGGCGGGCGGCCGCGGTGTAACGGGTCCAGGCGCGTCGCACGGTCAGCCCCCCGCCACGGCGACGGCGCCGGGGACGGTGACGCCGCCGGGGACGGCCGCGCCCGCGTGCGCGGCCTCGCGGTCACCGTCGACCAGGACGCCGCCCTCCAGCCGCCACAGGGCGTCGAAGCGGGCGGTGTCGAACGCGATGTGCGAGACGACCAGGACCGAGCGGCCCCGACGGCTCAGCTCGGCGGCCAGCGCCCAGAACCGCTCGTAGGTGTCCCAGTCGAAGCCCTGGTAGGGCTCGTCCAGCAGGAGCAGCGGCGGATCGTGCATGAGCGCGAGGGTGAGGTTGAGCTTCTGCTGGGTACCCCCGCTGAGCGTGCCGACCCGGTGGTGGAGGTACTCGGCGTAGTGGAGGACGTCCATCAGCTCGTGGGCGCGGTCCAGTGTGGGCAGGTCGTAGGCGACCTGGAACAGGCGCAGGTGCTGGGCGACGGTGAAGGCCGGGTTGAGCACCGTGTGCTGGGGGCAGTAGCCGAGCCCGCCGGGGTGGTCGACGGTGCCGTGGTCGGGTGCGAGGCGTCCGGCGAGGATGCGCAGCAGCGTGGACTTGCCGGAGCCGTTCTCCCCGACCACTCCGGCCAGGCATCCGGGCGGAAGTTCCAGGCGGACGCCGCGCAGCACGTGGTACCGGCCGTAGGACTTGTGCACGTCGACGACCGTGAGGTACGGCAGGGAACCGGACATACGGGGGACCTCCTGGTCCGATGGGGTGGTCGGGCGGATCGACACGGGGCTACTCGGCCTCGCGCTGGGCGCAGTAGTGGCCGAGCGCGCGCATCATGACCGTGTGCCAGCTGGGCGCGACGAGGTCCCGGAGGGGTTTCCAGGCCTCGTCGACCAGCAGGCGCGCCTCGTCGGTGCACGCGTCGACGGCGCCGTGGGCCTTCAGGTCCGCCACGACCCCCGCGACGGTGGCCTCGTCGGCGTCGCCGCCCCTGACCTCGTGCCAGATCTCGCGCATGCGGGGAGTGGGAACGCGCCCCACCGCGTGCGCCAGGGGCATGGTGACCTTGCCCGCGTGCAGGTCCTCGGCGGTGTGCTTGGTGCGTCGGCGTCCGCCCGAGGCGTCCACGGCGGTGACACCGCGCAGGTCCATGACGTCGTCGCTGATCTGGTAGGCCAGTCCGACCGTCTCGAAGTAGTCGCCCGTGGCGGCGATCACGTGCTCGTCGGCCCCGGCGACCAGGGCGCCCATCTCCGCCAGTCCCGCGACCGGGACGCCGGTCTTGAGCCGGTGCGCCGTGCGCAGGCGGCGCAGGACCCGGGACGCGTCACCGGCGGCCACCGCCGCGTCCATGGCGGTGGCGTGACCGGCGATGTCGAGGGCCTGTCCGGCGTGCCCGGCCCGGAGCACCCGCAGGTAGGTCTGGTACACGCGCAGCCGGAGACGGTCGTCGTCGGGCAGGACCTCGCGCAGCACCCGGTCGAAGGCGAAGTAGGCCGCGGTGCCCGCGTTGATGGCGGTGGGTTCTCCGAAGACGGTGTGCACGGACTCGCGGCCCCGGCGGATCGGTGACGCGTCCTGGACGTCGTCGATGACCAGGCATCCGGTGTGCATCAGTTCGGTGGCGGCCAGGAGGGGTCGGTACCGCTCGCTGTCACCGCCGCACATCTCGGTGACCGCCGCGACGACGTAGGAGCGCCAACTCCTGCCCAGGCCGCGGGTCGCGTGGCGCATCGGCTCCACGAGCGAACCGTGGAGATCGTCCGCGACGAGGGCGTCCAGCCGCCCGGGACGGTCCTCGGATCCGGCGACGCTGGCCAGCGTGTGGTCGGGGCCCGCGGAGTACAGGCGGTCGATCTCGTTCCGGGTCACGGCGCGGACCCGGGTCACGTACCGCTCGAAGTCCCCGATCCGGTTGGACGGGAACACCTCGCAGACCCCGCGCCCGCGCACGGGCCGCCCCGCCATGGTCCCCTCGACGGTGACGTGTGCCTCCAGCATGCCCGAGAGCAGGATCAGGGAGCGGACCTCCTGGTGGGGGAACCACGCCCGTGCGCCCAGGCGCAGATCCAGATCGGGGATCTCCACCTCCCAGGCCGTGCCGTAGGAGTTCAGGGTGGCCAGGGACGTCCAGGAGTCGGTGGCCCGGAGGCGGGCGGGCGCCTGGACCCGGCGTCCGTCGGGTGACACCGCCACGGCGAACGCCTCCTCCGCCCGGGTCCGTCCACCGGCCACGTCGGCGCGCCTCGGTTCGCGGACGGACACCTCCCAGCCGTTGTCCAGCCGCAGTCCCGCCCACGTCCACTCCGGATCATCGACCGGTGGGGGGCCGTCCAGGCGGTGCCGGGTGTCGCCGAAGGCGTGCTCGTACCAGCCGTCGCCGCGTACCGACCGCGTGTGCTCACCGGCACGGACGGTGCCGGTCACCGCCAGGCGTGGAATGAAGGGGGCGTGCGTGGTGTCGCCGCCGCCCCGGAGACCGGCGTGGGGGAACGACGCGTGGACGGCGGGCTTGAGGGGTGTCAGACGGAGGGCGAAGCCCGATCCGGCCCCGTCGGCCTCCGCCAGGTAGTCGTCGCCGTCCTTGCCGAGCCGGGCGACCCCGTAGTCGAGGTCGAGCCGGGTCGGGGCCACCTTCACGGGACCGGGCAGGGCGTGGTCGGGCCGGAACCCGCGCCCCTGTTCCAGGGTCTCGGTGAGCGCGCTCCGCACACGGGCGTCCATGCTCCGGTCCGTGGCCGCCGCGTCGCGGACCAGCCGCACGGCCCCCTCGTCCAACCACGACTCGCCGACGTGTGCGGCGGCGCCGGGGTCGCTGCGGAACCAGACGACGGCGTGCGCGTCCAGGGGTGATCCGTCGGGGGTGGGAACGCGGTGCCGGACGAAGGAGAAGACCAGCCCGAACGCGCCGTCATCGGCGTCCAGGTGCGCGTTGAACCACCACCGCTCCAGGCCGGGGGACTGACGCGGGATCTCCAGGGTCGCCAGGTCGGGCGACTCCCCTCCACCCGCGTCGTCCGAACGCACCGGTCCCGTCAGTGACTGGGTCATCAACTCTCCCTCATGCGCGGCACGCGCGACGTGTGGTGGATCCCGAACGCACCCGATTCGGCATGGAATTTCGGGCAACGGCGGAGCGGGTCTTGGGGTTATCCGAATTCGTGGATCAGCGTACCGGAACGAAGAATCGTCATCAATTCTGCGGCGGAACCCCGGACCTCACGGCTCAGAATTCGCGGCTTTTGCCGGAGTTTCCCGACCTTCCGCGCTCCGCCACCCCGCCCACAGGAGGACACATCACCGACAGCCGCCCAGAAACGCCCATGACATGGGCATTGGTGACCACGGCGCACCACGCCTCCCCCACCGGGGAAGCACCACACGCGGGAGCACCCGGGGGTCGGAAGAACATCCACACACGACATTTCCCCAGAGCGAGTTCCATAAGGAAGAAAGCGAACCCCGCGCCCACGATCCCACCGCGCCCACGGAATCCCCCGACCACCCGAAAGGCACGGAAACATGCCGGACGGAAATGATTCGACCACCGTTCGCCGCCCGCGCGAACGCCGCGCCCCGCGGACCGCGCCCGACCCCCGAAGCGCCCCCCTCGGGCCGCCTCGACCCGAACCGGCGTTACCGGGTCACTCCGAACACATGGGACCCTGACCTCAGCGGGTGCCCCAGCCCAGGCCGATGGCACCCGCACCAGGTGGGACCTGGGAACACGGCCGGACCACGCCCTCCGGGCCCGCGCGCACCCCACGCGCCGTGTCCGGACAGGTCGGGGAACTTCCGGACGTGTCCCGACGTCTACCTGTGTATCCGGTCCCCCGGCCCCTCTTTCCCAAGGAGGTCCGCAGTTGGCGAGAGCCATCGGTCCACTCGTTCCCGGCCCTGCGCCCTCCCCCGTGCCCGACCCGTGGGGCCCCTGTCGCCCCGCGCCGGAAACGAGCCCTCTTACCCGCTCCCGGACACGCATGGCCACCGATCACACCGTGATCCATACCACTCCCTTCGATATCCAATCGAGACAGGGAACATTTGACTCCCCGACACGTTGGACATATTGGCGCGTCCAGTCGGCGGGAACCCTCCGCCACGTGCCACACGTCATGGAAGGGAGGGAGGTGTCCAGATGACGAGCACCGCCTCAGCCGCTTCGGCCCCCGCCGCCGAAGTCCCCGCAGGCACGGCTCCGAACCAGGAGACCGCCGCCCAGGCGGCTCTGTCCGACCTGATCACACGCGGGCGCTCTCAGGGACACCTGTCCCTCTCCGAACTGCGTACCGCTTTCTCCGCGGCCGGGATCTCCGCTCCCGACAGCCGCTCCATCCTGCGTGAACTCACCGAGAACGGAGTCCGACTCGCCAACGGGGGCGACGACTCCGCGCCGGTGGCCGATCCTGACGCCGAGGACGACGTGCTGGAAGACACTCTCATCGCGACGGTGCCCGACACCGACGAGGCACCCAAGGCCGCATCCGGCAAGGTCGCGCCCCGCAAGGGCAAGGGCCCCTCCACCCGGAGGAAGGCCCGCTCCACGCGGCGCGCCAAGAAGACCGAGACCACCCAGGCCACCACCGATCCGGAGACCGGTGAGGCCGATCTCGACGACCAGTCGCCCGCCATGGGCGACTCCGTCCACACCTACCTCAAGGCCATCGGCCGCCGCCAGCTCCTCACGGCGGAGCAGGAGGTCGACCTGGCCAAGCGCGTGGAGGCCGGGCTGTACGCCGAGTACCGCCTGGGCCTGCACGGCGAGGTCGACGGCTCGGTGCCGATGGCCGAGGCCGAGATCGAGGAACTGGAGTGGGTGGCCGAGGACGGCCGCCAGGCCAAGTCCCACATGCTCGAGGCCAACCTGCGCCTGGTCGTGTCGGTGGCCAAGAAGTACAGCGACCGGGGGATGTCGCTGCTGGACGTGGTCCAGGAGGGCAACCTCGGCCTGATCCGGGCCGTGGAGAAGTTCGACTACACCAAGGGCTTCAAGTTCTCCACCTACGCCATGTGGTGGATCCGCCAGGCGATCCAGCGCGGCTTCGCCGACTCCGCCCGCACCATCCGCCTGCCCGTGCACGTCCTGGAGCTGCTGAGCAAGGTCAGCCGACTGGAGCGCGACATGCACCAGGCGCTGGGCCGCGAGCCCACGCCGGAGGAGCTGGCGCTGGAGCTGGACAAGACCCCGGCCCAGATCGAGGAGCTGCTGCGGGTCACCCGTCAGCCGATCAGCCTGGACTCGACCATCGGCGAGGACGGCGAGACCCGGATCGGCGACCTGATCGAGGACGTGGACGCCTCGGAGGCCTCCGAGGTGGTCGACCGCCAGCTCATGGCCGACCAGCTGCGCAACGCCCTGTCCGACCTGGAGCCGCGCGAGGCGACGATCATGTCCCTGCGGTTCGGCCTCATGGACGGCCGGCCCCGCACGCTGGACGAGATCGGCAAGCACCTGGGCCTGACCCGCGAGCGCATCCGCCAGCTGGAGAAGCAGTCGCTGTCCAAGCTGCGCCACCCGAGCCGCGCGCAGCAGCTGCTGGACTTCGCCAGCTAGCCCACACGCCGCCGGGCGAGACGCCTCGGGGCCGTTCCCTCACCGGGGAGCGGCCCCGTCGTGTGTCCGGAGCGCCGTGGCGGGTCAGGGACAACCCGGAGATCTCCCTGACTTGGGGCCCGATCCCGCTCACGCGTCCTGCGGAAATGCGACGATGGACGCCATGACGGACCTTCCCTCACGACGGCAGGACGAGATCGCGGCCGCCCTGCGCGCCGGTCGCGAACTCGGCCCCGAGTACGACGACGCCCTGGCCGCGTCCCTGGTGGAACGGATCGACGACACCATCGACGAACGGGTGCGCCACCACGTCGCCGAACAGCTCGGCGAGGCGCCCCAGACCCGTCGCGGGATGTCCGGCAACACCGCACGCTTCGTCCTGGCCCTGGTGACCCTCGGGCTGAGCGTCCCGCTGACCGCCATGACCGCCACCCTGGTCGGGGGCGACGCCGTGGCGTTCCTCTGGGCGGGGATGATCATCTTCTACATCGTCGTCGTCAGGGGCCTGAGCCGCTGACCGACGCGCCGGGTTACCGGTCCCGGTCGGTCGTGCCGAGCGCCCGCTCAGCCCTCCAGGGCGGCGCGCAGGATCTCGATCGCCTCCTCGGGGTCGAGCCCGACCCGTGAGATCACCTCGGCGTAGGCGCGCGCCGCCGCCAGGGCCTCGGCGCGCTGGTCGTCGCCCGCGGCGGCCACGAAGGTCCCCGACCGGCCGCGCGTCTCGACGACACCGGCCTGTTCCAGCTCCCGGTAGGCGCGGGCCACCGTGTTCACCGCCACGGACAGCTGCCCGGCCAGCGCCCGCACCGTGGGCAGCCGGTACCCCACGGGCAGATCGCCGTTGGCCGCCGCGATCGCGACGACCGTCCGAATCTGCTCGTAGGGCGGTACCTTCGACGTCGGATCGATGCGGATGAACTCCGCCATCACCTTCTGCTCTCCCCACCAGGCTCCATCCCCGCGTGCGCGGGGAGACCGTGTCCGGTCAGCCGAACCCCAACCTACCCGGCCCGGCGGAACCCACCCTCATCGGCGGGGACGGCGTTCAGCCGACCGGACGCGGGACCCGCTGGACGCCGTGCAGGCGGTGGTCCTCACGGGCGGTGAGCAGGCGCTCGGCGACGCGCGTCGCCTCCCGGACCTCGGGTCGGGCCAGGCGCTTGCGGCGGTGGATCCGGTCACGGTAGCCCCGGACGCCGATGAGCACCCGCTCACGGGCGTAGGCGGCGCGCATGGCCTCGGTCAGCACCCCGTCCAGGACCAGCCCGAGGTGGCGCAGCTCCGTCGCCGAGGCGTGCCGCTCGTGCGCCTCGGCCAGGGCCGCCTCGGCCTCGGCGACGCGCTCCAGGAGTTCGGGCAGCCGCGCGGCCTCCTCCCGGTCGTGGGCGAGGCTCTCACGCGCCTGCGTCCTGGTCTGCTCGGTCAGTGCCATGTCCGATCTCCATACCCGTGTGCCGTCGGTCACGCTTCACTCTAGGTTGACTGCTCCCCTCCCTGAAAGGAAGGGGATGCTCATCACCCTTCCCACCATGGGACCTGCGGGGATTCCTGGCTCAGGCCGCCCGAACGTCCAGCGGACGTTCGGGTCCTCCGCCCTCGACACCAGCCGGGGCCAGACCCGCCCGGACCAACACCACGTGCGCGGAGTTCTTGTCCCTGGGACGCGAAACCCCGCACGCGGTGCAGGTGTACGTTCTCTCCGACAACGGCAGGCGGTGCTTGGCTCTCGCACCACAGTCGCCGCAGTCCATCGTCGTGTGGGCAGGGCGCACCAAGCGCACGTCCCGGCCGTGCTTGCGACCCATCTCCACCAGAGCGCGCTTCGTCGCGCCGATCGCCGCGTCGGCGGCCTTGCGCGCCATCGAGGACTTGGCGAGGAACTTGGGTTTGAAGTCCTCGACCGCGATCGCGTCATGGTCACGCACGACTCGCTTGGCCCACTTGCGTGCGGTGTCCTGGCGCTGGCGTGCGACCTTCGCGTGCGCTTTGGCGGCCCGCTTCTTCGCTCGCTGGTAGCCCTTGGACGCCTTCTGTCCTTTGGGTGGCTTGCGGCGGGCCATCATCCGCTGGTACCGGGCCAGGCGTCGGGCGGCCCGCCGTCCGTGTTCGGCGTGCGGCAGGTCGTGCTCGTCCGAGGTGGTGGTCGCCGTCTCGGCCACGCCCCAGTCGACGCCGATCACCCGCCCCGTCTCCGGCAGGGGCTCTGTTTGGGCCGGGACCACGAACGAGCAGTACCAGTGGCCCAGACCATCGCGGTAGACCCGCACGCTCGACGGCTCGGCGGGCAGCTGGCGCGACCACACCACCGTCAAGCAGATGCCCCCGGCCAGGCACAGCTGCCCCTCTTTGAGGCGGAACCCGCGCCGGGTGTAGTTCAACGTCGGACGCGCCGCGTGTTTCCGCTTGAAGCGGGGCATCCCGGCACGTTGACGGACGGGTACCCGGTTCTGGATGTCCTTCAAGGCCTTGGAGCGGGCTTTGGAGAAGTCGCGGATCGTCTGTTGCTGGGGGACCGACCCGCCCTCGCGCAGCCACCCCCGGGCCGCACGCCACCCGGTCAGCAGTCTGTCCAGCCGGGCCTGGCCGCACTCCTCCTTGGCCTTGTGTGCGGCGCGGGATTCGGCCACGCACTGGTTCCACACCCACCGGCACCGATCCCACTCACCCGACAGGGCCCGGCGGGCGGTGGACGACACACGCAGCCGGAAGGTGTACCGGGCATACCCAGCCTCCTGGCCTGTGTGTGGTGGTGTCGTCACGATCGGCAATCTAACGGGAAGCCCCGACAGGGAAGGGAGAATCCCCATCCGATGTGAGACACCTCACTCTGGTCGACTTGGCCGTCACCACGCCCTGAGGCGGAGAGGCTCCGATTCCTCCCCAGCACGAAGGCCGAGGCATCCTCGGAGAAAACTGGTGACGTGGATCATCTCGCGACCGGTTCCGCGCGTCGAAGACGGCCACCGGCGCGCCGTACCGCCACGCTGTCGGTGCACATCCCCGAAAGGACAACCGTGAGCAGGAACTACGCCGGACTCAGCCGGGAGCGCATCATCGTCGAGGCGCTGCACATCATCAGCGGACGCGGGCTGGGCGGCCTGTCCATGCGGCGTCTGGGCGACGCCCTAGAGGTCGAGGCGATGGCGGTCTACCACCACTTCCCCCTCGGCAAGGACCAGTTGTTCAACGCCATCGCCGCCTACGTCACCTCGCCCGCCGGCACACCCCTCGACGACGCGGCGGCCGAGGAGGACGGCGGCCCGGACACGGCCGAGGCGGTGGACCCCGGCCCCTGGGACGCCCGGCTCACCGACTGGGCCCACACCTACCGCGCCCGCCTGCTGGAGCACTCCGGCGCCCTGTCCCTTCTGGTCCACCGTGCCCCGCGCACACCCGTGCAGGGAGCCACCCACGCCCTCGTGCACGGCGCGTTCGAGGAGGCGGGGCTGCGCGGCGACGACGTCGAGAGCGCCGCCGACGCCCTGTACTCCTACTGCATCGGAGCGGTGGTCCACGAGGTGCGCCACCAGGACGACGAGGACGCCCCGGACGCGGCCGAGCGCGAGGCCCGGTTCGGGTTCGGCCTGCGGGCCCTGCTGCGGGGGCTCGCCCACCCGCAGGCGTGATCCCGGTGACCGAGCGGAACCAGGGGCGGCCGCCGGTCGTCTGAACCAGGGGGAACAACGCCGTCGAACCACGCTCCTCGGACCGTCGCCCCACGGTCGGGCGAGCTAGAGAGCACATCCATGGTTTTCAAACGCATTCTCGCCGGCATCGGTGTCGGCGGAGCCTCGGTGGAGACGACGCTGCACACGCCCACCGTGCAGCCCGGCGGCGTCGTCCGGGGGACCGTGCACATCCAGGCGGGCGACGTCGAGCAGCGGATCGACGAACTCACCGTCGGCCTGGAGTCCCGTGTCGAGGCCGAGTCCGGTGACCACGAGTACTCGCGCAACGTGGAGTTCCAGCGCGTGCGTGTGGGCGGTCAGGCGGTGATCGCCCCGGGGCAGAACTTCCAGGTGCCGTTCGAGCTCCACGTCCCCTTCGAGGCCCCGCTCACGAGCGTCCGGGGCCGCCGCCTGTTCCCGATGAAGGTCGGTGTGAACACGCGTCTGAGCCTGGCCGGGGCCGTGGACCCGGGTGACCTGGACCCGGTGGAGATCGAGCCGCTGCCGTCGCAGCTGGCCTTCCTGGACGCGCTGGACCGGCTGGGCTTCCACTTCAAGCACGCGGACCTGGAACAGGGCCGAGTGCTGCGCACGCGTCAGACGCTGCCGTTCTACCAGGAGATCGAGTACTACTCCCCCCGGCAGTACCAGGGCCTCAACGAGCTCGAACTGACCCTGGTGGCCGACCATCAGGGGATGGACGTCGTCCTGGAGCTGGACCGCAAGGGCGGCCTGTTCTCCGAGGGGAGCGACACCTACCACCACGTGGCCGTTTCCCACGAGGAGGGCGCCAGCCGCGACTGGGCGGGCTACCTGCACCAGTGGATCGACTCCCTGGCCGGGCGCAGGCGAATGTTCTGATCGCGGCGGTCCGGGGCGCGGCCACCGCCCCGGGCCCGTGTTCCCCCGGCGGTTCGCCGGACGGTCGCCCGGTCAGCCCCCGTTCGCGCGGAGACGGGCCCGTTCGGCGCGGTGGCGTCGGGCCTCGTCCGGATCCAACACCGGCGCCGCCGCGAGCAACTGACGCGTGTACTCCGAGGACGGCGACTCATACACACCGTCGCTGTCACCCATCTCCACGACCTCGCCCTGACGCATCACCGCCACCCGGTCCGAGACCTGCCGCACCACCGCCAGATCATGCGCCACGAAGATGTACGTCAACCCGAAGTCGTCCTGCAACTCCGACAACAACTTCAGCACCTGATCCTGCGTCGACACGTCCAACGCCGACACCGGCTCGTCACAGATGATCAACTTCGGCTTCAGGATCAACGCCCGCGCGATCGCGATCCGCTGCCGCTGCCCACCCGAGAACGCGTGCGGGAACCGGTTGTAATGATCGGGCGAGAGCCCCACCCGCTCCAACAACTCCCGCACCCGCGCACGAATCTTCCCGGTGTCCCTCTCCCCCTGCACCCGCAGCGCGGTGCCGATCGCGTCCCCCACCGTCACCCGCGGGTTCAACGACGAGTACGGGTTCTGGAACACCATCTGCACATCCCGCCGCAACGGACGCAACTCCCGCTCGGACATGTGCGTGATGTCGCGGCCCTCGAACTCCACCCGGCCCCGGGTCGGCTCCAGCAACCGCATCACCATCCGCGACAGGGTCGACTTACCCGACCCCGACTCCCCCACGATCCCCAGCGTCTCCCCCCGGTACAGATCGAAGGAGACCCCCTTGACCGCCCAGAAATCCGACGCCCGACCCCACAGACCACCACGCACCTTGAAACACTGCGCCACATCCTCCACCCGGGCGAGGAGTTCGCGCTCCGCACCGGCCGGTTCGACCGCTTCGGCGGGTTCAGCCGCCTCGGCGGGTTCGCGCCTGCTCTTCCTCCCCTCCCTCGCGGCTCGGTCGGCGCGGTCCTGGGCGCGGCGCTGGGCCCGTGAGACCTCCACCCGCGGCACCGCCGCCAACAGAGCCTGCGTGTACGGGTGCTCGGGCGCCGACAGCACCGTGCGCACATCACCCCGCTCCACCGCCACACCGTGACGCATCACCACCACCTGGTCCACCGACCCGGCCACCACCGCCAGGTCGTGCGAGACCAGGATCAACCCCATGTCCAGATCACGGCGCAACTCGTCCAACAGGTCCAACACCTGGGCCTGCACCGTCACGTCCAACGCGGTGGTCGGCTCATCGGCCAGCAACACCTTGGGGTCGCACATCAACCCCATCGCGATCACCACGCGCTGACGCATACCCCCCGAGAACTCGTGCGGGTAGGAGTTCACCCGCCGGGACGGGTCCGGGATGCCCACCCGCTCCAGCGACTCGATCGCCCTGGCCCTGGCCTGCGCCCTGGACGCCTTGGGGTGGTGCACCCGAAACGCCTCGACCAGCTGGTTGCCGATCGTGTACTGCGGATGCAGCGACTGCATCGGGTCCTGGAACACCATCGCGATGTCGTTGCCGCGCATCCGCCGCAGCTGCCGGTCCGAGGCCGCGACCACGTCCTGGCCCGCCACCTCGATCGCACCCGAGATCCGCGCCCGGCTCCCCCGGTGCAACCCCATCAACGCCAGCGAGGTCACGCTCTTGCCCGAGCCCGACTCGCCCACGATCCCCAACGCGCCACCACGCGGCACCTCGAAGGACAACCCGTTCACCGCGTGAACGTCACCGTCCATCGTCGGGAACGTCACCCGCAGGTCGTCCACCCGGACGACGGACTCGGCGGGTTCGGACGGGGTCTGGCTCATCGGGCATCCTCTTCGTTCCTCGGGGCGGGTGCTAGTCGTGGATGCGGACACGGGGGTCGATGAGCGGGTACACCAGGTCCACGACCAGGCTGGCGACCACGATGAAGAACGCGCCGACCAGGGTCACGCCGAGGATCACCGGGAGGTCGCTCTGGGTGATGGCCTGGACGGCGTACCGGCCGATGCCGTTGAGCGAGAACACCTGCTCGGTCAGGACCGCGCCGCCGAGCACCAGGCCCAGGTCGAGGCCGAAGATGGTGACGATCGGGGTCAGCGTGGGCCGCAGCGCGTGCTTGAGCACCACCGTGCGTTCGCTGAGCCCCTTGGCGCGGGCGGTGCGGATGTAGTCCTCGCCGAGGGTCTCCAGCATGCCCGCGCGGGTCTGTCGCGCGTACATGGCGGCGTGCAGGAACGCCAGCGTCAGCCACGGGAGGAACAAGCCGACCGCCCACGCCGCCGGGTCCTGGATCAGGGGCACGTAGCGCGGCGTGGGGAACCAGTCCCAGGCGTGCACGGGGAAGGCCAGCGCCAGCAGACCGGTGAAGAAGATCGGCAGGGACACCCCGGCGAGCGCCACGCCCATGGCGATCCGGTCGAAGACACTGCCCTTCCACACGGCCGAGACCACCCCCACGGCGATACCCCCGATCAGCCAGATGACGCCCGCGCCGACGGCGAGGGACACGGTGATCGGCAGGCGGTGGACGATCTCGGTGAAGACCGGCTGGTAGGTCTGGAAGGAGTAGCCCAGGCACGGCGCGGGGCACTCGACGACGTCCCGGCCGAACTGGTACTCGGCGCCGACGAAGATCCCCTTGACGAACTCCCAGAACTGGACCGCGATGGGACGGTCCAGGCCCAGCCGGTCGATGGTCGCCTGGATGGCCTCCGGGGTGGGGGCGCGGCCGACGTACATGGTGGCCAGCTGCTCGGTGGTGCGCCCCGCCCACCGGGGGACGACGTAGAAGATGCCGAACGTGACCATGGTGACCACGACGAGCAGCAGGAGGCCGGCGCCCAGGCGGCGCAGGATGTAGGTCAGCAAGGCGCGCTCTCTCGACAGGGGCTCGGGCGGGGGCCGACCGCGGCACGTGCCGCCGGGGCCGTGGTGACCGCCCTCGAAGGGGACGTGTCCACGGTGGTCACGCTAGCGGAACGTGTTCGGTCGATCACGCATACGCACCGACACGCGTCGGACGGCGCTCTCCCTCATGCGGGCCCCCGGCCAGAGGTGTGACCAGAGGCCGGAGGGGCATGCGAGAGATGAGGGGGTTCCCGTCAGGCGGCTGACCAGGGATGAGGAGGTGACGGACGTGGAGTGCTACGACTGTGCCCGACAAGGGCGGACCGCCTCCGCCGTCGCGGTGTGCATGAGGTGCGGAGCCGGGGTGTGCGTCGACCACGCGCACGAGACTCCGGTGGAGGTCCGCCGAGCCGCGAACCCGGGACAGAGTGAGATGCCCGATCCGGCCCGCCACATCACCTGCCCGGTCTGTTACCACGCCGAGGGACTCGACCACGGCCGTTGACCGACGCGCGGGGGCCACCGCCGTGGCCCCGAGGCGGTGAGCGTCGGGCTCAGTCCGCCAGGCGCTCGCGCCACCAGGCCACCGTCTCCTTCAGGGCGGTCTCCAGCGGCGTCGGGGCGACACCGAACGTGTTCTGGAAGTCGGTGGAGTCGGCCACGAACGGTCGCGTGAACTGGTAACGGACGTCCTCCAGCTCGCGCAGCATCGGCGAGACGAGACCGAGCGTCCGCACCAGCCAGCGCGGGAGGACGTCGACCCGCGCCGTGTCCAGGCCCGCGATCTCCCCGGCCACCTCGGCGATGTGGCGCGCGCTGACCGGAGGAGGGGAGGGCACGTGCCAGGCGCGTCCGAAGGACCTCTCGTCGGTGGCCGCCACGCTCAGCGCCTCGGCCACGTCATGGACGTAGGTCCACGTGTGCGGCTGGTCCGCGTCGTAGACGAAGCTGGCCGCCCTGCCCCGGAGCAGGCGGGGGAAGAACCGTTCGCCGAAGTGCGTCTGGTCCACGCATCCCGGGCCGAAGTAGTCCCCCGCCCGAACCTCCGTCACGCGGATCCGGCCCGCCTCGTGGGCCGCGAGCGCGTCCCGCCACATCCGCACGCGCGTCCGGGCCTTGGCGCTGGGCGGGTCGAGCGGGTCGGACTCGCGCATCGGACGGGTCGGCGGCGCGTAGACGTAGAGGTTGCCGAGCAGGACGTAGTCCGCGCCGGTGTCCTCCGCCGCGCCGAGCAGGGAGGCGGCCAGGGGCGGCCAGTCCGTGGGCCAGCGGTGGTAGGCCGGGTTCGCGCAGTTGTACAGGACGTCGGCCCCCCGGACGATCTCGGTGAGACGTGTCCGGTCGGAGGCGTCGGCCGCGATCCGCTCCACCTCGTCGGGCCCGCGCCCGGAACGGCTGACGAGGGTGACCTCATGCCCCTTGCGGTGCAGAGCACTGGCCAGCGGGGATCCGATCTGTCCAGCTCCGACGACGACGTGACGCGCCATGAGCGTGTCCTTTCACTCTCGCACGACGAGATCAGTGATCTCCTTCGAGAGCAATGCTCTCGCTTGTGAGGCGCCATGTCAAGAGCACTGCTCTCGGTTGTGATCGCCGCTCTGTTAGGCTGCACTCCATGAAGGCAAGTCAGACCGCCCGAGAGCGCGCCCGCGCCGAGCTGACCAGCGAGATCACCCGGACCGCGCGCCGCCACCTCGCCACCGAGGGCGCCGCCGGGCTCTCCCTGCGCGCCGTCGCCCGCGATCTCGGCATGGCCTCCTCCGCCGTCTACCGGTACTTCCCGTCCAAGGACGAGCTGCTCACCACGCTGATCATCGACAGCTACAACGCACTCGGCCGGGCGGTGGAGGAGGCCGACGCCGCCCGCGACACCTCCGACTTCCCGGGACGATGGCGGGCCTCGTGCCACGCGGTGCGCGACTGGGCCCTCGCCCACCCGCACGAGTACGCCCTGCTCTTCGGCTCACCCGTGCCCGACTACCGCGCACCGCGGGACACCGTCGGCCCCGCCTCCCGCAGCACCGCCGTGCTCGCGCGCATCGTGGTGGAGGCACACCGCGCGGGTGCGCTGCGCGCGGCGGAACGGCCGCACCCGGACGCGGGACCGCTGAAACTGTCCCCGACCGTCCGTGAGCTCTTCTGCGACAGCCCCGAGGAGGTCGTGGCCCGTGCCCTCTCCGCCTGGACGAGCCTGTACGGCTGGATCGGTTTCGAGGTGTTCGGCCAGCTGGACGGGGTGCTGGAGGGCCGGGAGAGCGCCTTCTCCCGGCACGTGGCGTACCTCGCCGACGTGCTCTTCTAATCCGATGGCCGCAGGTTCGAATCCTTCCGGGTGCGCCACAAAACCCCAGGTCAGACGGGATCCGCGAGTCGAACAGACGAGGCGCGGGGCCCGGATACGGGCCTGAAAGGTCCATCCCCGCGTACGCGGGGAGCAGCATCTTCGGTGTGGCGCCCTCCTTGACCACCCGGGTCCATCCCCGCGTGCGCGGGGAGCAGGAGGACGCGAAGCCAGCGTTGCGGGAGATCGCGGGTCCATCCCCGCGTGCGCGGGGAGCAGCACGACGACAGCATGTGGCTGCGCCGCCCCGAGGGTCCATCCCCGCGTGCGCGGGGAGCAGACTTCCTGACCTGGCCCTTCACTCTCCCCGGCAGCCCAAATCTGCAAGTTGTTGAAAATCAGACACAAGAAACAAAGATGAGCAACAACACACATCAAACCCCATTGACCGCAGAACCCTACTCGTCGCTGAAGGACCCACCCACCTCCAATCACCTCACATCGTCCACGGGATGACAACCTCGCGAAGTGCCATCGGACGCCATCGTGCGGCCGTTTGTACTCCGTTCGTGTTCTTCAGTTATGGACTGACACGACACCCGGCGGCATCATGCAACCTCAGACGGCATGACGGATCGGGTGGGGCGACACGAAGTTCGACGGGGTACTGGAGGACCGGGAGAGCGCCTTCTCCCGGCACGTGGCGCACCTCGCCGACATGCTGGGGCTCGCCGAACGACGAGGGGAGCGGTGAACCCCGCCGATCCGATCCTCGGAAAGGGCCGTGCCCGAACCGCGGTTCGCCACTCCCTCGTGGTGCCCAGTGATTCGCTGAGGACGCTCTCGGCACGCGGCTCCATCCCCGTTCACCGCACCGACCAGGCTGGATATCCTTCCGAGGAGATCCCCGTCCGCGCCCCTGCCCGTGCTCCAGCCAGGGGGTCGCCCGCTGGACCAGGGAGGCGGTCCGGCCACAGATCCGACCATCCGATCAAAGGAGCGATCCCGTGCCGATGACGCTGGCGCACCCCGCAGCCGTCGTCCCCCTGCTCCGACGCCCCTTCGTTCCGGCGGCGCTCGTGGCCGGCGCGATGGCACCGGACCTGCCCTACTTCCTGCGCGTCCCGGTCTCCGCCCAATCCTGGTACGAACCGTTCACCAACGCCACCGCGACCCACTCCCTCATCGGCATGATCCTGCTCGACCTGCCGATCACCGCCGCCCTCCTGCTCGGATACCTGCTGATCCGTGACCCCGTGGCCGCGCTGCTGCCCGCGCGCCTGGTCGGCATCCCCCGCCAGCCCCGGCGGGAGGGCTGGGCCGTGTTCGCGTTCTGGCTGCTGGCCTCGGCGGTCATCGGCGTGGCCACACACCTGGCATGGGACGCCCTCACCCACGGCGACAGCGCCGTGGTCCAGAACGTCGCGTTCCTGCGCGCCGACGTCGTCGACGGACTGACCTGGAACCGCCTGCTCCAGCACCTCAGCTCGGTTCTCGGTCTGGCGGTGCTCGCCATCGTCCTCGTGCGCCGATGGCGCGCGACCGACCCCGACGCCGAGGAGGTTCGCTCCGCGACCGGGGGCCTCTCGCCCCGTGGCCGTCTGTTCGCCGTCGCGGCGCTGGGCGCGGTCGCCGTCCTGGGGGCGGTGTCGCTGTGGAGCCGTGAGGCGGCGGACGAGATGTACGGGGACGTGAGTGTCGAGTACGTGCTGGCCACCCTCGTCAAGGGAGGCGGAGCCGCCCTGCTCGCCGGGATTCTGCTCTTCTCCGTGGTGTGGCACCTGTCCCGGCTCTCGACCCGGGACCGCCGCACGCCCCCGTCCGTCGCACCGGATCGGGGGAACACCGTGGCCCGCGACGGCGCGCCGGAGACCGACGACCTCGGTGGCTCGGCCTGATCCTCGCACCGCGCCGCCACCGGGGAAGGGGATAGGGTCAGATACGGACCGGTTCGGCCCTGCTTGTCTCAGGGCCGAACCGGTCTCGCGTGTTCGGGGGCTCTCATTCGTGGCTACTCACCCGCGAGCCGGTAGGGGATACCGTCCGCCATGGGCCGACCGTCCATCGACACGAGCTTGTAGGTCCGGTTCTTCAAACGCGGGCCGTACACCGCCATGAAGTCCGCACGGGTCTCGTAGCTGTTCACGTTGCTCCGGTCGCACCGCTGCACGACGATCCGCTCGTCCCACACGAGCAGCCAGGCGATGATCTCGGCGTCCTCGGCCTGGTAGTCCATCCTGGCCAGGGCGAAGAGGCGCGGCCTGGACTCCAGGCACATCGCGGTCACCGCGTCGTCGAGGGCGTTCTCCGCCAGGACGGCCGAGATCGGCTTGTGGTCCATAGTTCCTCCGCAGAGTTATCGAGGGGTTCTCAGCAAGTCAGCGGCTGGGGTGCCCATCGAGCTTGCCAGACAAGAGTAAACTTGTCTGCAAAGCATCGCAATGCGTACTGGCTAGTCACTTTCAGCGAGAACACCAGTTCGCACTAGGATCTGCCCAGTAGCTCATCGAAGGAGGCTGTCCGTGGTTCGAAGCCGCAAGAAGACCGTCCGCGCTCGTGGTCTCGGCGTCGAACTCAAGGAGCTTCGGGCCAACACCGGACTCTCGACGACCAAGGTCGGACAGCTGCTCGGCTGGTCTGCCAGCACGATCAGCCGGATCGAGACCGGCAGCCGTGGCGTGACGAGCGAAGAGGTCGCCGCGATGCTGGTGATCTACAAGCCGGAGCCAGAAGTACGCGATCGGCTCATACAGCTCGCCCGGGAGGTAGACAAGCCTGGCTGGTGGGAGACGGGCGACCCGGGATTGCCATCACAACTCACAGCACTCATCGGATTTGAGAGCCAAGCAAGCCGAATCATTGACGTTTCGATGCTGCTGATCCCGGGTCTACTCCAGACCGCGTCCTACTCTCAGGCCGTGATGCTGGGAGCCGGAATTCCTGAAGCTATCGCACGCACCCGCGTGGCTACGCGTCTCGGCCGCCAGTCGGCATTGACCAAGCCGAACGCACCGGAGTATCGGGTGATGATTGATGAGACGGTTCTTACCCGAATGATCGGTTCACGCGCTGTCATGGCAGACCAGCTGGACTCGTTGATCGGAGCCGCTGCACAGCCCAACATCACAGTCCAAATCATCCCTCGCGACACAGGCTTTCACCGGGGACTGGACGGCCCGTTCGTCCTCATGGAGTTCCCGAAGGCCCGTACGATCGTTCATCTTGAAAGCAAGAGGTCAAGTCTGTTCTTGGACGAACCAGAAGACACAGACGTATATGTTCAGAACGCCATGGCGATCAGAGAGTCTTCCCTCAGCCCAAGCGATTCTCTCGAACTCATGGCAAGGATTGCAGACGAGTACAAGGAACGCTGACCGAATGACAGCTCCCGCCAACTTTGCATGGTTCAAAAGCAGCTACAGCGGATCGGAAACCCACTGCGTCGAGGTAGCGATGCCGGACCCGAGCTGGTTCAAGAGCAGTTACAGCGGCACGGTGTCCGACTGCGTCGAGACCGCGCACCTGCCCCGCCACGTCGCGATGCGCGACTCCAAGCACCCCGACCACCTCCACCTGGTCTTCGGGGCGCGCGAGTGGCGCGCGCTCGTCGCGGCCGTCGACGCCTGACACACCTCCGCCCCGGCCACTGCTGGCCGGGGCGGAGGTCCCTCCTCGTCACGGGACCGGGATCACTCCCTCGTCGTGCCCAGGGACATGTAGTCGTACATCGAGTACCCCGCGTGGTAATACACGTTGGTCAGGTTCGGCGGCCGGTACAGCACCGTCCGCTCGAACACCGCCGGCAGGATCGCGGCCTGCTCCATCGCCCGGCGGTCGATCTGGGTGTAGATCCCGGCGCGCTCGTCGGGATCCTCGATCGTGACGACCTCGTCGAACCACGTGTTGATCTGCGGGTCGTCCAGCTCGGAGATGTTGGCGTTGCCCGCCTCCCGGATCGCGTCGCCGTCCAGGATCTTGCTCATGAACCCGTACCCGCTGGCCCAGTCCGGCGCCCACCCGTAGACGGTCAGCCCCAGGTCGTTGGCGTGCACGAAGTCCGGCGACCCCGCCTGGGTGTTGGTGTAGGTGTCCGACGGGTACTGCTTGATCTCGGCGTCGATCCCCACGCGGGCCAGGGACTGCTGCAACGCCTCGGCCGTGCTCACGTCCGAGGGGCGGTCGGCCCGGGCGCCGATGGCGGTCGAGAAGCCGTCGGGCTGCCCGCACTCCGCCAGCTTCTCCCGTGCCATCTCCAGGTCGCCCTTGTCGTCATCGGACGGGTACAGGTCCATCTCCGGGTCCGACCCGGGCAGCGCGGCGGGCATGATCTGCGTGGCGATGTCGCCGCCGGTGTCGCCGCCCCAGGCGCGTTGCAGCGAGTCCCGGTCGGCCGCGTAGAGCACCGCCTGGCGGCAGGCCAGGTTGTTCAGGGGCTCCACGACGGTGTTGACGTTGACGTAGCGCAGGGTGTTCGTCTGCGGGTTGTCGACGTTGGCGCGTTCGTTCTCGTCCGTGATCAGCGTGCCCTTCATCGCGGGCCCGACACCGGCGCCGGCCAGGTCCACGTCGAGTTCGCCGTTGACCAGGCGCTGGTCGATCTCGTTCTGGTCGACGCCGATGCGCACCTCGATCCGGTCGGGCAGGGCGCGGCGCGTGGGGTCGGTGGCGGCGTCCCACTCCTCGTTGCGGATCAGGTCGAGGGACACGCCGGGCCGGTAGTCCCCGTCGAACTTGTAGGGGCCGGAGGAGATGACGTGGCTCTGGTACTGCTCACCGCGGTCGGCGTCGGGCGGGACCGGCGCCGTCTGCGGCTGGATGAGCACGTACGGGAACTCGGAGAAGCTCGTGTCGAGGCGGAAGACGAGGGTGTGGTCGTCGGGGGTCTCGATGCCGTCGAAGCCCTCCAGCGGGTCCCCGTCGGTCGCGTAGGGGCCCTCGTAGTCCTCGCTGTCGGCCAGCAGCTCCTGGAAGTACTTGGGGCCGTTGGGCAGGGCCTGGGGGCCGAAGTTGCTGCGCGCGATGGCGTACTTGATGTCGCGCGCGGTGATCTCCGAACCGTCCTGGTAGCGCAGGCCCTGCTTGATGCGCACGGTCCACTCGGTGGCGTCCTCGTTGGCCTCCGGCATCGCCTCGGCCAGGTCGGGCTGGAGTTCGGTGCCCTCCTCCCCCGGCGCCTCGGTGTAGGTGAGCAGGGTGCGCGCGTAGTAGCGGGAGAAGTTCCAGCTGAACGCGTAGTAGGTGTTGCCCGGGTCGGGTGAGTCGAAGTCGGCGGAGATGGCGTAGCGCAGGGTGCCGCCGGTGGCGTCGGAGGGGTTGACGATGCTGGTCTCGCCCGCGTTGAACTCGGCGTCCGACATCTCACCTCCTCCGGTGTCAGCGCCGCCGCACGCGGCCAGCAGCAGGGCCACGGCCGTCGTGACGGCCATGGGCGCGCTCGCCCGTCGGCGCCGCCTCCGATGCGGCTCCGCGGGCCTCGGGTGGTGGGTGGTCACCTTGCCTCCTGGTCGGTTACCTGTCGGGCCCGCTGGGAGCACGGCCCGGGGGTCGGGTGGGGGGAGGGGCCGGGGGCCGTCAGTCGGAGGAGCGGGGGTCGAAGGCGTCGCGGAGTCCGTCGCCGAACAGGTTGAAGGCCAGGACGGTGACGAAGATGGCGAGGCCGGGCACGATCACGAAGTGCGGCGAGGTGGTGTAGAAGCGCAGCGCGTTGTCGAGCATGCCGCCCCAGGTGGGGGTGGGCGGGTTGATGCCGACGCCGAGGAAGCTCAGGGCGGCCTCGAAGAGGATGTTGGTGGGGATCAGCAGCGTGGAGTAGACGAGGACGGGGGTGACGAGGTTGGGCAGGATCTCGCGGAAGACGATGTGCGGGCTGCCCGCCCCCAGGCTCCGGGAGGCCTCGACGAACTCGCGTTCCCTGAGGGTGAGGGTCTGGCCGCGGACGATGCGGCCGATGTAGGGCCAGTTGAAGAACCCGATGATGAAGATCAGCACGCCGACCCGCAGGCCGTTGCCGGTGAGTCCGAACGCGCCGTCGGGGATGACGCCGACCAGGGCGATGGCGAACAGCAGCAGGGGGAAGGCCAGGAAGATGTCCATGGCCCGGCTGATGACGGTGTCGACCCACCCGCCGAAGTACCCCGCGGTGATGCCGAGGACCGTGCCGATGAGCACGCACAGCACGGTCGCGACCGTGGCGACCAGGAGTGAGGTGCGCGCTCCGTAGACGATGCGGCTGAACAGGTCGCGGCCGTTGACGGGCTCGACGCCGAGCAGGTGGTCGAGGCTGATCCCGCCCCAGGGGTCGAGTCCCAGCTCGGGGCGTTCGGGGTCGCGCAGGACGCCGCCGGTGAGCGGGTCGACCAGGCTCTGGTTGAACTGGTTGGGCGGGTAGCCCCACCAGGCCGTGAGCAGGGGCGCGAAGATCGCGACGAGGATGAGCAGGACGACGGTGACGCCCCCGGCCATGCCGACCTTGTCGTGGCGGAACCGCTGCCAGGCGATCTGGCGCAGGGATCTGCTCGCGGTGTCGGTTCCCCGGGCGACGATCTCCTCGGGTTCGGCGTGTTGGGACGATTCGGGCGCGTCCAACGGCGCGGCCATGCCCACCTTGCTCTCTGTACGTGGTCGTTCGACTACGCACAGACTGCCCGAGGCGCGCGGACGTTTTCCAGCGTCCGCGCCGACGGGGGTGTCGCGGCGGGCGGCGACCGTGTGCCGTGAGTTCGGCGGCGGTGCCGACCGCCACCTTTACGCCGTAGATTCCACAGTTCGGCGCCCGTCGGCCAGCCGCAGCCCCTCCCCCTGCCAACGGCGGCGCAGCCACCGGTCGTGCGTGGCCACCACCACGGCCCCGGGCGCGGTGCCCAGCGCCGCCTCCAACTCCTCGGCCAACGCCAGGGACAGGTGGTTGGTCGGCTCGTCCAGCAGCAGGACGTCCGGGGCGCGCCCGACCAGCAGCGCCAACGCCAGCCGCCGCCGCTGACCGACGCTCAGCTCCCCCACCGGCCGGTCCTGGTCGCGCGGGGCCACCAGCCCCAGGTCGCCCAGGCGCGGCGCGTCCGATCCGGCCCCGTGCCGCTCCTCGTACAGGGACCGCGGCGTGCGCGTCGGGTCGGGGAAGACCACGTCCTGTTCCAGCAGGGCCACCGACGACCCCCGCCGCCACTCGACCCGGCCCGACCGCGGCCGCAGCCGACCCGCCAGCGCGTACAGCAGCGTGGACTTGCCCGCCCCGTTGGGTCCGGTGACCAGGAGCCGACCGTCACCGGGCAGGTCCAGTCGGTCCAGGCGCAGACGGCCCGGGATCACCAGGTCGCGGACCCGGACCGCGGTGTCGGCGGCCGAACGGGGGTCCCGGGTCAGGGCCCCGGAGAACCGCAGCGGTCGCGGCGGCCTGCGCACCTGGTCGCGCTCCAGCGTCTCCAGGCGGACACGGGCGTCGCGGACGCGGCGCGAGACCTGCCTGTCCACCCGGCCGCCCTTGTAGTCGTAGGCCATCTTCTCGTTGTCCGTGGGGCCGCGCCCGTGCGCGACCCGGCGCGCGGTGGTGCGCACCGCCTCACGCAGCGCCCTGAGCTCGCCCTGCTCCCACTGGTGGCGCTGCTCCCAGCGCTCCCGCTCCAGCCGCTTCTCGCGCAGGTAGAAGGAGTAGGCGCCGCCGTGGAGGACGGGGCCGTCCACGGCCGGGTCCAGGTCCATCAGACCCGTGCACACGGCGTCCAGGAACACGCGGTCGTGGCTGGCCAGGACGACCACGCCGGGCAGGCCGCGCAGGTACCCCTCCAGGAACTCCAGCGCCTGGTCGTCGAGGTGGTTGGTCGGCTCGTCGAGCAGGAGCGCGCCGGGGCGGCGGATCAGCAGCGCGGCCAGGCCCAGGCGGCCGCGCTGGCCGCCCGACATCCGCCCCACCGGCCGGTCCGCCTCGACCCCGTCCAGGCCCAGGCCCGCCACGACCCTCCGCGCCCGCCGCTCCGCGTCCCACACGTCGAGGCGTTCGGCCTCGGCGAGGACCTCGCCGTACGCGCGCAGGAGCCGGTCGTCGGCCGGGTCGGCGTCCAGCGCGGCGGTGCTGGCGGCCAGGCGGCGCTCGACCTCCCGACCGGGTTCGAGCGCCTCGGCGACCACCTCGGCCAGGGTGGTGTCGGGTGCGTGCGGCAGCTCCTGGCGCAGGAAGCCGGTGTCGGCGGGCCGTGTCACGGTCCCGGCGTCGGGGTCCTCGACACCGCCGAGCAGGCGGAGCAGGGTCGACTTCCCCGCGCCGTTCTCCCCCACGAGGCCGAGCCGCTGGCCCGGGGCGACGTCGAGGCTGACGCCGTCGAGGACCACGCGGTCCCCGTAGGTTCTGGCGAGGTCGCGTGCGGTGAGCGGCGCCGCGTCGCGCGGGAGCGTCGGGGTCTTGGCGTCGAAGGTCATGGGACCACCCTTCGTTCGGGGTGGGCCTCGATGCGCGCGGCGGCGCCCGGGGCGGCCGCGAGGGACGACGGAGGTCGTCGACACCGAGACCGCACCACGGGCTGGACGTGGATGCGCCGGACGGGGTCGGCTCCAGCCCCGAGGGCGAGCCCCGCGCGTCCGGCGGTCGGTCTCGATGTCAGTTACGCATGTCGATCGCAGGCTAACCGGAGAGGGTGGGGGCGGGCAAGGAAGTTTCCCGCCCGCCCCGCGCGCACCGGCGCCGGCCGCCCCTCACCTCAGGCGGGGCACCGGCGTCGGCCGTCCGCTCACCGCTCGCGGAGGGCCCCGTCCCGCACCACCACACCCGTCTGCGGGCCGCCCTCCCCACAACCGGGGCCGTTGGCCTCCAGCATCCCGGGGGTCGCGGTGACCGTGTCGGTGAAGAGCTCCTCCCCGCCTTCTCCCCGGAGCGCGACACGCACCTCGACGGGGTCGGTGGGAAGGTCGTCGACGGGGGCGAAGCCGGTCAGCCCTCCGGTGGGGGCGGACCGCGCGGTGCACGCCCCCTCCGCCCCTTCCTCACAGCCCTCGTCGACGCTCTCGGCGGACTCCGACAGCTCGATCTCGGATCCTCGGCACCGCCCGTCCCAGCACACCTCCACCTCGGCGGTCCGTACCGCCGCGGCGTCGGAGGGCGCGACGTCCAGGGACACTCCCACCGGGACGCCGATCTCCGTGCAGGCCCTTCCCTCGCCGAGCGCCGAGGCGCAGCCCGCGACCGCACCGGCCAGGAACAACGCTCCGACCCACCGAACCGCGACGCGTACTCCCACTCTTCCTCTGTTCCCTTCTCGTCCGCTGGTTCGATCCATCGCCCGCCGGCGGCGCGGCGTCGGTGCGGCCCCCTCGGCGGTCATGGCGGAGCGCACGTCAACCACGACCGCGCAGCGCCCGGTACCGCGCCACCAGCGCGGCGGTGGAGGCGTCCAGGCCGGGGACGTCGGCGCCCCCGGTCAGGGCGGGCTCGACCCGCTTGGCCAGGACCTTGCCCAGCTCCACACCCCACTGGTCGAAGGAGTTGATGTTCCACACCGCGCCCTGCACGAACACCTTGTGCTCGTAGAGGGCGACCAGCTGCCCCAGCACCGAGGGGCTCAGCCGGTCGGCCAGGATCGTGGTGGTGGGGTGGTTGCCCGCGAACGTGCGGTGGGGGACCAGCTCGGCCGACACCCCCTCCGCGGCGACCTCCCGTGCGGTCCGCCCGAAGGCGAGCGCCTGCCCCTGGGCGAACAGGTTGGCCATGAGCAGGTCGTGCTGGGGGACCAGGGCGTCGGGCAGGTCCGGGGCGGGGTTGGCGAAGCCGATGAGGTCGGCGGGCACGAACCGGGTGCCCTGGTGCAGGAGCTGGAAGTAGGCGTGCTGGCCGTTGGTGCCGGGCGTGCCCCACACGATCGGGCCGGTCTGCCAGGTGACGGGCCGCCCGTCGCGCTGCACCGACTTGCCGTTGGACTCCATGTCCAGCTGTTGCAGGTAGGCGGTGAACTTCGACATGTGGTGGCTGTAGGGCAGCACCGCGTGGCTGTGGGCGTCGAAGAAGGCGCCGTACCACACGCCCAGCAGGCCGAGCAGGAAGGGCAGGTTGCGCGCGGGCGGCGCGGTGGCGAAGTGCTCGTCCATGAGGTGGAACCCGGCGAGCATCTCGCGGAACCGCTCCGGGCCCAGCGCCACCATCAGGGACAGGCCGATCGCCGAGTCGTAGGAGTAGCGGCCGCCGACCCAGTCCCAGAACCCGAACATGTTCTCGGGGTCGATGCCGAACGCGGACACGGCCTCGGCGTTGGTGGAGACCGCGACGAAGTGCTTGGCGACGGCCTCGCTGTCGGCGCCCACACCCAGACCGTCGGCCAGCCACGCGCGCGCGGCGGTCGCGTTGGTGATGGTCTCGACGGTGGTGAACGTCTTGGAGGCGACGACGAACAGGGTGCGGGCGGGGTCGGCGTCGACGAGCGCCTCGTGCAGGTCGGTGCCGTCCACGTTGGAGACGAACCGGAACTCCAGGCCGCGGTCGGTGTAGGGGCGCAGCGCCTCGTAGGCCATGGCCGGGCCCAGGTCGGAGCCGCCGATGCCGATGTTGACGACCCGCCGGACGCTCTGCCCGGTGTGTCCGAGCCAGGAGCGGGAGCGCACGCGGTCGGCGAAGGCGGCCATCCGGTCCAGGACGCGGTGCACGTCGGGGACGACGTCGTGGCCGTCGGAGGCGATGACCGCCCCGCGCGGCGCGCGCAGGGCGGTGTGCAGGACGGAGCGGCCCTCGGTGAGGTTGATGTGGTCCCCGCGCAGCATGGCGTCGCGCAGGTCGGCCACCCCGGTCGCGTCGGCGAGCGCGGCGAGCAGCTCCAGGGTCCGGTCGGTCACGAGGTTGCGGGAGTAGTCGACGTGCAGATCGCCGACGTCGAGCGCGAACCGCTCGGCGCGGCCGGGGTCGTCGGCGAACAGGTCGCGCAGGTGGGACGCGCCGAACCGGGTACGGTGCTCGCCCAGGGCGCTCCACTCCCCCCGCTGGTCCAGCGGGGTGGCCGGTCGGGCCCGGTCCCCGGTGTCCACCGCGCCGTGGGAGGTCGTACTGCCTGGCATCCGGTCGCTCCTCGTCGTCCGTGTCATCCGTGGGCCGGCACGAGGGGTCGGCGTGCCGGGGCCGCTCGTGCGGCGTCCCCCACCCTTTCACGGCCGTGGGTCCCGCCGGCGTCCCGCCACCGGTGATCTTCCGGGGCCATGACTGGCATCCCCCGCTCCGACCAGGCATGATCAAAGTAGGGGAAGCGAGCGCGAGGGGGCCGCCGGTGACGGAGCAACCCGAGGACTTCACGGTGGACGGCTCAGCCGACATCGACGACGTCGACGCCGTCATGGACGTGGGCGCGCCCGACCAGGACAGCGCCGTGGCCGAGTACCTGCTCGACCACCCCTACGGGCACCGCATCGAGGAGATCGAGGACCACGACGTCCTCGGCATCGAGGCGGAGGTCCGTCAGGAGATCCCCGACCCCGCGCTGGCCGCCGACGAGGACCGCTCGTCCGTGCCCCGGCGCGAGGAACTGGCCCGGCTGCTCAAGGCCGAGGAGTTCGCCGAGAAGGTGCGGCGCCGCCAGGACTGACCCGGGCCCGAGCCCGGCGCGGCCGACGGGCGCCGGCAACGGACGTGCGGCCTGGGTCGGATGTGGCACGTGGTGCGTGCGCCACCGGCCGCACGTACGCGGTGACGCCGGGCCCCGGTCCGTGCCACAGTGGTCCCGAGCCCGCGTCGGCGGGCGTCGAGGAGGCCCATGCGGATCGCGCTGTTCGTCACCTGCGTCAACGACACGCTCTTCCCCGACACCGGCCGCGCGGTCGTCCGCCTCCTCGAACGGCTGGGCCACGAGGTCGTCTTCCCCGCCGACCAGACCTGCTGCGGGCAGATGCACCACAACAGCGGCTACCGGCGCGCGGCGACCCGGCTGGCCGTGCACTTCGTCGAGACCTTCGCCGACGCCGACGTCGTGGTCGCCCCGTCGGGTTCGTGCGCGGCGATGGTCCGCGACGCCTACCCCCGCCTGGGCGAGGAGGGCGGCCGGCTCTCACGCGCGGTGGCCGACCTGGCCCCGCGCGTGTACGACCTGGCCGAACTCCTGGTGGACGTGCTCGGCGTGACCGACGTGGGCGCCTACTTCCCGCACCGGGTCGCCTACCACCCCACCTGCCACGGGCTGCGCGTGCTCGGCTTGGGCGACCGCCCGTACCGCCTGCTGCGCGCCGTGCGCGGGCTCGACCTGGTGGAGCTGCCCGGCGCCGCCGAGTGCTGCGGGTTCGGCGGGACCTTCGCCGTCAAGAACCCCGACGTGTCCGCCGCGATGGGCGCGGACAAGGCCCGCCACGCGGTGTCGACCGGGGCCGAGGTGCTGTGCGCGGTCGACAACTCCTGCCTCATGCACATCGGCGGCACCCTGTCGCGGCAGCGGTCCGGGATGCGGGTGGCGCACCTGGCCGAGATCCTCGCCAGCACCGAGAGGGAGGCCGTCCGTCGATGAGCGGCACGTTCCTGGGCATGCCGCCCTTCCCCGAGGCCGCGCGGTCCGCCGTGGGCGACGCCCAGCTCCGGCACAACCTGCGCCGTGCCACGCACACGATCCGCGACAAGCGCGCCGCCGTCGTCGACGAGATGGGCGAGGACTGGGCGCGGCTGCGCGCACGCGGCGCGGCGGTCAAGGAGCACACCCTGCGCCACCTGGACCACTACCTGGAGCGGCTGGAGGAGGCCGTGGAGCGGGCGGGCGGCCGGGTGCACTGGGCGGCCGACGCCGACGAGGCCAACGCGGTGGTCACCCGTCTGGTGCGCGAGAGCGGCGAGAGCGACGTCGTCAAGGTCAAGTCGATGGCCACGCAGGAGATCGGGCTCAACGAGGCGCTGGCGGAGGCGGGGATCACCGCCTACGAGACCGACCTGGCCGAACTGATCGTCCAGCTGGGCGGCGACCTGCCCTCGCACATCCTCGTGCCCGCCATCCACCTGGGGCGGTCGCGGATCCGGGAGATCTTCCTGGAGGAGATGTCCCGGTGGGGCACGCCCGCGCCGCCGGGGCTGACCGACGACCCGCGCGCGCTCGCCGAGGCCGCCCGGGTCCACCTGCGCGAACGGTTCCTGCGCACGCGCACCGCGGTGTCGGGGGCCAACTTCGCGGTGGCCGAGACCGGGACGCTCGTGGTGCTGGAGTCGGAGGGCAACGGCCGGATGTGTCTGACGTTGCCGCGCACGCTCATCTCGGTCGTCGGGATCGAGAAGGTGGTGCCGACCTGGGCTGACCTGGAGGTCTTCCTCCAGCTCCTGCCGCGCTCGTCGACCGGGGAGCGGATGAACCCGTACACCTCGACGTGGACGGGGGTGACGCCGGGCGACGGGCCGCGGGAGTTCCACCTGGTGCTGCTGGACAACGGCCGCAGCGACGTGCTGGCCGACACCGTGGGCCGCCAGGCGCTGCGCTGCATCCGCTGCTCGGCCTGCCTGAACACGTGCCCGGTCTACGAGCGCGTCGGCGGGCACGCCTACGGCTCGGTGTATCCGGGGCCGATCGGCGCGATCCTCACCCCGCAGCTGCGCGGGACGGCCTCGCGGGCGGAGGCGGCGCTGCCGTACGCGTCGTCGCTGTGCGGGGCCTGCTACGAGGTGTGCCCGGTGGCGATCGACATCCCGGAGGTCCTCGTCCACCTGCGTGAGCGGGTCGCGGGCGGCTCGGGCCACCTCGCGGAGCGGGCGGCGATGGCGGGCGCCGAGGCGGTGCTGGGCTCGCCGCGCGCCCTGGACGCGGTGCAGCGGGCCGCCGGGCTCCTGCGCGGAGCCGTCCCGCGGCGCCTTCCGGGGGCCGGGGCGGCGTGGACCGACACCCGCGACGTCCCCGAGGTCCCCCGGGAGTCGTTCCGTCGGTGGTGGGAGAAGCGGGAGAGGGGCAAGGCGTGAGCAGTGCGCGCGAACGCGTCCTGGGCAGGGTGCGGGCGGCCCTGGCGGACGTCCCGGGTGACGAACCGGCGCGGTGGCCGGAACGGACCGGTCGCCCCCACGCCGACGGCCACGGCGCCGGGCCGACCCTGGACGTGCTGGCGGACCGGCTGGCCGACTACCGGGCGGTGGTGCACCGGGTCGGCGCCGACCGGCTCGCCGAGGGCGTCGCGGCCTGTCTGGAGCGGCGCGGCGCCTCCCGGGTGGTGGCCCCCGGCGGAGCGCCGCCCGCGTGGTTCGCGCGGACAACGGGGGTGACCGTGCTGCGCGACTCCGTGGCGGAGCCGCTGTCGGTGGCCGCGTTGGACGCGGTCGACGGGGTCGTCACGGGGTGCGCGGTGGCCGTCGCCGAGACCGGCACGATCGTCCTGGACACGGGGCCGGAGCAGGGTCGGCGCGCGATCACCCTGGTCCCGGACCTGCACGTGTGCGTGGTCCGCGCCGAGCAGGTGGTCGACGGGGTACCGGAGGCCGTGCGCCTGCTCGACCCGCGTCGGCCGCTCACGTGGATCAGCGGCCCGTCGGCGACGAGCGACATCGAGCTCGACCGGGTGGAGGGCGTGCACGGCCCCCGTTCGCTGGAGGTGTTCGTCGTCGAGCGCGGCGCCGAACCGGGGGTGTAGCGGCCACGGGTCCCCCGGAGACGGAGGACCACGCGGGGAGGGGGCCGGGACGTCCGCGGGGGGAACGCGGGTAGCCGCGTGCGCCCGGGTCTTCCCCCGTCCGGCGGACGCCGCTACCCGCGCGGACGCCAGGTGGCCAGGAGCTGTTCGAGGGGGTCGGGCGTGCCGGGCTCCGGCTGGGCGAACGGCGCCTGGTAGCGCGCTCCGACGGCGCGCGGGGCGGCCGCCCGGGTGCGGGGGGCCGGTGTGGCGCGGGGGGCGGCCGTGTCGTTCCCGGTCTCCTCGGTGTCGTGTTTGGGGGCCAGGGGCGCCTGGTAGCGGGCGCCCCGCGGCGTGGGGCGGCGCTTGCGGCGGACCCAGCGCCCGCGCGTGGTCGGCGCGGCCTCCTCGGCCCCGGGTTCGGCGCGCTCGCCCGTGGGGGTGTACGTCACCGGCAGCCGTTCCAGGCCGTGTATGGCCAGGGAGGCCCGCCAGGTCAACCGGCTCGGGTCGACGGCCAGCGCCATGCCGCGCAGGCGGTCGACGACCATGTCGATGGCCGTGCGCACCAGGTCCCGGGAGAAGCCGGTGGCGGGGCAGCGGTGCGCCCCCGCGCCCCAGGACAGGTGGGAGCGGTTGCCCGCCATGGCCATCGCGTCGTCCCCGTCGCGGACCACCGACGGGTCCGCGTGGGCGGAGGCGAACCCGAACAGCATCGGCTCCCCCCGGCGGATGCGGGCCCCGGCGAAGCGGAGGTCCATGGCGGAGTAGCGCCCGGCGAGCATGCGGATCGGCGAGTCGGTCCACATGACGTAGTCGACGAAGTCCTCCGGGGTGAGGGCGCCGCCCAGGTAGGCGGTCCACACGGTGGGGTCCTCCAGCAGTTTGAGCAGGGCGTTGCCGATGAGGTGGGTGGTGGGTTCGTGCCCCGTCTCCCAGAGCAGGGACAGGGCCTCGACCGCCTCGTCGTCGGTGAGGGCGTGGGGGTGCTCCAGCAGTCGGCTGGCGAGGTCGTCGCCCGGCTCGGCGCGCTTGCGGGCGACCAGTCCGGTGAAGTAGGCGCGGATCGCCGGCGCGGCGGGTTCGGCGCGTTCGGGGTCGCCGCTCCACAGCCGCGCGGTGAGGTCGGCGAGCAGGCTCCCGTAGGCGTCGGGCAGGCCGAGGAGCTCGTTGAGCACGAGCGCGGGCAGCGGAGCGGCGAACCGGCCGATGAGGTCGGCGTGTCCGTCCGCCGCGACCGCGTCGAGCAGACGCACGGCCGCGCGCTCGACCACCGGGACGAGCTGGGGCGTGCCCACGGGGGTGAGCGCGTCGACGATGGGCGCGCGCAGCCGCCGGTGCTCCTCGCCGTCGTGGGTGAGCGCGCCCGTGCGCGCGGGCGCGGTGCCCGAGGCGCTCCACGGGCGGGGGTCGGCGGAGAAGTGGGTCTGGTCGCGCAGGACCTGGAGGTTCTCCTTGTAGCCGAGGAGGAGCCAGCCGGGCACGCCGGGCGCGATCTCGACCGGCGCCAGGCCCCCGTACTGGTCGCGGAGACGGCCCCAGGGCAGGTCGGCGGGGGTGGGCTCGTGCAGGGCCAGTGTCCCGCCGACGGGGCAGCGGGCCGCCTCCGCCCGGCCGTCCGGGACGCCGTCGCGGTCGGCGGATCCGGTTCCGTGGTGCATGGAGACTCCTCGGTGGCTGTGGATGCCACGCGACGTTATGCCGCGCATGTTTCCGGGGTGCTTCGGGCACGAAAGCTCCGGCTTTCGGCGGGGGACATCAGCCCGCAAGTCGGACTTGGGAGGATTGGTCCGCCGGTGTGCGACGGCGTCGGTTGCGGGGACGTTTCGGGCGTGTCACGGCGCGGCCGGGAGGAATCCGGCGGGCGGCTAGGATGGTCCGTCGGCTCGACCACCACGACCAGGGAGAACACACCGTGGGCAAGAGAGGCCGCGGACGGCGGCGGCGCGGCTTCGACCCGCGGGCCGAGGCCTGGGCGGGCCCGGCGCCCGCGGACTCCCCCGCCGAGGTGGTGCGGGGCGCCGTCGACGCACTGGTCCTGGGTGACGACGGCGGCGGCGTGGACATGGCCGTCGCACGCCTGGCCGACGTCGAGGATCCGACCTGGGCGCGGACCGCCGGGTCGGCGGTGACGGACGCCCTGACCCAGGGGCTGGTCGGGGTGTGGACGCGCGGCTGGCAGCCCGCCGAGACGGTGCGCCAGGTCGGCCGGGACCTCGACCGCGTGGCCGCGGCCGTGTGCGCGGACGCGGTCGTGGCCGAGCACGGCCGGCACTCCCCCGCCACGGTGGACCCCCGGTGGAGCGCACAGGTGCGGGAGCTGGAGCCCGTGCCGGAGTGGGGCGAGGGGTACCTCGCGCGGGCGGGGACACGGCACGGACTGTCGCGGTTCGAGGTCGTCGAGACGGCGCTGCGGGTGCTGGCCGTGCTGCGGGTGCTGCCGCCGATGCGTCCGC
This sequence comes from Nocardiopsis sp. NPDC049922, assembly GCF_040660275.1. Classification (NCBI taxonomy): domain Bacteria; kingdom Bacillati; phylum Actinomycetota; class Actinomycetes; order Streptosporangiales; family Nocardiopsidaceae; genus Nocardiopsis; species Nocardiopsis sp. NPDC049922. Next base: position 129,908 of record NZ_JBFAME010000003.1, on the reverse strand, counting down.
TGGGACCGCCGCCGGGCGCCTTTCGCCCCGCTCGCGAGGCCGCGGCGCGGGCGGTGTCGTCGGCGGACCGCTCCCGGCTGGAGCGGGTGCGGGCCCTGCTGGCCAAGGCCGAGTCGACGGAGTTCCCGCACGAGGCGGAGGCGTTGAGCGCCCGCGCCCAGGAGTTGATGGCGCGGCACAGCATCGACCGGGCGCTGTTGGCGGAGGAGCCCGGGGAGTCGAACGCCACGGCGGCCCGACGGCTCGCGGTGGACGCCCCCTACGACGAGCACAGGGCCGTCCTGCTGCACGAGGTCGCCGAGGCCAACCGCTGTCAGGCGATCTGGCACCGGGAGCTGGGGCTGTGCACGGTGATGGGGTTCGAGGACGACCTCGACGCGGTCGAGCTGATGTTCACGTCGCTGCTGGTGCAGGCCGAGAGCGCGATGCGCGCCAGCGGTGCGGTGCGCGACCGGTCGGGGCGGGGCGCGGGCCGGGACTTCCGGGCGTCGTTCCTCTCCGCGTTCGCGGTGCGCGTGGGGGAACGGCTCGCGGAGTCGGCCCGGGCCGCGCGGGAGGCCGCCGCGGCCGAGACGGGCGCCGACCTGGTGCCGCTGTTCGCCGCCCGGGAGCGCGAGGTGAGCGCCGCCGTCGAGGAGGCCTTCGGGGAGCTGACCCACTCGCGGGTGCGCGGCCCCCACAGCGAGGACGGGTGGGTCGAGGGCCGGGCGGCGGCCGACTCCGCATCGCTGGGCGGGCGCCGCCCGGTCCGGGGGGACTGACGGGCAGACGGCGCCCGGTTCGACGGAAAAACCGGTGGCCGTGCGCCGCGTCCACCGGATAGAACCTGGTGCATGTTGCACAAGTACCCGCGGACCCGGCACATCCGGGGGTCGCGCCTCCAGCCGGGCGACGGCGACCTGTCCGCCACGCCCTTCGGCGACCTGGTCGGGCGGCACCTGGTCGTCGAGGAGAAGCTGGACGGCGCCAACGCGGGGATCAGCTTCGGCCCCGACGGGCGGCTCCGGTTGCAGAGCCGGGGCCACTTCCTCACCGGCGGCCCGCGCGAGCGGCAGTTCGCCCCGCTCAAGGCCTGGGCGGCGACGGTCGCGCCCCGGCTGTGGCCGCGGCTGGGTGACCGGTACGTGCTCTACGGCGAGTGGCTGTACGCCAAGCACACGGTGTTCTACGACGCGCTGCCGCACCTCTTCTGCGAGTTCGACGTCCTCGACACCCGGGAGAACGTCTTCCTGTCCACACCGCGCCGCCGTGAGCTGCTGGAGGGCACCCCGGTGGTGTCGGTCCCGGTCCTGTCCTCGGGCCCGCTGGCCGACCTGGCCGCACTGACCCGCCTCGTGGGGCCCTCCACCTGCCGGACCCCGGACTGGCGGCGGGCGCTGGCGGCCGCCGCGCGGGCCGGGGGCGCCGACCCCGACCGCGCCCTGGCCGAGAGCGACGGATCCGACCTGATGGAGGGTCTGTACGTCAAGGTCGAGGAGGGCGACCGCACCGTCGACCGGTACAAGTGGGTGCGCCCGGAGTTCACCACCGCCGTACTGGACTCGGGGACGCACTGGCTGGACCGCCCGCTCATCGCCAACCGCCTCGCCGACCCGGAGGTGCTCCATGCGACCGTTCGATGAGCTGTGTCCCGCTCCCCCGGCCTGGTCGCTGGACTGGGCGGCGGTCCGCGAGGCGCTGCCGTGGGTGCGGGAGATGGCGGGGGTGGAGCAGGACCCGGTCCACCACGCCGAGGGGGACGTGGAGACGCACACCCGCATGGCCTGCGAGGCGCTGGCGGAGCTGCCCGAGTGGCGGGCGCGTCCCGCCGCCGAGCGGGTCCGACTGTTCGCGACCGTCCTCCTGCACGACGTCGGCAAGCCCGCGTGCACGCGTCGGGACCAGGACGGCCGGATCACGGCGCACGGGCACTCACGGCGCGGTGAGCTCATGGCGCGCCGACTGCTGTGGGAGGGCGGCGCCGACGTCGGGTGGCGTGAGCACGTGGCCGCGCTGATCCGCCACCACCAGGTGCCGTTCTGGGCCCTGGAGCGCCCGGACCCGCGCACGATCGCGTTCCGGGTGAGCCTGGTGGCGCGCAACGACGACCTGGCGCTGCTGGCCACCGCCGACATCCTGGGACGCCGCTGCGGCGACACGGCCGAGGTGCTGGACAACATCGCGCTGTACCGCGAGTACTGCGCCGAACAGCGGTGCCTGGACCGCCCCCGCAACTTCCCCTCCGACCACGCGCGGTTCTGGTTCTTCCGCAAGCCGGACCGCGACCCCGACTACGCGGCCTATGACGACACCCGTCTGGCGGTGACGGTCATGTCCGGGCTGCCCGGCGCGGGCAAGGACACGTGGATCGGCGCCCACCGGGCGGACCTGCCGGTGGTGAGCCTGGACGCGGTGCGCGACCGGATGGGGGTGTCCCCGACCGGGCCGCAGGGGCGGGTGGCCGCCGCCGCGCACGAGCTGGCCAGGGAACACCTGCGGGCGGGGCGGTCGTTCGTGTGGAACGCCACCAACCTGTCGCGCGACGTGCGCGACCGGTGCGTCGGACTGGCCGCGGCGTACCGGGGCCGGGTGGAGATCGTGTCCCTGGAGGCGCCGCCGGGGGTGCTGCGGTCCCGGCTGGACCGCCGCGCCGACCCGGTTCCGGCCGCGGCCGTGGAGCGCCTGGTCCGGCGCTGGGAGTACCCCGACCCCACCGAGGCGCACCGAATCACGCGGATCGCCTGGACCGAGCGGTAGGGCCGGCGCGGGCGGGCCCTCCCGTCCGTCAGGCGGGGTCCTGAGCGCGGCCGGCCATCAGCCAGCGGCGGACACCGATCTCCAGCAGGACCTGGGGGCGGCCGCTCCTCGCGACGGCTTCCTCGATGTTCCATCCGTAGCGGTCGTGGAAGGACGCCACGACGTCGGCGGGGAAGGGGGCGGTGTGCACCGTCGCGGTGCCCTCCGCGACCACGGGCGCGTCACCGTCCTCCAGCGCCAGGGACACCCGGGGGTCGGCGGCGATGTTGCGCGCCTTGACGGTGCCCGGCCCGGTGCAGACCCACCAGCGGTCCCGGAGGTGGGTGAACCAGACCGGGGTCAGGTGCGAGGAGCCGTCGCGTCGCGAGGTGCCCATCCAGACGTTGCGGGCCGAGCGCAGGCGCTCGGTGATGTGGTCGGGTGCGGGGACGGACGGGTGGTCGGACACGGGACTCCTCCGGTCGTGGGCGGACGAGGAGGAGTCTGGACCCTCAACCAGAGTTGAGGTCAAGCCGACCGGGCGACCCGAATGCCGGAGAGGTTCTTCTCCTCTCTGGAGAAAGTCGGAATTCCGTTTTTCACCCCTTTCTCCATAATCTCCGATTTCTCCGTCTGTCCACCGGCGCAACGCCATTCCCGCTAGGATGTGCGCAGCCCACCCACGCCCTGTCGACACCCACCGGACACGGCGCAGGGGCGGCGGGACCACCGACGGCCCCAGGGGCGCGTTCGCCGACCAGCACGGCCGCCCCACGGGCATCCACGTCCAGCTTCCCCGACCGTTGTGAGAACGCTTGTCGAACGCACGGGACGACCGACGCTGGCGGCGCCGGTTCGGTCTGTTGTGGGCCGGTGGCGCGCTGTCGGGACTGGGGTCCATGACCCTCACCCTCGCCGTGCCGCTGCTCGCCCTGCACCAGAGCGGATCCCCCGCCCTGGCCGGGTGGATCGCCGCCGCCGGGATGGTGCCGCGCACCCTGCTGTACGTCCCCATCGGGGTGGTGGTGGACCGCCACGACCCCCGCTCGGTCATGATCGCCAGCCAGTGCGTGCGCCTGACGTGCGTGGCGCTGCTGATCGGCCCGGTCCTGATCCTCGACGCCCCCGTGCCGCTGCTGGCCGCGGCCGCCACCGTCCACGGCGTGTGCGCGGCCCTGCACGCGACCGCCGCGTCGGCGGCCGTGCCCCTCCTGGTGCCCCACGACCACCTGTCGACGGCCGCCGCGCGCAACGAGGCGCGCACGCACGCCACGCAGATGACCGGGCGCCCACTGGGCGGCGCGCTGTTCGGTCTGGGCCAGTTCCTGCCCGCGGCGTTCGACGCGGTGGTCACGGCGGTCGGGCTGTGGCTGGTGGCACGGCTGCCCCGGCTTCGCGCCCCCTCGGCCGACGGCGGTCCCACGTCGCGGCGGGGGTGGGCGTCGACCCTGTGCCGCGACCTGTCGGCGGGCCTGACCCGGGTGCGCCGCGACCGCTTCCTCCTCCTGGCGACGGCGGTGTGCGCCTGCACCAACGCCCTGTTCCAGACGGTGTGGCTGGTCATCATCGTCACGGCCACCGAGCGGGGGCTGTCGGCGTTCCTGCTCGGCGCGGTGCTGGCCGCGACGGGGGCCGGAGGTCTGCTCGGTTCCCTGGCCTCCCCCCACCTGGTGCGGCGGCTGCGTCCCGCCACCGTGGTCACCCTGTGCCTGTGGGCGTGGGCGGGGGTCACCGCGCCCCTGGCGCTGGCCGAGTGGGCGGGTCCGGTGCACCTGGCGGTGATCCTGCCCCTGACCTGGGGCGGGATCGGGTTCGTCGGCGCCCATATGAACGTCACCGTGACCACCTACCACACCACGCGCGTGCCCACGGAACTCCTGGGACGGGTCACGGGCACCGTCCGTCTGGTCACCAACGGGGCGCTCCCCGTCGGCGTGCTGTGCGGGGGCCACGTCCTGGAGAGCGTCGGTGTTCAGGCGACCGCCGTGGCGGTCACCGCGTTCATCCTCCTGCTCGCCGTGCCGCTCACCCTGACTCCGGCCGCCGTGTGGGATCCGCCCGCGCCGCGCCCCGCTCCCCCACCGGGAACAGCGACTCCCCCACCGACCGCAGGGCGGTGTCCAGCGTCCTCTGGATCCGCAGGGCGTCGCCGACCTGGCCTGTCCTCGTCTGAACGTGGTTGAACGCCCGGTCGGCGGCGTCACGCAGCTCGTCGACCGGCCCGCGCCGCCCCTCGGGGAGCACGCCGCGCAGGCGCTCGACCGCCACGACCGCGTCCAGGCTGTCGGTGCGGGCCTGGCGCAGCAGGTCGCCGAGCTCCTCGTCGCCGGGGCGGGGCGGGCCCTCGGCGCGGATGTGCGTGACCACCCGCACCGACATGCCGAGCCGGAGCACGGCCCTGCGCGCGTCGTCGAAGCGCGACCGCAGCTCCTGGTCCCGGCGGCGTTCCCGCTCGAACAGGTGCCGCGTCCGTTCCACCTCCAGGGCGTGTTCGGCCCGCCAGCGCTCGGTGCGCGCGGCCCGGTGGGCGGCCAGCGCGGTGGCGCCGAGGGTGCTCAGGGCCGTGATGGCGCCGGTGACGAGCGCGATGAACACGGTGGAGTCCATACGGTCGGGTCACCAACCCCGGCGCGGGGCCAGGCCCCGCGCGGACATGAGCTCGGCGCGGATCCGGTTGCGGGTGCGTCGGGCCTCGCTGGCCGACCTGTCACCGGTCAGGACCGCGTCCAGGACGTCGAGCGCGGACTGGCTCTGCCCGATCCGCCACAGGGCCTGGCCGATCCCGGTGCGCAGGCTGGAGTCCCCGCGCACGCGACCGGCGGCCGCCCGGAGCCCGTCCAGGGCGGCGGAGCGCTGGCCCGCCCGGAGTCTGCTGCTCGACTGGGCGACGAGCAGCCGGGCCACGCCGGCGCTGTCCCCGACGGCCTCCAGCAGCTCCGCGGCCTCGGCGTAGTACGCGGCCGCCACGGCGGGCTCGCCGCGTTCGAAGGCGAGGTCGCCCAGGAGCGAGGTGAGCGTGGCGCGGTCACGGGGTGGAGGCGGCGGGGTCGACCGCAGGGCCTGCCGGGCGTGCTCGCCCGCGAGGTCGGGCTCGCCCCGGGTGTGGGCGCGACGGGCGACGACGATGCGGTCCGCGGTCGTCCAGGGCTGCGGGGTGGGCTCGCGCGGGTGGGCCGCCAGGTCCAGGAGGGGGCGGGCCAGACGGGGGTGGCGCAGGCGGTAGGCGGTGCCCTCGGCGGTGGGGGTGACCAGGTGGCGGTCCTGGAGGGTGTGGACCAGGCCCCAGGTGAGGTCGGTGTGGCGGGTGTCGTCCGTGCCGGGCGCGGGGGCGCCCGCAGCGGCGGCGCGGCGCAGCCAGGCGTGCGGCAGGTCGCGGGGGACGAGGTGTTCGGCGGCGACCTCCTCCAGGAGGAGTGAGAGGTGGACGGCGAGCGTGCGGTCGACGTCGGCGGCGGCGAAGGCCTCGGAGCCCTCGGCGTACAGGAGGGCGCCGACGGTCTGGAGCAGGGCGGGGTCGACGGTCGCGGCGAGGTCCCTGGGGTTCACGGTCACGGTGAGGTCGAGGGAACCGATGGAGCCACCGAGACTCTCGGGGTCGCTGGGTTGGGCCGGGCCGGTCGTGGAGGGGCCGCCGGGACGGCCGTGGCCGTCAGCGCTCGTGGGCACCGTGAGACCACCGGGACGACCGTGGCCGTCAGCGCTCGTGGACTCCGTGAGACCACCGGGACGACCGTGGCCGTCAACGCTCGTGGACTCCGTGAGACCACCGGGACGACCGTGGCCGTCAACGCTCGTGGACTCCGTGAGACCACCGGGACGGCCATGGCGGTCAGCGCTCGTGGGCTCCGTGGCACCGCCGGTCACAGCGGGGCCGGTGCGTGGCTGCCCGGGAAGCGTGCGCACCTCCTCCACCAGGCGTTCGGCGACGGCCCGGGCGTGCTGGACACCGACGGTGTCCAGGGCGTGGGCGGTGGCCTCGACGGCGGCGGTCGGCGTCAGCGGGCCGAGGCGCACCTCGGCGTGGTCGGCCCCGTGTGCGGCGATCACGCGCCGCAGGTCGGCCAGGTGCTCGGTGCGCACGGTGAGCAGCAGGTGCAGGCCGGGGTGGTCGTCGAGCGCGACGAGGAGTTCGTCGATCAGGTCGCCCCGGTGGGGTTCGGGGAGAGCCGGGGAGCGCAGCAGCGGTTCGGTCTGGTCGAGGGCGGCGTAGAGGGGCCGCACCCGGCCGTAGCGGTCGGCGCGCGCGTGGTCGCGAAGGAAGTCGCCGGCGGACCTGCCCGGCCCGTGGGTGGGGAACTCGTCCGGGTTCCACGAGGCGAGCAGGGCGCGCGTGAAGGGGTTCTGCTCGGGGAGGACGGCGCTGGGGAAGGCGGGGTCGATCAGGAGCCGCCCCACGGGCAGGACGTGGGCGCCCCGGTCGGTGAGGGCGGGGACGGCGCCCGCGTGGAGGAGGGAGGTCTTGCCCACCCCCGCGTCGCCGTGCAGCACGGTGAGGCGGGCTCCGGTCCACGCCCCGACCAGATCCCGTACCGTTTCCGTCCGGCCGAGGAAGAGATGGCGGTCGCGGGAACCGAAAGGCCGCGCACCGACGAACGGTCCCGTGCGACGCGGGTGACCGGCGGCGATTCGTGGCATGAAATCAGCTCCGAGCCTGGGGGGGTTCCGGCCCGCCGGGAAACGGCGGGCACCCCGAATCGGTGAAGGGCGCGTGTTCGGGCCCGGGCGACATTGTCCGGCCCTTTATCGCGGCCCCGTGGCGGACCTGGGGGAACGGATCGGCGACACGGTTCGGAAGGGACTCCCGGGGCGGGGGCGCCGGGAGGGGCCGCACCCTACCCGTCCTCGTCCCCGTCACTCGTGAACGCCGCGATCGCCTCCGAGGCGCCCGCTCCCGGATCCAGAACCGACCGCAGCGCCCGGATGATCGCCGTCTCCCCGTACCCGTCGAGATCGCGCAGGGTCAGACCGTCGGCGTCCACCAGGGCCGCTCCTCCGGAGAGGTGCTGTTGTGGCATCGACTTCGTCCTTCCGGCCAGCGATAAAGGAGAGAACGGAAGCGATCGCGCCGCTGCCGCCCTCCTTTTCGTTTCTTCGTCAGTCCCATGGAGTTTCTACCACCGGCCTGTCCTTCCCTAACATCTTCGCCTACCCTGAGTGCATATTCCCGCCCGTTCCGCACCCGCTGACCGAAATCCTCGACTCGACACCAGGAATCTTCCGGAACTGGTCCAGAATGCCTGGTGGGGCCGATGTGAAACCGGAGGACATCGCGTGAGCGCTTCCACGAGGGCCACCGGCCACAACCCCCCGCGCTATCCCAAGGTGTGGGGGAGGATCCCGCCGCAGAACAAGAACTTCACCGGCCGCTCGGAACAGCTCCAGGAGCTGTACGAGGGGTTGCGGGGCCACGTGACGGCGGTCGTCCCCCACACCCTCCAGGGCTACGGCGGCGTCGGCAAGACCCTGATGGCGGTGGAGTACGCCCACCGCTTCCGGGATGAGTACGACCTGGTGTGGTGGATCATGGCCGACCAGCCCGGCCTCGTGCGCTCGGCGCTGGCCCACCTCGCCCCGCACCTGGACCTGCCCGGGCCCGGCCTGACCGGGGTCGAGGACGCGGCCAACGGCGTGCTCGACGCCCTGCGCCGGGGCGAGCCGTACTCGCGGTGGCTGCTCGTCTTCGACAACGCCGACGAGCCCGAGGACCTCACCGACGTCATCCCCCAGGGCCCCGGCCACGTGATCGTGACCACCCGCAACCACCGCTGGGAGTCGGTGGCCCGGACGGTGTCGGTCAACGTCTTCCCGTCCCACGAGAGCGTCGAGTTCCTCAAACGGCGCATCCCCCGGGGGATCAGCATCGAGGACGCGGTCGAGCTGTCGGAGGCGCTGGGTCACCTGCCCCTCGCGCTGGAACAGGCCGGGGCGCTGCAGTCCGAGACCGGGATGTCGGCGCGTGAGTACCTGTCGCTGCTCTCCGAGCGCACCGGACCCCTCCTGCGCGAGGGCAAGCCGCCGGAGTACCCGGAGCCGATGACCGCCGCCTGGCAGCTGTCGGTGGCCAAGCTCCAGGAGAACCTGCCCGAGGCCATGGAGCTGCTGCGCTGCTGCGCGTTCTTCGGCCCCGACCCCATCCCGCGCGACCTGTTCTTCCCGGTCGAGGGCGGCCGGGTCCGACCCGAACTCGCGGAGCTGATGGCCGACCCCATCCGCCTGAGCCGGGCGATCGGGCAGCTGGGGCGGTACGCGCTGGTGCGGCTGGACAACGCCAACCGCACCATCCAGGTGCACCGGCTCATCCAGGCCCTGCTGCGGGAGGAGCTCGACCAGCCCACACAGGACTCGATCCGCACCGAGGTGTGGGCCCTGCTGAGCGCGTCGGCGCCGGAGAGCCGGACCGATCCGGCCGCGCAGGCCCGCTACCAGGAGCTGCTGCCGCACGTGGGACCCGCGCGGGTGGCCGAGAGCACCAACCCCCGGGTGCGCCGGTTCGCCCTGAGCATGCTGGGCTTCCTGTTCGTGGTCGGCAACTACGAGACGGCCAGCCGCTACGCCCGCGTGTTCATCGACCGGTGGGTGGCCGACTCCGGGGACGAGGACCCGCACGTGCTGGAGGCGCAGCGCCTGTACGCCAACCGGCTGCGCGACCTGGGCCGCTACCAGGAGGCCTACGACCTCAACCGGGCCCTCCTGCCGAAGGTGCGCCGGACCCTGGGGCGCACCCACGGCGAGACCCTGAACGTCCTGTCGGGCCTGGGCGCCGACTACCGTGCGCGCGGGGACTTCTGGAAGGCCCGCGAGCACGACGAGGAGACCCTCCGGCTGCACGAGGAGACGCTGGGCCCCAACGAGTCCGCGACCCTGCGCGCACTGCACAACCTGGGCATCGACTACGCGCTGACCAGCGACTTCGCCGGGGCCCAGGCGCGGCACGAACGGGCGTACATGCTGTACAAGCGGCGCAGCGCGGCGCCCGGTTCGCCGGTGCTGCTGTCGTTCTGGCACGGACTGGCCCTGTCGGTACGCCTGTCGGGGGACTTCACCGAGGCCTGTGACCTGGGCGAGGACGCGCTGTCCTACGGCCGGGAGCAGCTGGGCGTCGAGCATCCGCGGACGCTGCGCACCCAGATGGACCTGGCGATCGCCCGCCGCATGTCCGGGGAGTTCGACGAGGCGCTCGAACTGGCCCTGGACGTGCACTCGCGGTACCTGCGGCTGTACGGGATCGACCACCCCGAGACGTTGGCGGCGGCCATGTGCCTGACCAACATCTGGCGGGTGACCGGGGAGCTGACGGGGGCGCTGGAGCTGGGCGAGGACACCGACCTGCGGTACGTGCGGGCGTACGGGCCCGAGCACCCCTACAACCACGGGTGCACGAGCAACGTGGCCCTGCTGTACCGGTTGCTGGGCGACGCGTCGCGGGCGCGGTCGATGAACGAGTCGGCGTTGGCGGCCCTGGACGACAAACTGGGCCGCGACCACCACTACTCGCTGGGGGTGGCGACCAACCTGGCCAGCGACCTGTCGGCGCTGGGTGAGACGAAGAACGCCGTGCGCCTGGGCCGGGGAACGCTGCGCAGGCTGCGCGCACTGCTGGGCGACGACCACCACAGCACGCTCGCGTGCGCCGCCAACCTCGCGCTGGACCTGCGGATCGAGGACGAGACGGCGGAGGCGGACGCGCTGGCGGAGACCACGTACACGGCCCTGGTGCGGACGCTGGGCCGGGAGCACCACTACACGGTGGCGGCCCAGCGGGGCAGCCGTCTGGTCACGGACTTCGACCCACCGCTGCTGTGACCGCTCCCCTCCCCGAAGGGAGGGATCCGCACGCGAGTACGCCGGGGCGCCGGAGGCCGCACCGGAACCCGCACCGGAGGCCGGGCGTCCCCGGAGCGGGCGGGCGGGGCGGGTTCGGGCGGGCCGCGGTCAGCGACCGCGGGCGGCGGGTTCGGCGGTCCCCGGGGCCCGGTTGCGGGCGCGCCACCGGTCCAGGTGGCGGTGGGCGGCGGCGTCGGCCGCCGCCACGGCGTCCTCGGGAACCTCCTCCGCTATCCAGGAGGCCAGGGTCCGCGCGGTCGCCGCGAGGAAGCGGATCCCCTCGGGGGTGAGCCGCCCCGACCCGGCCACCGTGCGCGCGGCCTCGTGGGCGGCCGCCCGCCAGTGCGCGAAGTCGGCGTGCGCGCGGAGCGCCCGCTCTCCCGTCACCGTGCCGCGGTGGCGGCGCCAGAACCCGGCCACCCCCAGGTGGGCGTACACCCCCTGGAGCAGCCCGGACACGGGTCTGGGGTCGGGCCGCCAGGGCGCGTAGTAGGTGCTCCCGTCGTCGGGCAGGGTGAGCGGGACCAGGTCGAGCAGGGCCATGAGCTTGGCGTGCTGCACCTCGTGCGCGAAGGTGAGCGCGAACAGCACGGGGCTGGGCGGGTCGGACAGCCCGAGGTTGCCGAAGGCGTGCTGGGCCGTCGCGCTCGTGTGCGCCCCGCCGGGCGCGGTCATCGGGGTCAGCGCGACGACGGTGTCGGCGGTCTCCTCCGCGAGGGTCCAGTGGTCGGTCACCAGGAGTTCCCACGCCTCGCGCAGGCTCCCCCGCCACCGGGCGGCCTCCTCTCCCGTCAGCCGCCGGGCGACCAGGTCGGCGCCGGGCAGCCGGTCCGGGTCCTGGTCGTCCAGGACCAGGTCGATCCGCCGCCCCGCGTGCTCGGCCGACATCCGACGCAGCGCGTGCCACCCCGGCGCGTCCTCGTGCGGGTCGGCCGGGACCTCCACGTGGACGCACCCGCGCGACAGCCGCGCCCGACCGGCCTGCGTCTCGACGACGGCCGTGTCCCCCTCCCCTCGGCCGAGCAGGGCGCGGCCGAGGGCGGGCAGCGGCGCGGTCGGGCCGAACAGGGGCGCCTCGACGCGTGCGGTCAGCCCGGCCCGCAGCGCGGCGGCGGCCGACAGCGCCGAGAGCGTGCCCACCCGGGGGCTCTCGTCGCGGCGGCCGTCCAGTGCCAGGACCGTGCGCCGGGCCCACACGCCGACGGCCGGGTGGCGCAGGACCGCGGACACCGCGTCCGGGTCGGCCTCCTCCGCGCGGGCGAGCAGGTCGTAGGCGGCGCGGGCGCGCGGCGCGTCGGGGTGGTGTCGGGCGAGGGCGGCGTCCAGGACGCGGCGCACGAGCAGGAGGTGCTTGGCGTACTGGGTGCGGCGGAGGAGGTCGGTGGCCGCGTGACCGCCCCCGCCCCGGGCGAGCGCGTCGAACACGTCGTCCGGGAGCGGGTCCTCGGGTGGCATTCAGCGTCCTTCCCGTAGGCGTTCAACGTCCGCGGCCACGGTCGCCCGGACGTGGGTGATGAGGCGGAAGAGGTCCTGGCAGTACACCGAGGGGTTGAGGAACCCGCTCCCGTTCCGGTACCGGTGCGGGTACAGGCCGCCGCCGCACACGCGTGCCAGGGGGCAGGCCGCGCACGTGGAGCTCAGGGCGCGGGCGCCGATCTGACGCGCGGCGACGGACGGCAGGTACAGGGCCTCGTCGAAGGCGTGGGTGAGGGTGTGCAGGGGTGTGGCGGCGGCGCCGTCGTAGGCGGATCGGAGGCTGTCGACCTGTTCGATGGAGCCGTCGGTCTCCACGACCACGAGGGCGGCCGGGGAGAGGCCGACGCTCTCGGTGCGTGAGGGGGCGCCCAGGACGAGGCGGATGATCTCGGTGAAGAGGCGGATGTTGGTCTCGCGTGCGGGGGCGTGGTACCAGCGGTCGAAGACGGCGGTGAGCCAGGCGCCGTAGGCGGTGCCGTCCGGGGTCCACCCGGGCGGCGGGGCGTCCCAGTTGCCGTGGGGCAGGAGGAGGTCGATGGTGGGCGGATCGAACTCCAGGAGCGCCTGGTAGGTGGTCACGGGGTCCGACTCCAGGTCGATGGTGGCCAGGAGGCCGGTCATCAGGTGGCGGTAGCGCGGGGAGCCGAGCAGTTCCAGCCCGGCCCGGACCTCGGCGTGGGTGCCGCGTCCGTTGGCGCGGCGGCGGTGGCGGTCGTGGTCGTCCTCCGCGCCGTCGACGCTGACGCCGACGCGCACGCCGAGTTCGTCGAACAGGTCGAGGAAGTGGGTGTCCAGCAGGACGCCGTTGGTCTGCAGGCGCAGGTCGACGCGGACGTCGGGTTCGTTGGCCTTGCGCAGGACCTGTGCCGTGTGGCGCAGGTGGTCGAGGCCGACGAGCAGGGGTTCGCCGCCGTGCAGGATGACGTCGACGCCGGAGCGGCCGTTGGCCCGGGCGTGCTCGGCGATGCGCTCGGCCACGCGTTCGACGACGGGGCGGGCCATGCGGCGGGGCCGGTCGCGCCACCCCTGGTCGGCCATCTCGTACATGTAGCAGTAGTCGCAGGCCAGGTTGCACCTGCTGTGCACCTTGAGGACGAACTCGCGGAAGGGGGTGGGGCGCCACCCCAGGGCGAGCAGGTCCTCGACGTCCATCGTCTCGGGCCATTCTCCCTGGACCCCGGTGTGGTCGCCGCTGAGTGGTCGTGCGTTGTCGGCGCTCCTTGCCACGCTGGTGTCCTCCTGGAGGCGAGAGCACGCGTGAATTACACGCAAATATCGCGTTTGATCGGATATGTACTCTCAGGGAGTGCGGGCAAACCTCGCCCTGCGGCACTCCGGCGTTCGCGTCTCGGGCGGTCCGCCCCCGCCCGGTGCCGGGCCTCCGGTCGAGGGCGCACGGCCGTCTCCCGTGTCCTTCCCCACCCACGGTCACCAAACGCCGCGCCCGGGGCGCCGCTGGCCGGTTCCGGTCAGCGTGGACATGATTGAGGCGCGTTTTCCGAGGAAAGCGCGGGCCGGGCACGCCGCCATCACGGAATTCCACCCACTGACACGCGCTTTTCGCGTGCCTTCCCGTGTGCGTCCGCGAAGTCCGGGAAAACGCGCCGCCATTCTTCGGAGAACCCGCGGGCGGGCGGCGGGGGACGCCCGCCTGCTCCGGCGTCTCCGGGCACGGAGGCCGGACGCGGACCCGATTCTCCCGTTCTCCCCCGCGACGGGGGTCGACGGATATAGCCTGACGCCGTCCCAGAGTTCCACTCTCGGTGAGATGACCATGACCGAACGCATCCTGTCCGCCGTAGACGAGTGCCTGGACTGGGCCCGGGGCCTGGATCCCCCGGTCGACGTGGACGCCGACGCCCTGGTCTTCCTCCTGACCGCCCATCGGGACGCCGGGGCGCCCGACCCCGGGGACTGGACCACCGCCGACGTCCGCGACATCGTCGGCACCGTCCGCGACTGGGACCGTGTACCCGACACCCTCCGGGACACCTGGCTGACCTGGTGCGACCACCTCGTCGACCGGGGCGGGCTGCTCTCCTGCGAGAGTCCGCGCAGGCTGCGCGCGGCGATCTCGACGGTCGACCTCACTCCCGGCGGACCATCCGCGACCGCCGATTCCCTCGACGAGGCCGCCCTGCCGCTCCTGGGCCGTCTCGGGGTCGCGGACGGCGGCGAACCCGACCCGCTCCCCCCGATCGTCCCCGCCCGCGCGGCCGACCTGGACGCCGCGGCCCGACCGTGCCGACCCCTGTCCGAGGCGGCCGGGCTGACCGCGTGGGTGGGTGAGGGGCGGCCCCTGGACCCCGACCGCCCGCACGACGCCCTGACCGGACCCGACAGCGACAGCGCCGCCGACGCCCTCGGGGTCCCCCCGGACGCGGTCCCCCGCATCCTCCGCGTGGCCCGCGAGGCCGGGCTCCTGCGCACCACCTACACCCGTGTGCTGCGCGGACGCGTCGCCCGCGCCTGGGAGCGGGGCACGCCGGGTGCGGCGGCCGACGCGTGGGCGGACGCCCTGCTCGCGATGACGGGGGCGCGGGGGATGACCGCCTTCCTCGCCCTGACCGACCTGTTCGTCAGCGGGCGGCCCCGCACCCCGGACCAGATCGTCGAGGTGTTCGGCGCCGGGGTCGCGCTGGGCCCGTGCCCGGGCCGTCCCGGCGACGACCTCCGCTCGGTGCTGGACACGCTGGTCGGGCTGGGAGCGGTCGAACGGACCGGCGGGGACTCCTACCGCGTGACGCGGCTGGGAGACCACTTCGTCGTGCGGCAGCTGCGCCGCTCGGGCGCCGAGGTTCCGCTCACACCCCCCGTGGAGGACATGGCGGCCGACCACGTCCTCACCCTCCTGGAGGAGGGGCGGCCGGTCGACACCGAGGAGCTCATGACCCGGTGGCTGGCGACCCGCGAGCCGCACACCGCCGCCCGGGAACTGCTGGAGGCCTCCGCGGACCCGCGGGCGTGGCACCGGCGCCACCGGGTCGCCGCGACCCTGGCCGGGCTGGGCATCGACCTGACACCGGTGCTGCGCATGTACGTGCACCATCCGGTGCTCGGCGGGTGGGCGCGCCGCCTGCGCGGCACGCACGCCGAGGTGCCCACGTCCCACCAGGTGGTGTGGGCCGTCCTGGACAGCTACGCGATCCTGGTCGAGGCCGGGAGCCCCCTGCCCGACCGCGACCGGGACCGGTACACGGCGTGCGCCGAACAGCTCACGCGCACGATGTGGCTGACGGGGCATCCGGCGGCCGAGGCCGTCCTGGACCGGCTCGCCGACGGAGCCCTGGGCGAACCGCTGGCCGAGGCCGCCCGCCGGGTGCGCCCGGTCGGGTGTTGAACGGGGCGGCCGACGGATACGCGGCCGAGTCCGGCCCCGGCGGATCGGAACCGGCCAGGCCGGGAGGACCGGCCGAACCGGGACCGGACGGGCCCGCCGCCCCCTACTCCTTGAGCTCCAGCTCGTAGACCTGGAGTTCGACTCCCGGCGCGGGGGTCCAGTCGCGTTCCGGGGCCCGGGTGAACCCGCGGGCACGGTAGACGAACTGGGCGGCCCGCATCCGCGGCAGGGTGGACAGCACGAGCCGGACCACGCCCTCCTCCCCGGCCCGCTCCACGAGGGCGTTGACCAGGGCGCGCCCCACACCGAGCCCGCGTGCCTGGGGAGCCACGGCGAACGCGCGGATCTCCGCCTCGTCCGCGTCCCGCGCGACCTCGCTGTCGGGCGACCACGGCTCGAACATGATCGTCCCCAGGAGGGTGTCCCCGTCCACGGCCACCAGGACCTCCCCGGTCCCGTCGGCGCCCAGGAGCCGGAGGGTCTCCGCGTACTCCGGGCTGGCCTCCAACAGGCCGTCGGCGAGGTAGGCGGTCACGCGCAGTTCGCTGACGGCGCTCATCTCTTCGGGCAGTACTCGACGCACGATCATGCACGTCATTCAAACAGGAAGAGGGCCCGCGCGCGCCGCTCCCCGGAGCGCGGGTCGGACGGATCGGGTCGGTCAGGTCTCCTGGATGGTCCCGCACTCCCCCTCGTCCGCCGACTCCAGGTCGTCGCGGGCGTTGTCCAGGTCGTAGGCGTCCTCGGGTCTGCCCTTGGGCCGCTCGCCCCGGGGCAGCTCGTCGGGGTAGGCGGGGGTGAGGGTGTGCTGATCGGACAGGCAGTGGATGGGACCCGCGGAGCGCGTCCAGAACGGCCAGACGTCCCAGGTGCCGTCGCCACGGTCGTAGAAGGAGACCTCACCGAGGTGCGAGGTGACCAGGCGCACCGACACGGGATCGCCGGGACGGGCGATCGGGTGGACGATCGTGTACTCGGTGCGGACCGCCAGGTAGTCGAACCCGTACTCGTCGACCGCCTCCTCCGCCCACATCGCACCGTTCACCTTGACCACGTCGCCGATCGGCTCGGCCGTGCCGGGGGTGAGGTTGAAGGGGATGTGCCGGGTGTCGAGCAGCGGGTCCTCGTTCCCGTGGTTCTCCAGGTACCAGTCCAGCGCCTGACCGGTGAGCAGGGACGTGAACTCGCTGTTGTCCTCGTCGAAGACCGCGTCCTGGTTGAGGTACACGGCCTCCAGGAGGTCCTGGGCGGTCTCGTAGGCCTCGCGGACGCGACCGGTCGGATAGGGGCCGACGGCGGCGACCTCGTCGGGGAGGTCGAACCCCTCCGCGTAGTCCTCGGCGTCGGTGCCGCCGAACGGGTCGTCCCGGTCGACCTGGTCGAAGTCGAGGGTCGGGACGATCGGAGCCGTGTCCGTGGCGACGTCGTGGAGGACGTCCTCGACGGAGTCCCGCAGGACGCCGTCGAACGGAGCGCAGGCGGTGAGGGTCAGCGCGGCCACCGCCGCACTCAGGGCCGCGCGCGGGCGGAATGACATGGGGGATGCCTTAATGGTTGTTTTGGGAGAAAAGTGAACTCTGAGGCATTTCTACCAGCCTGAAGACAGGCAGTCCCCGTTATCCACAGGCTCTCAGCCAGCATGTGACGAAACGTGCCACACTCGCGACCAGGAGGAGATATGGCCCCCTGGACGACCGGCATCGCCGACCTCGCACCCGTCATCCGTGTCCACAGCGGCTCCGTGCGCCCCGGCGCCCGCCGCTGCCCCACCCATCTGCGCAGCAGATCCGAGCAGGCCTTCGGCGCCGCCGCCCCCGGCAAGCGGCCCTACCTCGCGCGGTCGCCCCTGGGTCCCCTGACGGCCGTGCTCGACCTGGTCGAGCACCAGGGGCGGCCGGTCGACGAGGCCTGCGCGCACCTACCCCGACGCGGGGATCGCGGCACCCGCGTCATGGGAGGGTGGGTGGCGCCCGCGCACGAGGGGCTGCTGGCCTGGACCCGGCACGCGGCCAGGACCTACCTGGACGCCCTGACCGCCGACGGCGCCGACCGTTCCCCCGTCGCCGACCCGTGGATCCTCCAGCACCTGCCCGGCCCGGGGCGTGCGCGCGCCCGGCCCTACGAGATCTGCGTGTGGGGCCGCCGCTACCTCCTGCGCGACGGACCCGAGGTGATCCGGGAGTTGCGCGTGCCGGTCCCCTCGTCAGCGTGTCCGACCACGGACGCGGAGGCGGCGGTCGCGGCGTTCGTCGCGGCCGCGGGGGCGCACGTGAACCGGGCCGCGGTCGAGGCCGAGCCGTGGCGGTACGCGGGCGGCACGCCGTACCCCACGCGCACGCCGTCGGAGGTACCGCCGCCCACACGCGTCCGCGTCGTTCGGGTGTCGTGTCTGGACGGGGACGCGACCACGCTGTTCGACGGGACCGTGGCGGAGTCCCGGGACCTGTTCGCCGCCGCCGGTCGCGAGGGGCTGCGCGCGGCGCTGAGCCCGGGCAGGCGCGTCCCGGGCGGGGACTGCCTGCCGTGCCGGGTCCGGGACGGTTGCGGACGCCTGCCGCGCACACCCGGGCTGCTGGGCGTGCAGGACCGGTCGCGCCCACGCCGTACCTGGTCGGTGACGGCTGGACGGTACCACCGTGAGTGCCCGGCCAAGGCCCACTTCCATGACCTGGGGCTGCCCGCCGCCGGGGCGGAACAGCCCGTCGGCCGTCACGCGGAGGCCGTCCGGTCGTGGCTGGCGCGGCTCCACTCGCGCGCGCCCGCCCGAGCCTGCACCCGCGACGACCTCCCTGTCGACCGCGGCGCCTGGTCGACGGACGGTGTGGGGCTCACCGGCCGCGCCGCGCGGGTGGGCGCGGCCATGCTCGAACACCACCTGACCGTCTGCCCCCTGGGCGACGCCGACCGCACGGACCCGACCCACGTCGACCTTCCGCTGACCGTCGACGACCCTCTGTCGGACGTTCTCGTCCGTACGGGCTGCGATCTGGTGTTCCGGCGCGGCGGGTCGTGGGTGCTCCGTGACCTCGTGGCGGAGGAGGTCGACCCGGTTCGGGACGACCCCGGCCTTCTCGCCCACCACCCTCGGACCGCCCTGTTGGTCCTCCTGGTCGCGGCGAAGGTCCTCCCGGTGCACACGCCACCGGTCATCGAGATCGAGCGGCTCGCCCCCACCGGCGCGCGCGTCCGGACGATCGATCCGGCCCCGCAACGGATCCGTTCCGCGGCGCGGACGGCCGTTCGGGAACTGGCGGCCTCCTGGCACGCGGACACCGCTCACCTGGCCACGCCCGGTCCGGTCTGCCGCGCCTGTCCCTACCGACGCTGGTGCCCGGAGGCGGGAGCCGACAGCGGGATGCCCGGAGGAGGTGAGACCCGAACGCGCGGTACCCGAAGGACCTGAGACCCGACGCGCGGTGCCCGGAAGCGGGATGCTCGGAGGAGGTGAGACCCGAACGCGCGGACCTGAGACCCGACGCTCGGTGCCCGGAAGCGGGGTACCCGGAAGCGCTGTGCCCAGAGGCGGGAACCGAACGCGGGGCGCCCGAAGGACCTGAGACCCGACGCGCGGCGCCCGACCTCCCTCCGGCCGATCCCCGAACCCAGCTGCCTGCCCATCATCAGGGGCCGTCGGGTATCGCCCTTCCCGCCTCGGGACCGCTTCGGCGAACGCCCGTCGGTCGTGTCCGGCGGGAACAGTCGACCGGTCGACCCGACCGCCGACCACCCCTGCCCCCTTGATGCCCTTCCGTACGGCCCACTGGAGCCCACGGACGACCCCGCCAGAACTTTCCATTGACAAGATCTCCCCCCATGGGGTTATCTTTCCACTGGAAAGTTCAAGAAGGAGTCACCATGGAACCCCTCATCACCCTGGTCGGCGTCACCCTGGCCCTGGGGGTCGCGGGTGCCCTCGGCGTACGTCGGCTGCGCCCGTGGCCGGTCGCCCTGCGGGGCGGTCTCGCCGCGATGTTCACCCTCACCGGCGTGGTCCACTTCGTCGGGATGCGCCAGGAACTCATCGCGATGGTTCCGCCCGCGCTGCCCGCTCCCGACCTGCTCGTCACCGTCACCGGCGTCCTGGAGCTGCTCGGAGCCGCCGCGCTGCTGTGGTCGCGGACGGCGCCCTGGGCGGCCGCCGGTCTCACCGCCCTGCTGCTGGCGATGTTCCCCGCCAACGTCCACCTGGCGTTGACCGGCACGGACCTGCCGGCGCACCAGGAAATCGTGCCGCGTACCGTGATGCAGGCCGTCTTCCTGGCCGCGACCGTCGCCGTCGTCGTCACCCACGCGCGCCGCCGCGACCGCACGGAGCGACGGGCCCCCGTCGCCGCACAGGGGTCAGACGTCGTCGGCGAGGGAGCGCGCCCAGTCCAGTAGCCTGCGGCGCCGCGCCCGCGCCGGGAGTTCCACCAGGGACCGTCCGACGCGGGCGGTCGACGTCGCGAAGCCGTGCGGCGCCCCGGGTGCGTCTCCCGGAGACGGAGTGTCCTCGCCCTGGAGGAGCGCCGCCGCGGCCTTCTCCAGTTCACCGTCCCCGCACCGCCCGCTGCCGCCCCGTACGCACCCCGCCAAGGCCCGGCCCAGGGGACTGAGCGCGCCCAGCGCCGCCACGCCCAGTAGCTCCGCCTCGTACAGCGAGTGGACGAACGCCTCGACCACGGTCCCCGAGTCCCCGGCGGCCGGCCGGTACCACAGCGCCGCCCGCACCAGGGAGAACAGCCCGGGCGGCAGCGCCCCGCCCTGATCCTCGACGATCCCGGCGCTCAGCAGCGGTCCGGAGGTGACTCCGCTGCCCAACCCCTCCGGCAGAGCGCCCAGTGCCAGGACGAGCGCGGAACGCAGCGCGACCGCCCCCGGAAGGGCCTGGGCCCCCGGAATCGACAGTTCCCGCTCGTCCAGACACCACGTGGGCACCCCGGGCAGTCGGAGCCAGGCCTCCAGGAGCGGTGCGACGCGGCGCGCGGGGTCGGCACGCACCCAGGCCCGAACCCACTCGGCCGCGATGATCCGCCGCCCGTCGCGAACCAGGAGTCCCGCCTCATAGGCCGTCTCCACCCACAGCCCGGCCTCCGGGACGCCGCCGCCCACGGCCTCCACCAGCCGGTCGCGCTCCGCGAAGGCGATCCCCACCGCGCCGTGCAGCGCCACCGGCCGGGCGGCGACCTCGGCGACCAGCCGGTCGACGGCGGCCAGGGCCGCGACCGCGGCCGCGGTCGCCTGGTCCGCCACGGCCGACGCGTCGGTCGGGACCCCGACGGGCTCGGGGGGACGGGGAGTGAAGGGCAACGGGGCGCTCTCCCGAACGGCGGCGGCCACCTCGCGCGGTGGCATGGCCCTGTTCGGCCCGACCGGTACCAGGAGTCCGCGTTCGGTCAGCCAGTCGGTGTCCGGATCGCCGGAACCCTCGGGGCGGAACCGGTAGCGCGTGCCGCCGTCCTCCTCGAAGCAGTCCGCGGCCAGCACCTGGCCACGGGCCGCGAGTCGGCGTAAGAGCGTGACCGCGCCCTCCGGCGCGGTCGCCAGCAGCGCGCTCACGCGGTCGGGGTCGGTCAGCCGCGTGACGATCCCGCGCCGCAGAGCGGCGGGCTCCCGCGTGGGGTCGGCTCCCAGCGCCAGAGCCACCCGGTGCAGCTCGGTGACCGCGAGGATCTCGGAGAAGGCGGAGTAGGCGCGCGGGCCCCAGCGGTGGACGCCGAAGGCCTCCACCAACCCCAGCGCGAGGTGGTAGCGGTCGTCCCCGGCGGGCCAGAGGAGCGCCCGTCCCTCCAGTTCACCGAGCGCGGCCTCGGCGGCGCGCCGCGCGGTCCCCTGCCACGTGCCGATCCGGGCCAGGAGCTCCCCACGGTGCAACGGCTGCGCGACGGGGCCGTTCGGCCGGCGGACCCGTCGTCCCGGGCGCCCGGAGGCGGCCTCGGTCCTGGCCGCGACGTCGGCGGCCGCGACCAGGAGGTCGCACTGCGCCGACGTGAGGGCGTCGAACACCCCGGAGCGGGCCACCGCGCTCGCGGCGTACGGCAACAGGTCCCGTCGGGCGTCCTCCTCCACCCCCTCGACGAGCTCGCCGAGGATGTCGGCGACCCGGTCCACGGGCAGCGATCTGAGGTGCTCCCTGAGCGCAGTGAGACGATCCATGCACGCAACGCTAGTGCCCCACCGCGCCAACGGGGGATGAACGGGCGGAACCGCGCACTAGGGTCACGGATATGTCATGCCCTGGGATGAGATACGAACGACACAACGCAGTCCCGCGAAGGGAGACCGCGTGAGCCGGAACGTCCTGGTCACCGGAGCCTCCCGTGGGATCGGCCGGGCGATCGCCCTGGCCTTCGCCGAGCAGGGCGACCGGGTGGTCGTGCACTGCGGGAGCCGTCGCGGCGAGGCGGAGACCACACTGGCACGGCTGCCCGGCGAGGGGCACGTCCTCCTCCAGGCCGACCTCGCCGACCCCGACGGGGCCGCGTCGCTGGTGGAACGGGCGATCGAGCACAGGGACGGGATCGACGTCCTGGTGAACAACGCCGCGCTCAACCCGGCGCACCCCATCTCCTCGGTCTCCTTCGACGAGTGGCGGGCGGCCTGGCGGTCGGTCATGGACGTGAACGTCTTCGGCGCGGCCAATGTGAGCTACCTCATCGCCCGGCACATGGTCGATCGGGGCACGCGCGGACACATCGTCAACGTCGGGTCCCGGGGCGCCTACCGCGGCGAGCCGGACCACCCCGCCTACGGTGCGAGCAAGGCGGCCCTGCACTCCCTCGGCCAGTCGCTCGCCGTCGCGCTGGCGCCGCACGGCATCAGCGTCGCCTCGGTGGCGCCGGGCTTCGTCGAGACCGAGCGGGTGGCGGACCGACTCACCGACGCCGTCCGCGCCGACAGCCCGTTCGGCCGCGTCGCCGAGCCCCGGGAGATCGCCGCCGCGGTGCGCTACCTGGCCTCCCCCGAGGCCGTGTGGAGCTCGGGCGCGGTCCTGGACGTCAACGGCGCCTCCCACCTGCGTTAGCCGACGCCCTGGGGTGGGACGTCCGTCCCACCCCGCCTTGGCCGCCCCATGCCGGTCGCCGTCCCCGACCTCGAACTCCAGGCGTCAGTCACAGCCGTCGCACCAGGAGTCACGCGGCTTGCCCGACCACGGCCCCGGGTGGGGGGCGCGGCAGCGGAACTGGCACGTGCGGCACATGAACAGCGCGACGGCCTCCCCGGCGGCTCACCTCCACAACGTGCTTCGACACCCGAACCAGCCAGCGGGTTCGAGGTCAGACGTTGCGGTGTCGAACGTCGACGGGACGCACCGGGCCGCCACCCCAGGAGAGCTACCGGCCCGACTCCTCCAGGGCCTTGCACTCCTGCAGGGTCACGGTCTCCTTGTCGAGCGCCTTCGAGCAGGTGGCGGCACAGATCACCAGGCCCCAGAACGAACCCGTCGACTCGCACCGGACGTCGACCGGCTCCTCCGAACTCTGGGCGTGCGCCGCCCCCGGGGCCAGTCCGACGACGACCGCGAGCGCGACGGTGCACAGCGTGTTCCGAACAGACATGTCTTCTCCTCCGAAAACCCATTCGTCACTACATTCGGAAACAAGTCAATGACATGGAGCAATGATCTTCGGGGAGGTACACGCCGACCAGGGGGAACGGGTCAGGTCACCTGGACGTCGACCTCGCGCCCGTCGGGGTCGGTGAGCACATGCCTTCCGGGCGCCAGCGGCGGGAGGATCCCGGTCCTGGCACCGCACGCGGTCGCGGTCGGACCCCGCACGGAAATAGTTGGCCGGTGTTCCGGTGTTGCTGCTACGGTGATCGAAGTCCGCGGATCGCGGACCATGCACCATGCCCATGTGCCCCAGGAAGGGTGTTTGATGACCCGGCCCGCGCCGAGCGCGCCTCTCCGCACCGCGTAACCGTCCGTTCTCCGCGCCGCCGTTCCCGCGCGGCAACCGGACCTGGGTTTCCGGTGCCCTGAATCGCCTGTGCCTTTGCGCCCTCCTCTCCGTCGGCGTGATCCTTCGGCACATCCTCATTCACTGAGGCCGCTCGGCCTGCTCTTGCTGCCATGTCTGATCTCCCAGCAAGGAGCACCCGGGTGTCCAGCAACACCTCCGCTCGCCAGAGCGACCCGCACACCACCCTCAGGATCGACGACTTCTCCTGCGCGTGGTGCGGCCTGACCGTGTCCACCACCGCCGACGGGGCGCGCCGCGACCACTGCCCGTCCTGTCTGCACTCCCAGCACGTCGCCGACCACGTCGAGGGCGGGCCCAGCGAGTGCCACGGGCGGATGTCCCCCATCGCCGTCGCCGTAGTGCGCGATGGTGACTGGAGGATCATCCTCCGCTGCGTACGCTGCGACGAACTCGTCTCCCATCCCGTCCGCGTGGACGACAACCAGCTCATCCTGATGCGCATGGCCGTCCGCCCGCTCGCGCAGCCGCCGTTCCCGCTCGAAGCGTTCGGCGCCCTGTGACGGGCCGGGAGAAGGAGACGACCATGCCTCGACGCAACAACTCACGCGACCGATCCCCGGCACGCCGTCGTCCGCAGCGGCACAAGGACGTGCTGCACGGGCACGGCGGCCACCGTGCGAACGACTTCAAGTGCGCCGGCTGCCGCCTGGACGTGCCCCTGGACGCACCGGGAACCGCGCACCGCAACCACTGTCCGCACTGCCTGGTCAGCCTGCACGTCGACCACCGCATCCCGGGCGATCGCGCGTCGCCCTGCCGGGGCCGCATGGAGGCAGTGGCCATGTCCGCGCGCGCGGACGGCGAGTGGATGCTCATCCACCAGTGCCTGAGCTGCGGCGAGCTCAGCGCCAACCGCGTCGCGGGCGACGACAACCCGCTCGCCCTGGTGCGCCTGGCCATCAGACCGCTCCAGGGCACGGGCACCGGCATCGCCCACCGCGCGCTGCTCACCCTGTGACCGCGCCCCGGGCCACGGGAAGGACCGGCGCCACGCCTCTTCCCGTGGCCAGACCGCCGCCGACGACCTCCTCCGCCGCGGGGCGGCGCCACCAGACCGACAGACCAACCCGAAAGGCAACCCACTCGCCATGAAGATCAGAACCGAGACCTCCACCGACGCTCCGCGCGTGCGGGAGGTCATCACCCAGGCCTTCGGCTCCCCCGAGGACGCCGACCTCGTCGACGCCCTGCGTGCCGACATCAGCTGGATCCCCGAGCTCTCGCTCGTCGCCGAGGACGACCACGGCACCGTCATCGGCCACGTCCTCGTCACCCGCGCGAGCATCGGCGGTGTCCCGTCGCTCACCCTCGCTCCCGTGTCGGTCGCTCCCGGGCACCAGAACACCGGTGTGGGAACCACTCTGGTCCGCGCGGCGGTTGACGCGGCCAGGGACATGGGCGAGCACACCATGACCGTTCTCGGCCACCCGGCGTACTACCCGCGCTTCGGCTTCGAGCGCGCCTCCGCCCACCGGGTGAGCTGCACGCTGAGCGCCGGCCCGGACGAGGGCGCCATGGTGCTCTCCCTCGACGGCAGCGCGATCCCGGCAGGCGACATGGGCTTCGCGACGCCCATGGCCGACGCGATCCGCGCCTACCGCCCCGAGTAACCCCTTCGGCGGGCCGGGGAGACCTCCCTCCCCGGCCCGCCGAAGGCCGAACAGGAGACAGTGCGAACACTCCCTTCGGCCAGAGCACCAAACCGTCGACGCCCCGAAACGCAAGATCACATTCCTGCAAGGTCCCGGTGGTTCTCCCGCCTGCACCCGGCGATGTCGAAGAGTGTCTCCAGGGCCTGGGTGACCGGCCCTCGTCGTCCACGAGCGCGTCGGTGCCCTGGGGGAAGGAGGAGGGGACATCCCACCCATGATCGGTGACGGAACGGAGTCGGTTACGACGGTTCCGGCCTCCGACCCCGCCGCGCCCTCCTCCTCACGCCCCCGTCCGGACCGGGTCGGGGCGGTGCGCGACGTGGTCGGGCACCGCCAGGTCGAACGCCAGCGCGGGGTCGGGCTCGGGCTCGCCGAAGACCTGGCGCACCGGCAGCACGCCCGCCCAGACCGGCAGCGCGTAATCCTCCTCGTCGTCCGCGGGCGGGCCGGTCCGCACCTTGACCGAGGCCTCCTCCAGCGACAGCGCCAGCACGCGCGTGGCCGCCATCTCCTTGGCGTTGGGGCGGCGCGCCGCGTCCCACTGCCCCGGGGCCAGGTGCTCGGTCAGCGCCCGCAGCCCCTCCATCCGCTCCTCCTCGTCGGTGACCACGCGCGGCGTCCCGTAGATCATGGCCGACCGGTGGTTGACGGAGTGGTGGAAGGCGGCGCGGGCCAGGACGATGCCGTCGAGCAGGGTGACGGTGACGCACACCTCGCCCGGCGCACGCAGCGACCGCGCACCGGTGGAGCCGTGCAGGTACAGGGTGTCGCCGACGCGTCCGTACCCGGTGGGCACCACCATGGGCGTGCCGTCCACGACCACACCCATGTGGCACACCAGCGCCTCGTCGAGCAGGGCGTACAGTGCGGCGCGGTCGGTCCTGGCCTTGTGCTTGGCCCGGCCGAGCCGGGTCCGTTCGGTGGTGGAGAGCATGTCCCTAGGCTAGGGAGGAGTGGATATCCCGACCACGTCCACTTCTCACCGCAAACGGAAGACCACTGTGGCCCGGCACCTCACCGACCTGCCCATCGACCTGGACCGCGACGGCGACACGCCCCTGACCGCACAGCTGGCGAACGCGCTGCGCGACGGCATGTCCGACCGCTACCTCGAACCCGGCGAGCGCCTGCCGTCCAGCCGCGCCCTCGCCGCGCAGCTGGGCGTCAGCCGGACCGTGGTGACCGAGGCCTACCAGCAGCTCTACGCGGAGGGGTGGCTGGAGGGACGGCACGGGTCCGGTACCTTCGTCGCCGACCACGGCCCCCTGCCCGCCGTCGACCCGCCCCCGGTGCGCCCCGCCGCCCCGCGTCTGTCCCGCGAGCGGGCCAGACGGCAGGGGATGGTCGACCTGCGGCCGGGCGCGCCGTGGGTGTTCGACATCGACCGCGCCGCCTGGCGCCGGGCCTGGCGGCACGCGGCCGAGGAGCCCTTCGACGACGATCCCGACCCGCGCGGCCAGCCGCGCCTGCGCGCGCTGCTGGCCGAACACCTGCGCCGGGCGCGCGGGGTCCGGGTCGGGCCGGAGAACGTCCTGGTCACCCGTGGCACCGGCAACGGGCTCGACCTGGTCGCGGCGACCCTCCTCGGCCCCGGCACGCGCGTGGGGGTCGAGGACCCCGGCTACGCCAAGGCCCACCGCGTCCTGGGGTCGCGCGGGGCCGAGGCCGTCTCCTGCCCGGTCGACCACGACGGGATCCTGACCGAGGACCTGCCGTCCGACCTGTCCGTGGTGTACACGACGCCCGCCCACCAGTACCCGCTGGGCGGGCGGTTGCCGATCCCGCGCCGCGAACGGCTGCTGGCGTGGGCCAGGGCGAACGGAGCGATGGTCGTGGAGGACGACTACGACGCCGAGTTCCGGTACGACGTCGCCCCGCTGCCCGCCCTGTACGGCCTGGACCCGGGCCGGGTGATCCTCCTGGGCACCCTGTCCAAGACGCTCTCGCCCGACCTGGGCATCGGATGGCTCGTCGCCGAACCCGCCCTCGTCGACCGCGTGGCCGAGGTCCGCGCGCAGCTGACCGACCGCACGAGCGGTCCCGTCCAGGCGGCCACCGCCCTGTTGTTGGAGCGCGGTGACCTCGACCGGCACCTGCGCCGCATGCGACGGGAGTACGCCCGCCGCCGCGGACTGCTGGTCGAGTGCCTGGGTGAGCACCTGACCGGGGACACCGCGGGGCTGCACGTCCTCCTGCCGCTCCCCGCGCACGCCGTCGCCGGGGTGGTCGACGCCGCGGCCGAACGCGGCGTCCTGGTCATGGACACGGGCCACGCGAGCCGGGGCGAGCCGAGCGTGCACGGCCTCATCATCGGCTACGGCTCGGCCACGATGTCCCAGCTGCGCCACGCCTGCGCGGTCCTGGGCGACGTCCTGGACCGGCACGTCCCAGGAGACGGGGCGCCCTCGGGCCGATCTGGGCGGGCCCAGCGTGGGGTGCTCGCCTCACCGGGTCCGGGCTGACACGATCGGTGTCGTCGCGTCATCGGAGGGAGGGGGCGCGGGTGACGGACGTGATCGCCTTCGCCGTGCTCCTGCTCGGCTACGCGCTGATCTCGGGCCGCACGCAGGGGACGTCCCTGACGGCGCCGATGGTGTTCACGACCGGAGGTCTGGTCCTCGGCGCGGGCGGGTTGAACCTGCTGGGCGAGGGCACGACGGGCACCGCGGTCCGCATCCTCACCGAGGCGGCCCTGGTGCTCGTCCTGTTCACCGACGCCGTCCGCATCGACCTCCGGGTGCTGCGCCGCGAGTACCACCTTCCCCTGCGCCTGCTCGGGATCGGCATTCCCACCGGTATCGCGCTCGGCGCGGCGGCCGCCTTCGGGATCCTTCCCGGTCTCAGTCTCGCGGGGGCGGTGCTGCTGGCGTCCGTGCTCGCGCCGACCGACGCGGCCCTGGGGACGGCGATGGTCTCCGACCGCCGTCTGCCCATCCGGATCCGGCAGTCCCTGAACGTCGAGAGCGGACTCAACGACGGCATCGCCCTCCCCGCCGTCATGGTGTTCGCCGCGCTCGCCCCCGTGTCGGAGGGGTTGGAGGGATCCGCCTGGTCGTGGGTGGGCTTCGCCTCGGCGCAGATCGGGGTGGGGGCGCTGGTCGGTGGGGCCGTGGGCGGACTCGGCGGGTGGGCGATCACCCGGGCCGACGCCGCCGGGTGGGTCAACGCGACCCACCGCCGCCTGTTCTCCCTGGGGGTGGCCTGGCTCGCCTACGCGGGCGCGGAGGTGACGACGGGCAGCGGCTTCCTGGCGGCGTTCGTCGCGGGCATGGTCTTCGGAGCGCTGGCCCGGGATCAACGGGCGTTCGTGCACCAGTTCGCCGAGCGGGAGGGCGAACTCCTCACACTGATGACGTTCGCCCTGTTCGGGGCCGTGATCATCGGCCCGCGACTCGACGAGGTCGACGGGTGGACCCTGGCGTACGCGGCCCTGAGCCTGGCGGTGGTGCGCCCCCTCGCCGTGGCCGTGGCGACCCTCGGCGCGAGGCTGCGCCCCGAGACGGTGTGCTTCCTCGGCTGGTTCGGGCCGCGCGGGCTCGCGTCGATCGTGTTCGCCCTCCTCGTGGTCGAGCAGGGCGACATCGCCGAGGCGGACCGGATCCTGCTGGTCGCGGGTGTGACCGTCCTGCTCAGCGTGTACGCGCACGGCATCACGGCCGCACCCTGGGCCCGCTCGTTCGGCCGCCGTGCGGGCCGCTACGCCCCGACCGCGCCCGAGCACGAGGACGTCACCGTGCACTCGTACCGGTGGCACGGCCCCAGGGGACAGGACACCGACCGAGGGGACTGACGCCGCGGGCGCGCCCCTCGGATCGCGATGCGCTCAGGCGGTCCGGTTCCAGGAGGTGATGACCGGACGCCCGTGCTCACGGCCCAGGGTGCTCACGGCCCCGGTGTCCAGCCGGAACAGCGCCCCGTCGCCGGGTGCCAGGCCCAGCCAGCGCGCGGTGAGCACGCGCAGGACGTGGCCGTGCGCCACCAGTGCCACGTCGGGGCCGGGCCCGTTCCCGAGGAGCAGGGACACGGCGGCCAGCACCCGGTCGACGCGTTCCCCGACGTGCTCGACGCTCTCCCCCGGGTGCTCCTCGTCGCCCTCCGGGACGCCGTCGGTCCACAGGTTCCAGTCCGGCCGCTCGCGCAGGATCTCGGCGGTGGTGATCCCCTCGTATCCTCCGTAGTCCCACTCCATGAGGTCCGGGTCGGGGACCGCCTCCCCCAGGCCCGCGAGCTCGGCCGTGCGCACCGCACGCCGGAGCGGGCTGGTCACCACCAGGTCGAGGTCGCGCCCGGCGAGCAGGGGGAGCAGGGCCGCGGCCTCCCGCTCCCCCTGTTCGGTCAGGGGAAGGTCCGTGCGACCGGTGTGCCGCCGTGCGCGGCTCCACTCGGTCTGCCCGTGTCTGATCAGCACCAGTTCACCCATGGCACCGATCCTGCCCCACCGGACGCGTGGTCGGTTTCCCGACGCGTCGCCTCAGCCCTTGTCGACGGGCAGCCCGGCCTCCACCCAGTCCTGGATCCCCTCGCGGTACTTGCGCACGCGGGTGTAGCCGAGCCCCTCCAGGGCGGTGGCCACGGCCTGGCTGTTCCCGCAGGCCGGGTTGGAGCAGTAGACGGCGATGAGGGCGTCCTTGTCGGGGAGCACCTCGGCCGCCCGGTCGGCCACCTCGTCGGCGACCAGGGCCACGGCGCCGGGCAGGTGCTGCTGCTCGTAGTAGGCGCCGCCGAGGGCGTCCACCACGGTCACCGTCCCGGCGTCGACGTACCCCCGGAGTTCCTCGCGGCTGATGAGTGCGGTCATGGTTCCTCTCCTATCCGGACTGCGGTCCGCTTACGTCGACGAGCTTAACCGGACCAAAGTCCGTTTGTCCAGTAGACTGGTCGCCGTGAACGACGAACTACTCCAGGTGCTGCGCCGTCCCCCACGCGAGCGGGCCGACGCGGCACGCAACCGGGCCCGGGTCCTGGACGCCGCCGCGCGCCTCTTCGCGGAGGGGGGAGTGGAAGCGCTCACCGTCGACGCCGTCGCCCGCGCGGCCGAGGTCGGCAAGGGGACGGTCTTCCGCCGGTTCGGCGACAAGTCCGGCCTGGTCGCCGCCCTGCTGGACCAGCGTGAACGCGAACTCCAGGAGCGGATCGTCTTCGGCGGTCCCCCCCTGGGTCCGGGCGCGCCCGCCCGGGAGCGCGCGCTGGCCTTCCTCGACGCCTACCTGACCCACCTGGCCGACCACCTGGACCTGGTCCGGCTGTCGGAGACGTCCGCCCCCGGCGCGCGCTACCGCGTCGGGTCCTACGTGTTCTGGCACCGGCACCTGGCCATCCTGTGCGCCGACCGCCCCGACCCCGACCACCTCGCACACGTCCTGCTGGGAACGGTCGACGCCGACCTCAACGCCGAACTGCGCGAACGCGGCTACGACTGGGACCGGATCCGCGCCGGGGTCGCGACCACGGTCGGCGCGCTGCTCGGACCGGCCCCGCGTGCGTAGGCCGCCCGATTCCGTGGATCGCGGACAACAGGGGCGGGATCGTCGCTACCCTCCTCACATGACGCAACGCACCGTGACCAGTGACGTGCACGTCTCCTCCCGACCCTCGAAGGTCCCCCAGCCCAGGTTCCACAAGCCCAACGCGGACCTGGCGGCGGCGATGGAGTGCGCCCGCTGCGCCGAACTGGGCATCAGCATCCCGCCCGGCTGGGCCGACCGCAGGAAGCTCTCGACCAAGAAGGAGCGCAAGCGCAAGGAACAGGAGCACCTACGGCGACAGCGGGAGGAGCCCAAGAAGCCGCACAAGCGCGGCCCGCTGCCGCTCAACGAACTCCAGTCCGCCTTCCTCCGCGACGTGTGGGCCTACCTGAAGCGGCGCTCGGTCGGCGACGACCCCGACAGCCGCCTGCTCGCGCTCACCTGCGCCCTGCGCGGCGCGATCAAGGGCTACGCGAACATGACGGGGCAGGACGTGCGATCGCTCCGCATGGAGGACGCGCACGCCGCCCTGACCACACTGGTCTCGTCCGGGTGGCTCGACACCACCCCCGAGCGGGCGATCAACGCCGAGCCCTCCGACATCGCCCGGTGCGGACTGCCCGACCTCCAGGGCAACCCGTGGGACGTCGGCAACGGCGTGCGCTCGCGCGCCTCCGGCTGGGTGACCCGCAGTCTCACGCACAAGAAGATGCGCAAGAAGCCCAACCGCCTGCGCCTGGTCGCGGCCTACCTGGCCGCCCAGGCCGACAGCGACGGGCGGATCTGCCTGCCGGCCGACGACGTCGTGGCCGCGTGCGCCCTGACCGGCGGTGAGGACGAGGTCACCGAGCTGGCCGAGTGGCTGCTCCGACTCGACTGGATCCAGGACCTGCGGGTGGAGGGGTCCACGGTCAAGGCGCACCTGACCGAGCTGACCATGCCCATGGCGCCGGTCCCGTTCGTGCCGCCGACGCCGCCGCGGGTCGCCCCGGCCATCACCCCCGCCGAGGTCCCCGTCCCCGAACGCGCCCGGTACCTGCTCGCGGGCCGCGAGGCCGAGGTCGCCCGGTGGGTGGCCGACTACCGCGACGAACACGGCCACGGCCCGAGCTGGGCGATGGTGTCCACGGAGTTCGGCTGGCCGCCCCGTCGGGCCCCGGACCAGGAGGTCACCCAGGAGATCTTCGGTCTGCTGGAGGAGGGCGGGTGGCTGACGGGCCTCGGCGTCCCGTTCGGGCTGCGTCCCGGCCCCGCCCACGAGGGCGCGGGGTCGTAGCCCCGGCGAACAACCCCTGACCAGCCGCGAGCCGCCCGGACCACCGGGCGGCTCCGGCGGTTCACGCCCCGGTCGGCGGACGGGTGTTCGGCCGGTTCTCCGCCATTTTCCCCGAACCCACCCGAACCCGTGTTCGCTCCGCTACGTTGGGTCCCGAAAAGAAGTCGAGCCCGGTCGGTGCTACCAACACCGGCTCCGGGCTCTGACCACCCCTCCTGCACAACCAGGAAGGCGGCTGCCGTGCAGTCTAGTGCCCCCTGCCCGTACCCCGTGTCCGAAACCCCGGATTCGGCCGCACCACCGGTGTGCGGCTCCGGTCCCGTCAAGCGTCCGAAGGGCGTGATGAAGGGGGTCGGGTTCGTCCCCCTGTTCTGGGTCGCCCAGGCCATCGACGACGGGCTGCTCCCCAACGCCCGCTCCTGCCTGGTCGCCATGGCCATCGCGAGGGCCGTGGACCCCGACGGGCGCTGGTGCTTCCTCCACCACAGGACCATCGTCGCGCGCTGCGGCCACCATGTGAGCCCCTCCACGGTCAGCCGGGCCGTGAACGACCTCGTGCGCGCCGGGATCGTCCGACGCCTGTCCCGAGACGCGAAGCGCGTCTTCTTCGCCGGGGACATCGGCGCGGGACGCCTCCACGCCGATCGCCTCCCCGAGGTCCTGGAGCTGTTGATCCCCCTGTCCGCCTTCCCGGAGCAGACCGTGGCGGAGATCAACCAGGTGCGCGCCACCCTGGGCGAGGAGCCCCTCGACGCGGCATCCCGCCCCCACCCGCCGACGGGAACGACATGTCACCGTGAAACCACGACATGTCACGATGACGTCGCCGCCCCGTCAGATCGACCGACAGACCTTTTCCCCACCGACCCTTCCCCCAGCGACCCCTCTCCGTCCGTCCGTCCGGACGCGCGAGCCCCGCCAGGCGGGTCCGGCGGTCCCGTGGATCGAACGCATCCCGGACCACGCCCTGCGCGATCCCCGCGCCGACCGCGCCGCCCTGGAGCGGGCCGCGCTCAGGGTCCTGGAGGAGGGGCTGACACCCGCCGACCTCGCCGCCCTGGTCAGCGACACGGGCACCGCGCGCCGTCCCTTCCCCGTCCTCATGCGCCGCATGCGCAGCGCCGAGGACGCGCGGACCTTCCTCGACGGACGCCTGAGCGAAGGCGTGGGTCGGCCGCGGACCCCGGGGTTCCCACCGATCCCCGGCCCCGGCCGAGCACGTCCGAGGACGGCGACCCCTTCGCCCGGCCACCCGAGTTCGTCGTCGACGACGCCGGAACCGCGCCTCGCACCTGCCCCGACCACCCTGGCGTTCGCAACGTGCCCGGCGGCTCCTGCCGGGCGTGCGCCCGCCCCTGCCGCTCGGTCCCCGACGAACTCGTCCACCCGCCCGCGCCGCGCGTGGCCGCGCCGTCGCCGCCTCCTCCGGAGGACGTGGAGGGCGAGGGCGCCGACCCCGAAATCGACCCGGAGCTCCTGGCACGCGCGCTCGCCTCACTGGAGGAGAGCGCGCACCGGCCGCCCGTGCCGTCACCCGCTCCCCCGCCTGGTTCGGGTGCCCGGCGCGCCGCCGTGGCCGCCGTGCGCAGGCAGCTCGACGACCTGAGAGAACGACGGTCGGCCGAGGCGCTGCGGTGAGGTGCGGCCGGGCGGACGCGACGTCGGGTGAGCCCGTCCCGCTCAGTACCAGATCGCGATCGGACCGCCCCGCTCGTCGCGCTCCGGCCGGTCGGGACAGGTGTGTGCCCGACCGGCGGCGATCCGCGCCGCCGTCCAGGCGGCGGCCGCCGCGTCCAGGACGTCATCCACCGGGACCTCGCCGGCCTCCGCGAGGTCCTCGGGGGCAACGATGCCCTCGTCGGCCAGGAGCCGCATGCGCAGGGCCTGACCGTTCCAGGTCCGTTTGCCCGACCTCAGCGGCGCGCCCGCCATCGCGCGGAACGACAGCTCCGGGTGGACCTCGTACAGGCGGTCGCCCCACTCGCCCCTGAGCGCGTCGACCTCGCGGATCTTCGGGAAGAGGGCGAAGGTCTGACGGCTCAGCCCCCGACCGGTGAGGCGGCGGCACAGCCGGTTGGCGGTCTCGAAGTCCTCCACCTGGACGACCCCTCGCGGCGGGGTGGGGAAGACGGAGTTCGCCCGTGGACCGAGGAGCCCGCGGATCCGCCCGTCGCACGCGCGAGCCCCGTCCGCGAGCAGCCCCATGGGGATGTCCACGGCCACCACGTGCGCGGAGGTGTCCTTCAGGACGCAGGACAGATCCGGATGGAGCCCGGCGCGCAGCCACCGGCCGTCGCGTAGGTGCACGGCCACCCATCCTCGACGGCACCCGTCGACACCCACGACCTCCATGCGGGGTCTGTTCCCCGTACCGCTCGCACGAACACCCGCGCGAACACCCGGTGAGACGTGCGACCGGCGTGTGGTCTACTGGCTGGCGACCGGATCGGGGACGGACGAGAGCGGGGACGGAACATGCTGCTGGGCTCCGGAACGGGTGACGGGCTCGCGGTGCGGGTCGGTGACGAGGAGCTCGACCGTGAGGGGCTCTGGTCGGCCGCCGCCGCCGTCGCCGACCGGATCGCCGGAGCCGACGCCGTGGCGGTGCACGGGGAGGCGTCGCTGAGGACGGTGGTCGCGATCGTCGGCGGTCTCCTGGCCGGAGTCCCCGTGGTCCCGGTCCCCGCCGACTCGGGTACGGCCGAGCGCCGCCACATCGTGCGCGACTCCGGCGCGTCCCTCTGGCTCGGCGATCAGCCGGAGGGCGTCGACCTGCCCGCGGTCCCCGTCGACCCGTCCGAGCGGTCCTGCCCCGACTTCCCCGAGCCCTCCCCCGACTCCACCGGGCTGATCCTCTACACCTCCGGGACCACCGGCCGGCCCAAGGGCGCCGTGATCTCCCGGGGAGCCATGGCGGCCTGCCTGGACGGCCTCGCCGACGCCTGGTCCTGGACCCCCGACGACATGCTCGTCCACGGCCTGCCGCTGTTCCACGTGCACGGTCTGGTCCTGGGCGTGCTGGGTCCCCTCCGGGTGGGCGGTCCGCTCGTGCACACCGTCCGGCCCACGCCCGCCGCCTACGCCGCCTCCGCGCGGGCGGGAGGCACCCTGTTCTTCGGTGTGCCGACCGTGTGGTCGCGCATCGCCCGCGACCCGGCCAGCGCCCGTGCCCTGGCCGGGGCCCGGCTCCTGGTGTCCGGCAGCGCCGCGCTCCCCGACCCGGTGGCCGAGGACCTGCGCGCACTGGTCGGACACAGCCCGGTGGAGCGGTACGGGATGACCGAGTCGCTGATCACCCTGGCCGCGCGCGCCGACGCCCCGCGCCGCACCGGCTGGGTGGGAACGGCGCTGCCCGGCGTGGCGTCACGGGTGCGCGGTGAGCGCGGCGAGCCCGTCCCCTCGGACGGGGAGTCGATCGGGGAGCTCCAGGTGCGCGGCGCCACGATGTTCGACGGGTATCTCGGTCTGCCGGAGGCCACGGCGGCGGCGTGGACCGACGACGGCTGGTTCCGTACCGGTGACGCGGCGGTCCTGGACGGGGAGGGGTGGCACCGGATCGTGGGGCGGATGTCGGTGGACATGATCAAGACCGGCGGGTACCGGGTCGGCGCGGGCGAGGTCGAGGCGGCGCTGCTCGGTCACCCCTCGGTGCGGGAGGCCGCCGTGGTGGGCGAGCCCGACGACGACCTGGGGCAGCGGATCGTCGCCTACCTGGTGGGCGACGGCATCGACCCCGGGGCGGTCGTCGAGCACGTGGCCACCCGTCTGTCCGTGCACAAGCGTCCGCGCGAGGTGCGCGTGGTCGACGTGCTGCCGCGCAACGCCATGGGCAAGGTCCAGAAGAAGCTGCTGGTCGACGAGGGGCGTTGATCCTGGCGGGAGTCAGGAGGCGCTACGGGGAGCATCGGCCCAGCGCGGCGCCACACGCGGACTGGGAGATCATCCGGACGAGGCCTCGACGAGGGCCGCCGGTGTCGGAGAGACGTCCCGCATGTCCTCGGGCACGGTCAGGTACCAGGCCTCCAGGGTGAGTTCGCTGAGCTCGTCCAGGTCGATCCCGTCGAGGTGGACGACCACCCAGCCGAACCCGCCCGCGGTGAACTGCACCTCGAACACCTCGGGGCGCTCCGCCACGAGCGCGGCCTGTTCGACCAACGTCTGCTTCAGCCCCACCGTGGCGGTACGCGGCCACAGGTAGCCGAACGGCTTGCCCTGCACACGGAACGTCGTGTAGGC
Organism: Nocardiopsis sp. NPDC049922; assembly: GCF_040660275.1. NCBI lineage: Bacteria > Bacillati > Actinomycetota > Actinomycetes > Streptosporangiales > Nocardiopsidaceae > Nocardiopsis > Nocardiopsis sp. NPDC049922. The sequence goes on along the minus strand of NZ_JBFAME010000003.1, from coordinate 93,960 downwards.
GTCCGATTCCGTGTGCGTGCATTCGGGCAGCGCCGTCGCCAACCGCAGGAACCGCTCGATCTCCACACCCATACGAGAAGACAACCACACACCGCCGACACACGGCATCCGGGCCCCACCGTCTTCCTCGACGTCCCCGCCGCGGGTATCACGTTCCCGCATCCACCTGTAGACGACTCGCCGCTCCCCGATCAACGCCCACGGCCGGTACCGCGTGATATCCCTACCGAGAGAAAGCGGGATTCAACATCAGGGCAAGAGGCCACGGTGTTACGAAAATGGGTCATTCATGCCATTTCTTCACTAGTACTCCTCACTCCGGCTCCGGCCCTGGCTGAAGCGGAACTACCGAGATCCGGGGCCGGACACGCGAGCTACTCGGTCGTCATCGGAGACACGCGCCTCACACCGTCCGCCCTGCGACCACAGAAGACCTGGGCGGCCTGCGGATTCCGAGACGATGAGTCCAAGATCGTGCGCACCTTCGAGAAGACCGGCGGCGGTTCCGCGAAGACCGTGCATCTGCGATGTGGGACCAGAAAGTACGGCTATTATCACATCCTGCATGATCACCGACATGACTGGCAGGCATACGCGAGCCCGCTGAGTCTCGACTGGCGCACGTTCAGCGACTGGGCGATGGAGCAGGTCCTGATCAGCACCGAGCGCGTCAGCCGTGAGCCGCACAACAGGTACCGCTTCAGCGCGCCGGTCATGCTCTACAAGGGTAAGCAGCTCAGGAAGCGTTTTCGCGGGGTCGTGGTGATCGAAAGCAGCAAGGGCGTCATCACCTCCTACCCGCAGGGGTGACCATGGACAAGGAACAGGCGCTCAACACCTTTCTCGACTTCGCCGCAAGATCCGGTATCGAGATGAATTTTCTGCGCGAGGACTCAAGGATGGCCATCCACCGGGTATACGAATCGACTTTCCGTCCACCACTGGTCCTGAGGCTGAACGCGGACATCCTGGACGCACATCTCGCACGGATGATCGGCAAGTCGCCGCAGGAGACGGATTCAACCGATATCGTCGACAACATCTCCCTGCTGGTGACCCACCTTCAGGAAACCGCGCAGACGCGGTGCGGGAAGGGAAGCCATCTGGGTCTGGCGGGACAGAGCGTGGTGGTCGAGCACCGTGACACCTGGGCCTGATCACCACGCACCACCCCGGTGAAGACTCCTGAGAGCGGGTCCGGAGCAGTTCCATGTCAAGATGTCCGGTTCGGCCGCCTGCGGGCGAGGGTGTGGGTGGCCAGGAACCAGCCGGTGGAGCGGGGTTCGCGGTGGCGGTGCGGCTGGCCCGGCCCGGCGTGTGCCCGCACGTCGGCGCTCACCGGCCCGCGCCCGCGCACGCGGCGACGGGCAGCGCGAATTCGGCCCAGATCACGGTGCCCAGGCCGCCGCAGAACGGGAAGTCCACGACCGCCCGGGTGCCCCACGCGGTGGCCAGGTGGTCGATGAGCAGCAGGCCCCGGCCGCGTTCGGCCTCCTCCCACTCCTGGGGCGTGCGGTGCTCGGGGATCCGGGGGCCGCTGATGGTCGCGACCGTGTCCCGGGTTCCGTCGTCGACGATCGACACGTGCACGGTCGTGGCGGTGGGCATCGACAGGGTGCGGATGACTCGGCCGTCGGGGTCCTGGCCGGAGCGGGAGTGGTCACAGGCGTTCGCGAACATCTCGCTCGCGCACAGCACGACCGTGTCCGACCAGTCGGGGTCGGTTCCCTCCAGGCGGGCGAGGTCGGCGCGCAGGTCCGCGCGGACCCAGGAGGTCTGGGCGAGGTCGCCGGGGTAGACGCGCGAGGGCCAGCGCCGCCCGGCGAAGGGCGGGGTGGGGGTGTGGATAGGAGCGCGCGGCTGCGGCACCATGGGCATGTCGGCATTCCTTTCGGATGGATTCGTCATCGGTTGTCGGCGCGCTCTGGCGGGTGGTACCAGCACCCGCCAGAGCACTTTTTCGTTTCGGAGCTCGCCGTTTGTCAGCGGAGGGAGCGCAGGGGGTCGGTGGTGGCCCCGGAGTCGCGGTCGGACGTCCGATCGGCCGCGCTGCGGAGGTCGGGGCCGGTGGTGATGGCCTTGGGCTCGTTCTCGTGCGACCGCAGCAGTTCCTCCAGGAACCGGAGCGAGTCGGGGGCGGACAGCGCTGCGCCCTGGAGGGTGGCGAAGAGGTCGACGTACCCCTTGACGAGTGAGGCGTCGCTGATCAGATGGCCGGGGCCGCGCGGGTGCGGGGTGTGGGCGAGGGTGTGCCGGGGTGAGAAGGACAGGGTCCAGAACGCGCCGCGCAGCCCGGGGTGGTGGGCCGTGCCGCGCGGGATGACGTGCAGGCTGACCCGGCCGCCGGAGACCAGTCGGTGCAGGAACCCCCACTGCTCCCGGGTGGTCTCCGGGCTGCCGACGACACGGGTCAGGGCGTCCGCGTCCATGACCACGCAGTAGTAGGGCGGTCCGGAGCTGGTCGGCATCAGGCGTGAGCGGCGGTGCCGGTCGCAGATGAAGCTGCGGACTTCCATGGGACATTCGGCCCTGTCGAGAGCACGGGCGTAGTCCTCGGTGAGGAAGTGATCGGGCAGGACGAGCGGGGCGTAGACGCGGATCTGCTGTGCCGAGCGCATGAAGTCGGCCGCGGTGGCCCCGACGGCGAGTCGATCGGTGATGTGGGCGTGCGCCCACGCGTCCCACAGGACTCCCTTGGCGCGCAGTTCCCGGTCCAAGGCGGCGATCTGGTGACGGTCCGGGACTTCCTTCCCGGCCTCCACCTCACGGAGGACGTCGATCGAGGTGACGCACCGGTCGGCCAGGAAGTCCAGGGACAGCCCCGCGCTCTCGCGTGCGGCCTTCATCCTGGCCCCGAATCGGATCCACAGCTCGTCGGCGGTCCCGTCCCTCCCCCCTCCACCGCTCATGCCTGCCCGTACACGCCGTTCACCGGTCATGGCCGACCTCCGCTCGGTTGTCTCGTTGAGAGCCGCGCTGACACCCCTAAGCTAGACACAGACCAAAGAACTTACAAGGCATGCAACTAAAGTGGTCCGCATTATGAGCACATGCCCCTTTTGGATCCAGTGAGATGATGTCCACGATCCCCACCCACCAGCGCGACATCGATGGAACGAAGGAGATCACCGTGGCCCAGGGCTCCCCCGTCCGCAGGCACTATCTGGTGAGCCAGCTCAAGCGGCTCAGAAGCCAGGCGAAGATGTCCCAGGAGCAGGTCGCCAACGAGCTGGGGTGGGACACCAGCAAGCTCTACCGAATCGAGAACGGGCGGTTCGTCCGCCTGACGACGGAGGCCGTCGCCGCACTGTGCCGCCTGTACGGAGCGAGCGACGCGCTCCGGGAGGAGCTGGTCGAGATCGCCAAGGCGGCGAGGAAACAGAAACCGTGGTGGTTCCAGCACGAGGACGTGGCGGGCAACGCCTTCTACAGCCTGGAGAACGAGGCGACCAAGATCCAGCAGTACGCCATGGGCGTCGTTCCGGGACTGCTCCAGCACCCGGACTACATCGAGGCCCTGATGTCGCGCGGGTTCGTGGCCGACTCGGAGGAGCGTCAGAAGCGCGTCGCTGCCCGGATCGAGCGTTGCGCCAGCATTCTGGATCGCGGCCACCCACCCCGGATCTGGGCGATCATCGACGAGTCGGCGCTCCGGTGCCTGGTCGGTGGTCCGGAGGTGATGCGCACCCAGTTCCAGCACCTGCTGGAGCTCAACCAGCGGCCGAACATCGACATCCAGGTGCTGCTACTGTCCAAGGGCATGGCGCAGCCCTGCGGCTACACCCTGCTGCACCTCGGCGAGACCGACCGGGTGGGCTACATTGACGTTCTCCCCAGCGGGCATTTCTTCGAAGGCAACAAGGAACTGGCCGATCACGAGCACAGGTTCGAGTACATGCAGGCCGCTGCGCTGCCGTTGGATGACACGCAAGACTTCATCCGCCGCCTGGCGGGCGAACTGGAGAGGCTCTGATGACCGAGCACAAGGCCACCGAAGCGACGTTGGCGCCCGTCTCCCCCTGGCACACCGCCAGCTACAGCGCAGAGCGAGGCGAGTGCGTGGAGGTCGCCGAGGGGCCGATCACCGGGGTCCGGGACACCAAGCATCGTGACCTGGGTGCACTCTTCTTCTGCGGCAACGAGTGGCAGGCATTCCTCAACGTCGCCAAGGGTGACCTGAACTAACCAACCCTCCGTGATCTTGCTCCTGCGGGCACGATCACGGGAACGAGGCGCCCCCGCTGTCCGACGAGAGAGCGGGGGCGTCGGCGTTCTCCCGGGCGCGGACGGCTACGTCAGCGAATGCACGAGCCGGGAGAACTCCTCGTCGGGCGCGTGCGGCGACGCCTTCCCCTCCTCGTCGTCGACCCCGACCAACCGCAGGTCCACGGGGTCGCCCGGATCGCGGGTGCGCGAGGAGGGGTGCCACCAGTAGACCTGGGAGCTGATCGGCTTGGCGGCGTCGGCGGTGCAGCGTCGGGCGATCTCCTGGAGGTTCCGCACGGCCTCGACGGGGTGGCCCTGCCCCAGTTCGTGCACGATGAGCACCTCGGGGACGGGGAACGCCACCAGGGCGCCGTGCGGCGCCTCGCCCAGGTGGCGGTCGAGGTCGTGGGCGTGCGCGGCGACGTAGGGGTGCTGGCCGCCGATGCGCACGAACGGCGTGCCGTCGACCTCGTGTCGGCTGACCTCCACGGGTTCGGCCACGGAGGCGGCGACGGCCCCCGCGAACACCTGCTCCTCGGGGCGGCCGGAGTTCGCGTGCGCCTTGCGGGACAGGGGTTGCAGGCTGTCGGCGCCGTCGACGACGACCGTCTGCCACAGGCCGGGGACGATCTCGCGGCTCAGGACCTGGTCCACGGCGCCCTCGGGGAACATGGTCGCCGGATACAGACGGACTCGCAGCCGGTGCGGGGGCTCGACCGCCTGTCCGGTGGCCTGGGCGAGCTGGTCGACGGCGGCGCGGGCGAAGTCCGCGGCGTACCGGGCGATCCGTTCGGGATCCCGGCCCGCCAGGGCACGGCGCAGCCCGCCGATGTCGGTGGAGGCGGTGGTGCCCGCGATCGGCAGGACGAGGGTGTCGGGCCCCCGGAAGGAGACGTCGGCGCCGTGGCGGAGGAAGGCGGCGCGCAGGGCGTCGGCGACGGGGTCGCCCGGGGTGTCGGGGGCGTCGGCCCCGGCGGGGTTCGGGGCTCCCGCGAGGGTGTCCGTGCGGAGTCCGGCGGAGCGGGCGAGGTGTCCGGCGACGTGCGCGGCGAGCCTGGCGCGGTCCTCGGGGAGCAGGACGACCCCCTGGTCGAAGGTCTCCTCCATGTCGGCGTCGAGGAGGGCGGTGCCGTCGGGGAGGTCGACGCGCAGAGCCGTCGGGGCGCGGTACTCGGCGGTGAGCCCCTCACCGGCGCAGGCGGCGACCAGCGCGGCGCCGAACTCGGCGGCCATCATGAGCGGGCTCATGGGACGCGCCTCGTCGAGCCTGGCGCGCAGCCATGCGGGGACGTGCTCCTCGGTGCGGGGGAAGCGGGAGAGTTCCTGGGCGTAGGCGTAGGCGTTGTGCGGGCGGGTCAGCAGGGGATCGGAGTCGTGGTCGAAGTCGACGTCGAACTGTCCCGAGTGGTCGATGGACAGGACCATGGTGAGCCACGTGCCCCTGCCCTCCAGGTAGCACGCGCGTTTGAGGTCGGTCAGCGGCTCGGCCGCGCCCTCCGGGACGGGCGTCGGGCGGATCTCGCCGTCCACCCCCTGGACGGCGAGGATGTCGTCGATGAGGGATCCGACCACGCGGGTGCGGTAGGTGAGCTGCCGCCACCCGTCGGGGACGGCCGTGACGAGGGCCCGACCGATGGCCTGGATGAGGTCATCCTGTTCGAGCGGACCTGGGGTTCGCGGGTCCATGCGCTCTCTGCGTCCGTTCTGTAGCGGGGAGGAACTATACGAACCCTTAATATTTCATGGCGAAACTCTCCGCATCCACCCGGGTACCCAGAGCGCACATCAGTCCAGTTCAGGAACGTGGTTCCAGTTTTCGGTCATGGCGTCGCGACCGTGAGCGACGGTCGGGGGCGTGCGGGGCCGGGGGCTCGGCTCCTGAGGGAGGGCCGACGCGCTACTCGGGAAGGGCGTCGAGGTAGACCCAGGCGCCCTCGTGGCGCACGAACCGGCTGTGCTCGCGGAGCTCGAACTCCTGGCCGCCCTCGCGGTGGACGGCGCGGAAGTCGACCGTGCCCTCGTTGTGGAACGGCGTGCCGCCCGTGGCGCCGAGGACCTCCAGGCGCACCCACTCGGTCCGGGCGTCGAGGTCGAGGCGGCGCGGCCGGGTGTCGGGGTGCCAGCTGCGCAGCAGGTAGGCCTCGTCGCCGACGGCGAAGGCGCTGTAGCGCGACCGCATCAGGTCCTCGGCCGTGGCGGCGGACGCGAGCCCGGCGTGCAGGCGTCCGCAGCAGTCCTGGTAGGCGGCGTCACGGCCGCACGGACAGGGTTGCGTGGCGTGGGCGGACCGGGTGCGAGGACTGCGCTGCGACATGCCCTCCATTGTGGCGGGTGAAACGCCCCGGGGTGGAAGGGAACGGCCCCGCTCGCGGTGGCGGCGGGTCGCGCCACGCTCACACCCGCCCGAGTTCTGGGTACTCCTTCACGATCCTGGTCGACAGGAGCAACAGGTCGGTCCGGCCCATCCGGTAGATGAGCACGGGCAGCGACGATCTGCGCCCGTCGATCGCGCAGACGACGTCGTAGCGCGCGCCCGCCTCCACGAGATCCTCGACGAGCCGCCACGAGCCGTACTCCGCCACGGCCGTGAACAGCGGCGTGCGCCCCTCGTCGTCCCGGGCCTCGACGTCGAGTCCGGCCGCCAGCAGTCTCGGCAGCACCTCCTCGTGGTCGACCCTGCTCAGCAGGTGGAGCGGTGTGCGGCCCAGGTCGTCGCGCACGCGAGGGTCCAGTCCGGCGTCCAGCAGCCGAAGGACGCCGGGGGTGTCGCCGTGCTGGATCCGCTGGAACAGGCCCTGGCGTTGGGCGACCCACGGTTCGGGCAGCCAGCCCCTGCCCGTCGACCACGCCTCGCGAACGGCGAGGCACCCGGCGCCGTGCTCTCCGAGGTCCCCGGGCGCGGCCTCGCGGTCCTCCCGCCGACCATGCGAGTCGCGCAGTTCTCCGTCGGCGAAGGCCATCTCGTGCCACGTGCCCTGACAGCGGATCCGCACGGGAGCGGGCGGGTCGGGTTCCGGTGGCCCCACCGGACCGGTCGGATCGGGGGCCCCGGGGGCGAGGGCCTCGCGCACCAGCGGATGCAGCTCGTCGGGGGACGCTCCTCCGTCGCGGAGCAGGTCCAGGTCCGGCGACCGCTGCCAGCACGCCTCGGGCAGCAGGACACCCCAGGGGGAGAGGGAGTCGTGGGAGCCGAGCCGCAGTCGGACCCGGTCCGTCCCGTCGAGGCTCACCCTCACCACGGTGCGATCGTCGAAGGGAATCCAGAACCGGGGTTCGTGACCCGCCTCGGCCAGCCTCCGCGTCTCGGGCCCGATCCGGGTCGGGTCGAGCGGAAGGCGCAGCGGCGGGTCCCCCCAGCCGCGCCGACCCTCCGGAAGCCACCCCATGGGGAACCGGGCGTCCACTCCAGCGGCGGCGAGGGCTTCCACGACGTCCCCGCGCTCATACGTCTGGACGACCCACTCGGTGAACGCCACGGGGTCGTGGCTCCCCTGATCGGTGGCGGGTGGGTCGGCGACGGCGCGGGGCGTGCCGTCGGGGTTCAGAAACGGCGCGCGCTCCCCGTTCCCCCCGATACGTTCGCGCAGTTCAGGGGCCTTCCTGGCGTCCCACAGGTGGCGCGAGGTCGTCCAGGCGTGCGTGACGCCGCGCCAGAACGCGGCGTGCGGCCGGTCGATGGTCGGGTGGGTCGCGTACCGCCCCCTCCCGGGGTCGGCGGGGCGGTCGAGCCCCAGGGTCAGACGCTGTGACCCGAGCACCGCCCACCGGGGCGTGCGCACGACCAGCAGGGGCCGCTCCGCGTCCGTGGAGTCTCCCGGCCACGACAACAGGATCCGCTGGCCGGGGGCGATCGTGGTGTGCGTCGGCTCGCCCCGGGGCAGGTGCCAGCGGACCAGGTCGGGGGCGAGGTGGAGGAGGTCGTCCTCCAGCGCGGCGGCGAACTCGGTCCCGTGGCGGTTCGCCGCCTCCGCGGGGTCGAAGGCCACGTCCACACCGGCGGCGGCGCACGCGCCCCTCCAGTCCCCGGCCAGACGCCGCTCGGTCGCCCGCTCGATCATCCACCTCGGCACCGCGTACCGGCGGACCGCTCGCGCCCACGCGACGCGTTCCCGTCTCCCCAACGCCAGAACGTCCACTGCCCCTCCGTTCACCCACTCCTCGGCGGGCGGTGGCCCGGCTCCGGCACGGAGTGCGGTCTCGCGGTCGGTCTCGGCCCGACGGCGCGGGACGGCTCCCGACGGCGGACACCGTCCTACCACTCTCCCCGGCGGCGGGCGGGCGCGGGGGCGGGAAACCCGGAGCCGCCCCGATCCGGCCGGGGCGGCGACGCGCCGGGCCTAGGCTCGCGGGACCGGGAAGCGGTGTTCGTTGATCGCGACCTTCTCGCGGACGGCCGCGTCCAGGTCGACCCCGAGCACGTCGGCCAGGCGCAGCAGGTAGCAGAACACGTCCGCCATCTCCTGGCGGACCGCCGTCGCCTTGTCCGGGTCGGCCATGACCCGCTCGGACTCCTCGGCGGTCAGCCACTGGAACTCGGCCACCAGCTCGCCGGCCTCGCCGGACAGGGCCATCGCGAGGTTCTTGGGCGTGTGGTAGGGACCCCAGTCTCGGGCGTCAGCGAACCTCTCCAGCAACTCCTGCAACGCTGCGACACTCATGGCACCGGTCTACCAGAGGCGGAAGGCACGCCGGACGGGAGGCGGGGCGATCGACGTCACGATCGCCGGGCGTGGCATTCTGGGATACATGGTGGACAGGCAGCCGCGGCTGGAGATCGAGTACTGCACGCAGTGCCGGTGGCTCCCCAGGGCGACGTGGATGGCACAGGAGCTGCTGACGACGTTCGAGGGGGACCTGGGCGAGGTCGCGCTCGTCCCCGGCACCGGGGGCGTGTTCGAGGTGCGGCTGGACGGGGAGAGCGTGTGGTCGCGCACGACCGACGCCGCCTTCACCGACGCGGCCGAGCTCAAGCGGCTCATCCGGGACCGGATCGCCCCCGACCGCGAGCTGGGGCACTCCGAGCGCACGAAGGAGCGCTGACACGCGGGGGTCGCTCTCGGCCGGTGACGGAGCATCCTCGGACGCGGGGCGGGGGGCACAGACCCACCGGGCGTGCGGGGCTCGGTCGCGGGATCCTCACGCGGGTGAGACCGGCGATCCACCGGGGTCCGGGTGCTGCCACCCGGTCTCGCGGTGTGTCGGGCGGGCGGTGTAGTGTCACGGAACGCGTACCGACCGTCGACCGAAGGGTGCACGGCACTGGCTCACCGGATCCTGGCTCTCGCCCCTCTTACCCGGGGGACCGCCCCTCGCCGAGCATGCCCAGAATCCGCCGCTCAGCCCCGCCGCACTCCTGCTGTACCTCCTGGCGATCGCGGTCGGCGTGTTCGCCTGCAGGGTCGCCTCGGGCGTCGCTGACCTGGTCGTGCAGGAGCTGAGACACCGGGCCGAGCGGAGGTGGTCGGCTTCGGCCCCGGACGCACCACCCCACGGGCCACGGGGGCACCCCGCAACGGTGAACACGGTCCACGGTGACGCGCACGGCACCGTCGTCCAGGCCGGGAACATCGGGCAGGTCCACATCCACGCGGGGCCCCATCCGCCGGGTGAGCCCCCCTCGCGTGCATAGCGGTTCCGGGGCTCATCCCTGCCGGGTGTGGACCGCCAGGCGGGCCTCGGCCGCCGCGAGCAGCATGTTCAGCGCCGTCGGGTAGGCGCTGCCCCGCATGGTGGCGGCCAGCAGCGGCACCGTCGCGGCGATGTTGGGGTGGGTCCGCTCCGACAGTCCGCCGTACGTCGTCCGCCACGCCTCCTCCTCCGCGTCGTGCGCGGCCTGGGGCAGGGCGGCGTTGGCGGCGTCCAGAGCCGCGAAGCCCAGCGCCTGGTCGATGAACGCGTGGTAGATCCGCACCGCCTCGGCGTCGGGGAACCCGGCTCCGCGCAACAGGCCCAGCGCCGTCTCGACCGCCCGGATCTCGTGCGCGCGACCGGTGACGCGGCACGCGCTCAGCACGGTCGCCTGCGGGTGCGCCAGGGCACCGGCGTGCAGCCGTCGACCCAGTTCACGCAGGTCGGCGCACCAGTCTCCGGAGGGCGCCCAGTCCCGCAGAGCGCGACCGATCAGCGCGTCGGCCACGGCCAACAGCAGATCGTCGGCATTGCGGAAGTACCGATAGAGGCTGCTGGGGTCGGCTCCCAGTGCCAGGCCCAGGCGCCGAACCGTCAGGGCGTCGGCACCGTGCTCGCTGACCAGCCGCAACGCCGTCTCGACGATCAGTTCCTCCGACAGCACGACCCCCTGTTTGGTCGGCCGCCTCCTCCGACGCGCGTCGGGCGGCACCACTCGGTCGCTCATCGGCCCTCCCTCGGTCGGCCTCTGCCGGTGGCAGCTTATGACAACGGCATTGACCTGTGAAGAGGCCGCCGTGTTCCATTGCCGTTCACCGGACGGTCCCCCAGCGAACGGAGCCCGGCATGACGACCACCCCGGCTGTCCCTCCACCCCTGCGCAGGTCCATCGGCGTCCTGGACGGCGTCGCGATCGCGGCGTCCAGCACGGCGGCCACCACGAGCATCGGCATCGGCCTCACCGCGATGGCCATGGTGGTCGGCCCCCACTTGCCCGCGATCATGCTCCTGGGCTTCCTGCCCATCCTCTGCATCGCCGGGGCCTACACCCAGCTCAACAAGGTCGAGCCGAACGCGGGCAACACCTACGTCTGGGTCGGCCGCTCCCTCAACCCCTGGCTGGGGTTCCTCGCGGGCTGGACGATGATCGTCGCCACCGTGGCCTTCCTCGCCTACACGACGGCCGTGACGGGGTCCGCGATCCTCCAGACGATCCTCATGGCGGGCGTCGACCGCGTCGGAGGGCTGGTCCTGGACCCGGGGTCGACGGCGCAGTCCGTCATGGTGGGCGTCGTCGTCCTCGTCGGCGTCACGCTGACCGCGGTCACCGGCCTGCGCGCGGCGGCCCGGCTCCAGGGCGGGCTGCTGGTGTTCGAGTACGCGGTCCTGCTCGGGTTCCTCGGCTACGGGATCGCCGTCGGCCCCAACCCGTTCACTCTCGACTGGTTCAACCCGTTCGCGCTCCCCTCCGTCGAGGTGTTGGCGCAGGGCCTGCTGCTGTCGGTGTTCTGCTACTGGGGGTTCGAGGCGGCGTTCAGCGTCAGCGAGGAGGTCCGCGACCCGAGGGACGCCTCGCGGGCCGGACTGCTCACGCTGTTCTCCACGCTGGCCCTGTTCCTGTTCGGCTCCGTGGCGTTCCAGCGCGTGCTGTCCGCCGAGGAACTCACCGCGACCGGCCCCGAGGGGCTCGCCGTCTTCGCCGGTCACCTCGCCGACCAGCCGCTGGCCGCGCTGCCCCTGGTGGCGCTGATGTTCTCCGCCGTGGCCTCGCTCCAGTCCGGCGTGATCCCCACCGCCCGCGGCATGTTCGCGATGAGCCGGGACCGCACGCTGGGTCCGCTGTGGTCGCGGGTCAGCCCGCGCTTCGGGACCCCGGCCGCGGGGACCCTGACGCTGGGCGCCGTCGCGGCGGGCGTCGCCGTCCTGTCCCTGGTCATCCCCCGGCTCGCCGACGTGATCATGGCGACGGTCAACTCGGTCGGGATCCTCGTCGCGCTGATCTACGCGCTGACCGCGCTCGCGGCCGCGGTGCGGTTCCGGCACCTGGTGCGGGAGTCGCCGCGCGCCGGTCTGCGCGCGGTGGTCCTGCCGCTGGTGGGCGCGTCGGTCGTCCTCGGGATCACCGGCTACCTGTGCTGGTCCTTCGCCACCTCGACGGACCACTTCGCGGTGGATCCGGACAACGGCTGGTTCCTGCTGTCGATCCCGATCGCCATGGTCGCGACCGGGATCGCCACCGCCGCCTGGGCCCGCTACGTCCGCCGCTCCCCCTACTTCCTCCGCGCCTCGGAGTCCGCCGCGGCGGACGAGGCCGAGCTGACCTCCGTCCGCTGACCGACCGAAGGGAACACCGCATTGAACTCCCCACACGCCGACCTCGTCTTCACCAACGGCCCCGTGCTGACCCCCGAGGGTCCGTCGGGCGGCGCGACCGGCGTCGCCGTGACCGGAGGCCGGATCACCGCCGTCGGGAACGAGGACGTGGGGGATCTGGTCGGGCCGTCGACGACGGTGGTCGACCTCGACGGCCGACTCCTGCTGCCCGGCTTCCAGGACGCGCACGCGCACCCCGTCGCGGCCGGCCTGGAGATGGTCCAGTGCGACCTGACCGCGACCGGGACCAGGGCCCAGACCCTCGCCGCCGTGGCCGCCTACGCCGCCGCGCACCCCGAGCGCGCGTGGATCACCGGGGGCGGCTGGTCGATGGAGGCCTTCGAGGGCGGCGCGCCGCACCGGTCGGATCTGGACGCGGTGGTCCCGGACCGGCCGGTCTACCTGCCCAACTGCGACCACCACGGGGCCTGGGTCAACAGCCGGGCGCTGGAACTCGCGGGCATCACCCGCCACACCCCCGACCCCCCGGACGGCCGGATCGAGCGCGACCCCGACGGTGAGCCGACGGGCCTCCTCCAGGAGGGGGCGATGGGTCTGGTCAGCCGTCTGACACCCGAGCCGACCCCGTCCGATCTGCGCGCCGCGCTGCTGCGGGCACAGGAGCACCTGCACTCCCTGGGCGTCACCGCCTGGCAGGACGCCCTGGTCGGGTCCTTCTCCGGGATCCCCGACCCGTCGGCCACCTACGTGGAGCTCGCACGCGAGGGCGGGCTCACCGCGCGGGTCGTCGGCGCGCTGTGGTGGGACCGGGGGCGCGGGGCCGAGCAGATCCCCGACCTCGTCGAGCGGCGCGCCGCCCTCTCCCACGGGCGGTTCCGCGCGGACTCCGTCAAGCTCATGCTCGACGGGATCGCCGAGACGGGGACCGCCGCGATGCTCGACCCGTACCTGGACGGCTGCGGCTGCGCCACGGCCAACCGGGGCACGAGCTTCATCGACCCGGAGCTGCTCCCCGACCACGTCGCCGAGCTGGACCGGCTCGGCTTCCAGACGCACTTCCACGCGCTCGGGGACCGTGCCGTACGGGACGCGCTCGACGCGGTCGAGGCGGCGAGGAAGGCCAACGGGCCGTCGGTCAACCGCCCGCACCTGGCGCACCTGCAGGTCGTCCACCCCGACGACGTGCCGCGCTTCGCCGCCCTGGGCGCGACGGCCAACATCCAGCCGCTGTGGGCGGCGCACGAGCCGCAGATGGACGAGCTGACCATCCCGTTCCTGGGCCCCGAGCGGGCCGCGTGGCAGTACCCGTTCGGGTCCCTGCACCGGTCCGGGGCGGTCCTGGCGGCGGGCAGCGACTGGCCGGTGAGCAGCGCCGATCCGCTGGCGGGGATCCACGTCGCGGTCAACCGGGTCTCTCCGGGGGAGTCGGGTCCGGTGTTCCTCCCGGAGCAGCGGCTGGACCTGGCGACGGCGATCGCCGCCTACACGGCGGGATCGGCGTACGTCAACCGTCTCGACGACACCGGGACCCTCCGGCCGGGCGCCCTGGCGGACCTGGTGGTACTCGACCGGGACCCGTTCGCGGGCCCGGTCGAGGCGATCCACGAGGCCCGGGTGGCCCGGACCTATGTGCGGGGCGACCTGGTGTACGAGGCGTCGTAGACCCCGGGGCGCTCCCGCGGCGGACGGGAGGCGGGAGCGCCCCGGACCATACCCGGCCGCCGTCGTGCCGCGCACCGTCGCGCCGACCGGACGGGGGCCGCCGCTCCAGCGTCCGCGACCGCCCCGTCGAACGGCGGCGCTCAGTCCGAGGGCGGCATGGGGACGGTGTCCAGGATCCGCTCGGCCTCGACCCGGGCGGGCACGATGTGGGTCCCGTGCAGCTCGTACACGAGTTTCTGGGCCCGGACCGCGGGCCAGTCGTCGGGCAGGTGCGCGAGCGGGATGCGCGGGTCGCGGCGGATGGTCCGGAGCCAGTCGGCCATCAGCAGGAGCAGTCGGGCCAGGTCGTCGGGGGCCTCCGGCATCGGGTCCGGGGTGTCCCACCGGTCCAGGAAGCACCGGTAGCGGGCGGCCAGGTCGTCCAGGTCGTAGGCGTCGGCGATGATCCGGTCCACTTCGGTGGGAGCGGCGGGCCGCGCGTGGAAGATCCGCACGTTGTCGGCGATCCCGAGCCCGTCGATGACCTGGCACGCGTCGAGCTCGGCCGGGGCGATCCACAGCCCGTTCTGGAGCGGCCCGAACCCCGCCCAGGTCAGCCGGGTCCGCAGGTCGTGGCGTTCGCGCTGGCGCCCCTCCGGGAGGGAGAACGCCAGGAGGGTCCACGGCGCCTCCGCGTCCTGGTTCACCGCCCCGGTCGTCCAGATCCGCCGCTCACCGTCGGCGAGGATCTCGGCGCAGCGCCGGGTGAGCCCGTAGTAGACCCTGCGGCCGTGCCGCTCCCGGTGGAAGTGGCCGCGCCGCGCCATCCGGCTCAGTGTGGAGCGGGCGGCGTGCTCGGACACCCCGACGCGGGCGAGGACGTCGATGAAGCTCCCGGAGAACACGCCGACGTCCCGGCCGAGCACGAAGTCGCCGAGGAAGGCCAGCATCAGCGACTGCGGGCGCAGCCGCGCTCCGGAGCCCTCGTCGGCGGCCGTCGGCCTGTCCGGCGCCTCGAAGTCCTCGATCTCCTCAGTCGTCATGCGCTCTCCCTTCGGCATCAGCGTAGCCGCGCCGCCCACGGTAAAAGTTGGGCAAGTTGTTGACTTCAATCTAAATTATGCCTAACTTCGAGACCAACGGCGGACCGAGTGACTGCCCTCACTCCGACGATCCGCCGCGTCCCCGACACCGACACCGAACCGACATCGACGAGGAGACCCCCATGGCGGACAGCACCGACCTGTCGGGCAAGAGCGCGCTGGTCACCGGGGCCGGACGCGGACTCGGCCTGGCCTACGCCCGACGCCTGGCGGCCGCGGGCGCGGCGGTCGTGGTCAACGACGCCGACGCCGAGGCGGCCAAGGCGGCCGTCGACACGATCACCGCCGAGGGCGGCACCGCCGTCGCCGAGGCGGCGGCGGTGGGACCCGCCTCGACCGCGCGACGCCTCGTGGACCGGGCCGTGGAGGAGTTCGGCCGACTCGACGTCCTGGTCACCAACGCCGGCGTGCTGCGCGACCGCGTGCTGTGGAAGATGACCGACGACGACTTCGACACCGTGATCGACGTCCACCTGCGCGGCACCTTCACCTGCGCCCGCGCCGCCGTCACCCACATGCGCGAACGCGGCGGGGGAGGACGGCTCGTCCTGGTCGGCTCCCCCGCCGGGCAGCGCGGCAACTTCGGCCAGACCAACTACGCCGCCGCCAAGGCCGGGATCGCCGCCATGGTCCGCACCTGGTCGATGGAGTGCGCCCGAGCCGGGATCACCGTCAACGCCGTCATCCCCGTCGCCGCCACCGCGATGACCGAGACCGTTCCCGCCTTCGCGCCCTACGTCGAGGCCGCCCGCGAGCGCGGCGAACCCCTGCCGGGCTGGCTGCGCAAGGGCGAGGGGTTCGGCACCCCCGACGACGCGGCCGGACTGGTCGCCTTCCTGGCCTCCGACGCCGCCGCCTCGGTCACCGGCCAGTGCGTCGGGATCGGGGGCGACCGCCTCTCCCTGTGGTCGCACCCGGCCGAGACGGTCGTCGCGCTCACCGACGGCGGCTGGAGCGCCGGAGAGATCGCCGCCGCCTGGCCCGCCACGCTCGGCCGCGTTCCCGAGAGCGTCGGCATCCCGGCCCCGGCCGCCCCGGAGGAGGGAACCCGATGAACATCGACCTCGACAGCATCACCGCGATCGACGTCCACACCCACGCCGAGATCTCCGCCAAGGGCCACCAGTCCCTGGACGACTCCCTGCACGACGCCTCCAGCGCCTACTTCGGGACCGACGCCGCCCACCGCAAGCCGACGCTGCCCGAGATCGCCGCCTACTACCGCGAGCGCCGCATGGCGGCCGTCGTCTTCCCCGTCGACACCGAGTCCACCACCGGCCTGCCCGCCGTCCCCAACGAGGAGGTGGCCCAGGCCGCCGCCGACCACCCGGACGTGCTCATCCCCTTCGCCAGCATCGACCCGGCCAAGGGCCGCCTGGGCGCGCGGCAGGCGCGCAGACTGGTCACCGAGTACGGCGTCCGCGGCTTCAAGTTCCACCCCAGCCTCCAGGAGTTCTTCCCCAACGACCGCTCCGCCTACGTGCTGTACGAGGCCCTGGAGGAGCTGGGCGCCATCGCGCTGTTCCACACCGGCCAGACCGGCATCGGCGCGGGCGCCCCGGGCGGGGGCGGCATCCGCCTGAAGTACTCCAACCCGCTGTACGTGGACGACGTGGCCGCCGACTTCCCCGGCATGCCGATCATCATGGCCCATCCGTCCTTCCCCTGGCAGGACGAGGCGCTGTCGGTCGCCGTGCACAAGCCCCAGGTGTACATCGACCTGTCCGGGTGGTCGCCCACGTACTTCCCGCCCCAGCTGGTCCGCTACGCCAACTCCCTGCTCCAGGACCGGGTGCTGTTCGGCTCCGACCACCCCGTCCTGTCCCCCGACCGCTGGCTGGCCGACTTCGAGCGCCTGGACATCAAGCCCGAGGTACGGCCCAAAATCCTCAAGCACAACGCGGCCCGGCTGCTGGGCCTGGAGGGAGGCGGCGATGCGTGACGAGGGGATCGGCTCCTGGACCGCGCGGCGGGCGCGCTCCTCACCCGAGCGCACCGCGATCGTCCACGGGGAGCGGTCGTTCACCTACGCCGAGCTGCACGAGCGCGTCACCCGACTGGCCGCGGCGCTGCGCGGCCGGGGCGTGCGGCGCGGCGACCGCGTCGCCTACCTGGGCGCCAACCACCCGGCCCTGCTGGAGACCCTGCTCGCGACCGCGCGGCTGGGCGCGGTGTTCGTGCCGCTCAACACCCGCCTGGCCGCCCCCGAGCTGGCGTACATGATCGACGACTCGGGTTCGCGCGTCCTGGTGCACGGCGCCGAGCAGTCCCAGGCCGCGGGGGAACTGCGCGACGGGACGGGTCTGCGCGTCCTGGTCCCGGTGGACGAGGACGCCCCCGACGGTTACGAGACGCTGATCGCCGCCGCCGTGCCCGTCGCCGTGGACGAGCCGGTCGGCCTCGACGACACCTGCATGATCATGTACACGTCCGGAACCACCGGGCAGCCCAAGGGCGCCGAACTCACCCACGGCAACATCACCTGGAACTGCGTCAACGTCCTCATCGACGTGGACGTCACCGCCGACGAGGTCACCCTGGTCAGCGCGCCCATGTTCCACACCGCGGCGCTCAACATGACCTGCCTGCCCACCCTGCTCAAGGGCGGCCGCGTGGTCGTCGAGCCGGGCTTCGACCCGGCGCGCGTCATCGAACTGTTCGCCACCCGGCGGATCAGCTGGATGTTCGGCGTGCCCGCCATGTTCAACGCCCTGGCCGCGCACCCCGGCTGGGCCGACGCCGACCTGTCCTCGCTCCGCGTGCTGATGGTGGGCGGCGCCCCCGTCCCCGGGTCCACCATCGCCGCCTACCAGGAGCGGGGGCTCACCTTCCTCCAGGGCTACGGCATGACCGAGACCGCGCCCGGCGTGCTCGTCCTCGGCGCCGCCGACAGCGTCCGCAAGGCCGGGAGCGCGGGGCGGCCGAGCGTCTTCACCGACGTGCGGATCGTCCGCCCCGACCTGACCGACGCCTCCCCCGGCGAACCGGGCGAGATCGTCGTCCAGGGACCCAACGTGATGCGCGGCTACTGGGGACGACCCGACGACACCGCCCGCGCCCACACCGCCGACGGCTGGTTCCGCACCGGCGACGTCGCCACGGCGGACGCCGAGGGTTTCGTGTACATCGTGGACCGCGCCAAGGACATGATCATCTCGGGCGGGGAGAACATCTACCCCGCCGAGGTCGAGAACGTCCTGCACGAGCATCCCGACGTGCTCGAATGCGCGGTCATCGGGGTCCCCGACGAGCGGTGGGGCGAGGTCGGCCGCGCCGTCGTCGTCCCCCGCCCCGGGAGCAACCCCACCGAGAAGGACGTCCTGGCCCACTTCGAGGGCCGTCTGGCCCGCTACAAGGTGCCGCGGTCCGTGGTGTTCACCGACGAACTCCCCCGCAACGCCACCGGCAAGCTCCGCAAGGCCGACCTGCGCCGACAGCACGGCGCCACCTGACCACCCGCCACCACGACCCCGAAGGACACCGCACCATGCCGATCACCGTCACCGGACTCGACGAACTACGCGCCGCCGCGGGCGCGGACCTGGGCCACAGCCCCTGGCGCACCGTCGACCAGCGGCGTGTCGACACCTTCGCCGACGCCACCGACGACCACCAGTGGATCCACACCGACCCCGACCGGGCCAAGGACGGCCCCTTCGGCGGCGCCATCGCGCACGGCTACCTCACGCTCTCCCTCGTCATCCCGATGTTCGGCGAGGTCCTGGAGATGAAGGGCATCGACATGGCCGTCAACTACGGCCTCAACAAGGTCCGCTTCCCCTCCCCCGTGCCGGTGGACTCGCGCGTGCGGCTGGCCGCGCGGCTGACCGAGGTCACCGACGTCCGGGGCGGTGTCCAGGCCACCGTCGACGGGGCCGTCGAGATCGAGGGCGCCGACAAGCCCGCCTGCGTCCTGCAAGCCGTCTACCGCTACTACGCCTGACGCCCGGGCGCCCCGGCGCCACCACCGAGAGGACACCATCCCCCATGACCTCCTCCGCCACTCCTGCGGCCCCGGCCCCAGACCCCCGGTCCGGCACCCGGGTCGACCCGCGCGAGATCCGCCGCGTCGCCCTGTCCAGCTACATCGGCACCACCGTGGAGATGTACGACTTCCTCCTCTACGGCACCGCCGCCGCGCTGGTGTTCGGACCGCTGTTCTTTCCCGACCTCGACCCGCTCGTCGGCGTCATCGCCTCCTTCGGCACCCTGGCCGCCGGGTACGTCGCCCGCCCGCTCGGCGGGATCGTCTTCGGCCACTTCGGCGACCGGCTCGGCCGCAAGCGGATGCTGCTCACCACGATGATCCTCATGGGCGTGGCCAGCACCCTCATCGGCCTGCTGCCCACCTACGAGCACATCGGCCTGGCCGCGCCGGTGATCCTGGTGGCGCTGCGGCTCGTCCAGGGCGTCGCGGTCGGCGGCGAGTGGGGCGGGGCCGCCCTGATGACCGTCGAACACGCGGCGCCGGGCAGTCGCGGCGTGTGGGGCGGCGTCACCCAGATGGGCGCCCCCACCGGGGCGGTGCTGGCCACCCTGGCCCTGACCCTGGCCGGACTGCTGCCCGA
Source organism: Nocardiopsis sp. NPDC049922 (assembly GCF_040660275.1). Taxonomy (NCBI): domain Bacteria; kingdom Bacillati; phylum Actinomycetota; class Actinomycetes; order Streptosporangiales; family Nocardiopsidaceae; genus Nocardiopsis; species Nocardiopsis sp. NPDC049922. Next base: position 74,480 of record NZ_JBFAME010000003.1, on the reverse strand, counting down.
CGAACAGTTCCTGGCCTGGGGCTGGCGCGTCCCGTTCCTGGCCAGCGTGGCGCTGATCGGCGTCGGCCTGTTCGTCCGGCTGCGGATCAGCGAGAGCCCCGTGTTCGCGCAGGCCGCACCCGCGCCCGTCGAACGCCCGCGCGGCCGCCTCCCGTTCGTGGAGGTCCTGCTCACCCGGCCCAGGAACCTGGTGCTGGCCGTGGTGGCCGGAATCGCGCCGTTCGCGGCCCAGGGTGTCTTCACGGCCTTCGTCATCTCCTACGCCATCGGCATCGGCCACGGCCGGTCGGCCGCGCTGACCGCCGTCGTCGTCTCCTCCACCCTGGCCATCGCCCTCACCCCGCTCTACGCGAGGCTGTCGGACCGGGTCGGCCGCAGGCCCGTCTACCTCGGTGGCGCGCTGGCCGTGGCGGTCACCGCCTTCCCAGCGTTCTGGCTGGTGAACACCGGTGCTGTGGCCGGGCTGATCGCGGGGGTGGTGCTCGCGCACGCCGTGGCGCTCACCGCCATGTACGCGCCGATGGCCGCCCTGCTCGCCGAGATGTTCGACACCCACCTGCGCTACACCGGCGCGTCGGTGAGCTACCAGACGGCGACCGTGCTGGGGGCTGGGCTCAGCCCGCTGGTCGCGGCCTCGCTCCTCACCGCGTCGGGCGGCGGCACCGCCACGCACGGCGTCTCCTGGATGCTCGTGGCCGCCGGTCTGGCCAGCGCCGTCGCCATCTGGTTCACCGGGGAGACCGGCCGCCGCGACCTCACCGACATCGACGCCCGCTGATCCGAACGACCAACCGGAGGCCTCCCATGAAGGAGACGCGCACCTACCCGCTCAACGCCTGGTACGCCATCGCCTGGGACCACGAGGTCGGTCGCACGCTGCTGGCCCGCACCGTGTGCGACTCCCCGGTCGTCCTCTACCGGCGCGCCGACGGCCGCGTCACCGCGCTGGCCGACGCCTGTTGGCACCGTCTGGTCCCGCTGTCCATGGGGCAGCTGGTCGGGGACGAGATCCAGTGCGGCTACCACGGGATCCGCTACGACTCCGACGGGCGCGCCACCCACATGCCCGCACAGGAGACCATCAACCCGAGCGCCTGCGTGCGGTCCCACCCCGTGGTCGAGCGCCACCGCTACGTGTGGATCTGGCCCGGCGAGCCCGCCCTGGCCGACCCCGACCTCGTCCCCGACATGCACTGGAACGACGACCCCGCCTGGGCCGGCGACGGCACGACCATCCGCACCGAGTGCGACTACCGGCTCGTCCTCGACAACCTGATGGACCTGACCCACGAGACGTTCCTGCACGGCGGCAGCATCGGTAACGCCGAGCTCAACGAGGTGCCCTTCGAGGTCACCCACACCGACACCACCGTCACCGTCAGCCGGTGGATGCACGGGATCCAGGCGCCGCCGTTCTGGGCCGCCCAGCTGGCCGAACGCTTCCCCGACTACTCCGGACCGGTGGACCGCTGGCAGATCATCCGCTTCGAGAGGCCCTCGACGATCTGCATCGACGTCGGGGTGGCCAAGGCCGGGACCGGCGCCCCCGAGGGCGACCGCGGTCAGGGAGTCAACGGCTACGTCCTCAACACCATCACCCCCGAGACCGAGCGCGCCTCCCACTACTTCTGGGCCTTCGCCCGCGACTACCAGCTGGGCGACCAGCGCGTCACCACCCAGTTGCGCGAGGGGGTGTCGGGGGTCTTCTTCGAGGACGAGACCATGCTCAACGCCCAGCAGCGGGCGATCGAGGCCAACCCCGACTACGACTTCTACAATCTCAACATCGACGCGGGCGGCATGTGGGTGCGCCGCCTGCTCGACCGCATGGTCGCCGCCGAGGCGGGACTCTGATGGCCGGGCGACGGAGGACGCGGTGGATCCACACGCGTGTCCGCGACACCGACCCCCTCACCCCCGAGGTGCGCCGAATCGTCCTCGACCCCGGGGACCTCGGACCGATCGTTCCCCCGCCGGGCAGCCACATCGACGTCACCGTGCACATCGACGGCCGCCCCGAGACCCGCTCCTACACCCTCGTGGACGACGGCCGCGACCGGGGGATGCTGGCGGTGGCCGTGCGACTGGACCCCGACAGCCGGGGCGGTTCCCGCTACATGCACGGGCTGCGGCCCGGCGACGCCCTCACCGTGTCCGAGCCGCTCCGCGGCTTCGACCTGCTGCCCGGACGGGAGCGCTACCTGCTGGTGGCGGGCGGGATCGGTATCACCCCGATCATCGGCATGGCGCGCACCCTGCGCGGCTCCGGAGCGGACTATCGCGTGGTCTACGCCGGCCGATCCCGCGAGCGCATGCCCTTCCTCGACGCCCTGCTCGCCGACCACCCCGACCGCGTCACCTGCGCCGTCTCCGAGGAGGGAGGCCGACTCGACCTGGCTGAGCTGGCGCGCGCCGAGCCGGAGGGCACGGAGGCGTACGTGTGCGGACCGATGCGCATGGTCGACGAACTCCGACGGCACTGGCGCGACGCCGGACGTCCCGCCGCCGCGCTGCGCCACGAGACCTTCGGCGGCGTGGGGCACCATCCCTCCGAGACGTTCACGGTCGAGATCCCCCGACTGAGCATCAGCACGGACGTCCCGCGCACCAGCTCGCTGCTGGACGCCCTGCGCGCGGCGGGCGCCGACATGATGTTCGACTGCCTCCGGGGGGAGTGCGGCCTGTGCGAGGTGAAGGTGCTCTCCTCGACCGGACCGGTCGACCACCGCGACGTGTTCCTCAGCGACCGCCAGAAGGCCGACGGAGGAACCCTGTGCACCTGTGTGTCCCGCGCGGTCGGCGGGCACCTGTCCATCGACGTCCCCTGACCACCGACACCACCGACCAAAGGACCCGGCATGACCCAGCGACCGACGACCGGCACTCCCGAGACCACCGACACCCCCGACCTGCTCGACCCCGAGCTCTGGACCGGGCGGATCTTCAGTGACGGCTGGCGCGACGCCGCCGCCGACGCGCCCGTCACCGAGCCCGCGACCGGGGCCGAACTCGGCCGCGTCGGCGTCGCCTCACCCGCCGACGTGGCCGAGGCCACCGAGCGCGCGGCCAGGGCCCAGCGCGACTGGGCCGCCCTGCCCCACCGCGAACGGGCCCGGGTACTGCGCCGCGCCGGGGACGTCCTGGAGAGCCACGCCAGTCAGGTCCAGGACTGGCTGATCCGCGAATCCGGGTCGATCCCGGCCAAGGCGGCCATCGAGGTGTCCGTCTCGGTCCGTGAGTGCGAGGAGGCGGCCGCGCTGGCCTCGGCGCCCCTGGGCGAGCTGCTGCCCACCGACCAGGACCGGCTGTCCCTGACCCGGCGGGTGCCCGTCGGCGTGGTCGGTGTGATCGCGCCGTTCAACTTCCCGCTGATCCTGGCGATGCGCTCGATCGCCCCCGCTCTCGCCCTGGGAAACGCGGTGGTCCTCAAGCCCGACCCGCGCACCTCCGTGAGCGCGGGTGCGGCGATCGCGCGGATCTTCGAGGAGGCCGGACTGCCCGAAGGCCTGCTGCACGTGCTGCCCGGCGGCGCCGACACCGGGCAGGCGCTGGTGACCGATCCGCGGGTCCGGGTCATCTCCTTCACCGGGTCCACCGCGGCGGGCCGCGCCGTGGGCGAGCTCGCCGCCCGCCACCTCAAGCGGGCCCACCTGGAGCTGGGCGGGAACTCGGCGTTCATCGTGCTCGACGACGCCGACCTGGACGCCGCCGTCGGGCTGGGCGCGTGGGGTTCGTTCCTGCACTCGGGACAGATCTGCATGGCCTCGGGGCGCCACCTGGTGCACTCCAGCCTGGCCGGGGAGTACGTCGAGCGGCTCGCCGCCAAGGCGGAGGCGCTGCCGGTCGGCGACCCGGCCACGGGAGAGGTCGCGCTGGGCCCGATCATCGACGCCCGCCAGGTGGAGCGGGTGCACGAGCTGGTCACCGCCACGGTGAAGGCGGGCGCCCGACTGGCCGCGGGCGGCACCCACGAGGGGCTGTTCTACCGGCCGACCGTGCTCGCCGACGTCACCCGGGACATGCCCGCCTACGCGCAGGAGGTGTTCGGCCCGGTCGCCCCGGTGCTGGCCTTCGACACGCTGGACGAGGCCGCCGAGCTGGCCGCCGACAGCGAGTACGGGCTGAGCCTGGGCATCACCACCTCCGATGTGGGCAAGGGGATGGCCCTGGCCGAACGCATCCCCTCGGGAATGGCGCACATCAACGACCAGACCGTCAACGACGAGGCGGTCTCCCCGTTCGGCGGCGTCGGGAACTCCGGGTTCGGCCGGGTCGGCGGACCCGCCGCCAACATCGAGTCGTTCACCGAGACCCGCTGGATCACCGTCCGCACCCGGGCCGCCGTCTACCCCTTCTGACTCTCCCTTCCCCTCCAACGCACATGAAAGGAGCCCTCATGGTGACCACACGGGCGGCCGTGGCCCGGCCCGGCACCGGTGACTTCGGCTGGGCGGAGGTCAGCCTGGACGACCCCCGTCCCGACGAGGTCCTGGTCCGCGTCGTGGCCGCGGGCATCTGCCACACGGATCTGACCTCCCGGGACGGCGGTCTGCCGGTCCCGCTCCCCGCCGTCCTCGGGCACGAGGGCGCCGGGGTCGTGGAGGCCGTGGGCGCGGACGTCACCCGCGCCAAACCGGGCGACACCGTCCTGCTGTCGTTCAGCTCGTGTGGAGGGTGCGCGAACTGCGCCGCCGGACACCCCGCCTACTGCGCCGCGTTCCTGCCGCGCAACTTCTCCGGGCGGCGTCCCGACGGGACCACGCCCATCACGGGGGCCGACGGCGAGCCGGTCGGCGGCCGGTTCTTCGGACAGTCGTCGTTCGCGTACCGGGCCGTGGTGGACCAGCGCGGCGTCGTTCCCGTGCGCGTCCGCGACGAGGACGAACTGGCCGCTCTGGCGCCCGTGGGCTGCGGTGTGCAGACGGGGGCGGGGACGGTCCTCAACGTGCTCCGACCTGAGAAGGGACAGAGCGTGGCGGTGTTCGGGGCGGGTGCGGTGGGACTGTCCGCCGTGATGGCCGCCGCGCTGACCGGCGCCCACCCGATCGTGGCGGTCGACGTCGTGCCCTCCCGGCTGGAACTGGCCCGGGAGCTGGGCGCCACCCACACGGTCAACGCCGCCGAGGACGACCCGGTGGCCCGGATCACCGAGCTCACCGGGGGCGGGGCCGATGCCGCGGTGGAGTCCAGCGGGGTGCCGGCGGTGTTGCGCCAGGCCGTGGACGCGCTCGCGGTCGCCGGGAGTGTGGCCGTGGTCGGCGCCCCGCCGATGGGCAGCGAGGTGGCGTTGGACGTCAACGACCTCCTCCAGGGCCGCACCGTGCGCGGGGTGATCGAGGGCGACAGCGACCTCGACACGTTCGTCCCGCGTCTGGTCGAGCTGCACCGCCAGGGCCGCCTGCCGTTCGACCGCATGGTGCGGACCTACCCGCCGGAGCGGATCAACGAGGCGGCGGCCGACGCCGAGGCGGGCCGCGTGCTCAAACCGGTGCTGCGCTTCCGCGGCTGACCGCGCGGCGCCGAGGGGCTTTCCGGGGTCGCGTCCCGGAAGCCCCTCGGCGCCCGAACCGAACTCAGAACAGGTCCAGGTCGCCCGCGCCGACGAGCTGGTCCTGTCGGCCGTTCGGGGACTGTTCGGCCCAGATGACCTTGCCTTCGGCGGTGTAGCGGGTGCCCCAGCGTTCGGCGAGCTGCGCGACCAGGAACAGGCCGCGGCCGCCCTCGTCCGTGCTGGCCGCGTAACGCAGGTGCGGGGCGGTGCTCGCGGCGTCGGAGACCTCGCAGATCAGGGAGCGGTCGTAGAGCAGGCGAACCCGGATCGGGCCGCGGCCGTAGCGGATGGCGTTGGTGACCAGCTCACTGAGGATCAGTTCGGTGACGAACGCACTGTCGTCCAGCTCCCAGGCGGTCAGCTGCCGTGCGACGGAGGCGCGGACGGGGGCGACGGCCGCGGGGTCCACGGGCACGTCCCATTCGGCGACCCGGTCCGGGGGCAGCCTGCGGGTGCGGGCGATGAGCAGGGCGACATCGTCCTCCGGCCGGTCGGTCAACAGCGAGCCGAACACCTCCCGACAGGTCTCGTCCGGTGTCCGGCCGGGTGCGGCGGCCAGCGTCCGGCGCAGCCGGTTGAGGCCTGAGCCGATGTCCCGGTCGCGGTCCTCCAGCAGCCCGTCGGTGTACAGGACCAGTTGGCTGCCCTCCGGCAGCAGCAGCTCATCGGCTTCGAAGGGCAGGCCGCCCAGGCCCAGGGGCGGCCCGGCGGGCAACTCGGGGAAGGTCACGGTGCCGTCGGGGTCGACCAGTGCGGGCAGGGGGTGGCCGGCGCGCGCCAGGACACAGCGCCCGGAGGTCGGGTCGTAGACGGCGTACAGACAGGTGGCTCCGATCAGCCCGTCGGCGACGGTGCGGTCGGAGACCCTGTCGGGCGCGGCGGACTCCTCCAGATCGATGCGGATGACCAGCTCGTCGAGGCGCGCCAGGAGCTCGTCCGGCGGCAGGTCCAGGCTTGAGAAGTTGTGGACGGCGGTGCGCAGACGGCCCATCGTGGCGGCGGCGTGCATGCCATGGCCGACGACGTCGCCGACGACCAGCGCCACGCGCGCGCCGGACAACGGGATGACGTCGAACCAGTCCCCGCCCGCCCCTCCGGCGTGCGCGGGCAGGTAGCGGTGGGCGACCTCGAAGGCGTTCTGTTCGGGCAGCTCCCGTGGGAGCAGACTGCGTTGCAGCGTCACCGCCATGGTGTGTTCGCGGGTGTAGCGGCGGGCGTTGTCGATGCAGATCGCCGCGCGGGCCGCCAGCTCCGCCGAGAGGGACAGGTCGTCCTCGTCGAAGGGGGCGGGCTTCTCCGAACGGAGGAAGGTGGCCGTTCCGAGCACGGTCCCCCGGGCACGCAGCGGGACCGCGATGAGCGAGTGGATCCCGTACTCGATGATCTTCTCGGCGCGTTCGGGATCCTGGGCCCGCCACGCGGGGGCGTCCGTCAGGTCGGGCACCAGCACGGCTTGCTCGCTGCCGAGCCCCCTCGCCTGCGGACTGGACGGCACGAACTCGATCAGCTCCCCCACCTGGTAGAGCGGCGGGTCGTCCCGGACACCGCGCAGGGCGATCCGGCGCACGACGGCACGGTCGGGACCGGGTTCCTCGCCTCGCAGCACGGGATCCGCCAGGTCGACGGCGATGAAGTCGGCGAAGCGGGGGACGGCCACCCGGGCCAGCTCCTCGGCGGTCCGCGCCACATCCAGTGTGGTGCCGATGCCCGCTCCGGCGTCGTACAGCAGCTTGAGGCGCTTCCTGGCGAGTTCGGCCCTTTCGGACAGCACGCGCAGCTCCGTGGTGTCCCTGAGCGTCATGACGCTTCCCCGCGGCGCTCCCCGCAGCTCCGTGGTCCGCTGGTTGACGGCCAGCAGCAGATCTCCGGCGGGGTGCACCTCGTCGGTGGCGACGCGTCCGGAGATCAGCAGCGCGGCGATGGACGCGGGAAGGCCGAGTTCGTCGACGGGTCGGCCGGTGGCCTCCGGAGGCAGTCCGAGCAACCGGTCCGCCTCGTCGTTGGAGAGCACCAGGCGACCGTCCCCGTCGGTGATCAGGACGCCCTCCTTGACGGAGTGCAGGACCGCGTCATGGTGCTCGTACATCCTGGTCATCTCGGTCGGCCCCAGCCCGTGCGTCTGGTGCCGCAGCCGACGGCCGATCAGCGCCGCCCCGCCCGTGGCGAGGACGAGCGCGACCACCGCGCCGCCGAGCAGGAGGGGCAACTGCTTCCCGGCGGTCGCGCCGATCCTCTCCAGGGTGACGCCGGCGGCCACCAGGCCCACGACCTCGCCGTCCTCCGCGGTGACGGGGACCACGGCGCGCACGGAGGGGCCGAGGGTGCCGGTGTACGTCTCGGTGACGATCCCTCCGGCGGCGGCCGGTTCGATGGTGCCGATGAAGGTCTGCCCGATGCGTTCGGGGTTCGGGTGGGTGTAGCGGGTGCCCTCAGGGGTCATCACCACGATGAAGTCGACGTCCGACCCCTCCCGGGCCTCCTCGGCGCGCGGCTGCAGCACCGCCGACGGATCGTCGGACGCCAGTGCCTCCTGCATCCCCGGCGCCTGCGCGAAGGTCTCGGCGACGGCCAGCGACCGGGCGCTCGCCCCCCGCTCGCTGTCGTACCGGCTCTGCAGCACCAGGGCCGCCGCCCCCATGGCGACCAGCACCACCACGACCAGCACCTGGAGGACGAACATCTGACCGGCGACGCTGCGCGCGCTCACCGCGAACCGGGGACTCCCGTCGCGCCGGACCCACAGGAAGCGCGGATAGGACTGCGGCATGACGTATCGCCTCTACAGGATCGGCCTCTCTGGTCTGTCCCTCACCGCCAGTATCCCCACCTGCCACTCGTCGCAGTACTGGCTCGTCGTTCAACCTGTGTACCCGTCTCCGGAGCCGCCGGCGGTGAGACCGCGACCGGTGTCACCGCGCCCCGGACCGCCTCGCTCGGCACCCGCCCGCTCTTCGGGGGCCGAACCCGAACGGGCCCTACACTTTGACACCGAACGACCCCGCGTCGAAGGAGCGTGCCCGCGTGCCCAGCCAGCGATCCATCACCGAGGCCGAGAAGCTGGCGCGGGCCAAGCTCGGCGGCGTCCCGATCCACCGGGAGCAGATGGCGGCCGTCGCCAACATCTACCGTGCGGCCTCGGCGGTGCGCCAGCACCTGGAGAACACCGTGCTGCGCGACAGCGACCTGACGTGGACGGCGTTCGTCGTGCTGTGGGTGGTCTGGGTCTGGGGCGAGTCCGAGACGCGCACGGTGGCGGAGGAGGCCGGGATCTCCAAGGGGACGCTCACGGGAGTGGCCCGCACGCTGGAGGCACGGGGCCTCCTCCGACGCTCGAAGCACCCGACCGACGGCCGCCTGGTACTCCTGACCCTGACCGAACGGGGCGAGGAGTTGATGGGCCGGGTCTTCCCCGCCTTCAACGAGGAGGAGGCCTTCGTCACCGCCCGCCTCGGCGACGAGGAGTGCGGCACACTGGCCGACCTCCTGCGGCGGGTGGTGGTCCAGGTCGAGGAGCACGGCGAACAGCGCAGACTCGAACTGCTCGACGGCGCCGAGCCCGCTCGGCGCCGCAGCGGGCGCCGCCCCCGGGCCTAGTCCTCCCGCGAGGCGGCCAGGAACGCGTCGAACAGCCGCCGCTGGGCGGGATCGGTGCGCGCGGTGTCCTCCGGGTGCCACTGCACGGCGGCGAACCATCCCCGGCGTCCGGGGAGTTCGAGCGCCTCCACGGTGCCGTCGGCCGCGCGAGCGGTGACGGTCAGGCCCTCGCCGGGCCGGGCCACCCGCTGGTGGTGGTAGCAGGACGCCTCCACCTTGCCCTCGCCGGTGGCGGCGGCCACGAGCGAACCGGGCTCCAGGGCGACGGGATGGACGACGTGGCGGTGCTCGCGCCCGGCGCCTCCCATGTCCTGTTCGAGGGTTCCGCCCAGCACGACGTTGACGACCTGCAGTCCGCGGCAGACCGCCAGGAGCGGAACGTCCGCCCCCAGGGCCCACCCGGCGGCGGCCAGGTCGAAGGCGTCCTGCTCGTCGTCGACGTCGTACACGCTGGCGTGCGCGTCGGACTCGCCGTACAGGTGCGGGGCCAGGTCGCCTCCGCCGGGCAGCAGGAGGCCGTCGAAGCGCGCGAGCCGCCCGCCCACTCCGCCGGGGTCGGCGGGGTGGAGGGTGACGGGCTCGCCCCCGGCCCGCCAGACGGCCTCGACGAGGGCGCGGGCGTTGACCTCGGCGGCGTACCGCAGGGCGGACGCGGAGGCCGAGAAGCGGGCGGGGACGGCGATGAGCGGGCGGGTCACAGCTGGATCCAGGTGGTCTTGAGCTCGGTGTACTTCTCCAGGGCGTGGACGGACTTGTCGCGGCCGTTGCCGGACCGCTTCATCCCGCCGAACGGCACGGTCAGGTCGCCCTCCTCATAGCAGTTGACCCACACCGTCCCGGCCCGCAGGGCGCGGGCCATGCGGTGCGCGGTGGACAGGTCGGCCGTCCACACGCCCGCGGCCAGGCCGTAGTCGGTGTCGTTGGCGAGGGCGACGGCCTCGTCGGGGTCGTCGAAGGTGAGCACGGCCAGGACGGGGCCGAACACCTCTTCCCTGGCCAGGCGGGAGGAGGGGTCGACGCGGTCGAGGACGGCGGGTTCCAGGAAGGCGCCGCCGGTCTCCGTCAGGGTGCGCGCGCCGCCGGTCCGCAGGCGCGCGCCCCCGTCGCGGGCGGCGGCGACGTGCTCCAGGACCCGTTCGAGGTGGGCCGCCCCGGCCAGGGGCCCCATGGTCGTCGCGGGGTCGAGGGGGTCTCCCAAGCGCAGGGCGCGGGCGTGTTCGACGACGGCCTCGGTGACGCGTTCGGCGATCGAGGAGTGCACGAGGAGCCGGGAGGGGGCCGTGCACATCTGCCCCTGGTTGAAGAAGATCCCCCAGGCGGCGGTGGTGGCGGCCAGGTCGAGGTCGGGGGCGTCGGGGAGGATGATGTTGGGTGACTTGCCGCCCAGCTCCAGCCAGACGCGCTTGAGGTTGGAGTCGGCGGCGTAGCGCAGGAAGTGGCGGCCCACGGCGGTGGAGCCGGTGAAGGCGAGCACGTCGACGTCGGCGTGCAGCCCCAGGGCCCGGCCCGCGGTGGGGCCGTCGCCGGTCACGACGTTGAGGGCCCCGGGCGGCAGCCCCGCCGCGGTGGCCAGGCGGCCGAGCGTGAGCGCGGACAGCGGGGTGGCCTCCGACGGCTTGAGCACCACGGTGCAGCCCGCCGCGAGGGCGGGAGCGATCTTCCAGGAGGCCAGGGTGAGGGGGAAGTTCCACGGGACGACCGCGCCGACGACCCCGGCGGGTTCGCGGGTGACGAGGGCGAGCGCGGCGGGATCGGTGTGCGGGATCTCGTCGGTGAGCTTGTCGGCGAGCTGCCCGTACCAGCGGAAGGTGGCGATGGCGGCCCGCAGTTCGATGGCGTGGGCGTCGGTGACGGGCTTGCCCATCTCCAGGCTGACGGTGAGGGCCAGGTCGGTGCGGTGCTCCTCCAGCAGGTCGGCCAGGCGCACCAGGGCGCGGCCCCGGTCGGCGGGCGACAGGCGCGGCCAGGGGCCGGTGTCGAAGGCGCGGCGGGCCGCCGCCACGGCGGCGTCGACCTCGGCGGGACCCCCGTCGGCGACCTCGGTCAGCACGCGGCCGTCGCGGGGTGAGACCACCGGGTAGGTCCGGCCGCCGCCGGGTTCGTCGGCGCCGTGGATGTGGTGGTGCGTGGGCGGGGCGAGCGCCGCGGCGCGGTGCGTCAGCTCGTCGTGGGTGATCTCCAGCACTCGTGGCCTCCGCGGGACGGAAAATATGTTTGATTCCAAACGATATGAGCCCGACTGTTCCCGCACAAGACGTCCGGGCGTATCATTTGGGCCCGTACGAACAACACGGGAGAAGGGAGCCGCGTGCGCGCGCTCATCATCGTCCACGAGCACATCACCGAGCCCGGGCAGGTGGGCGAACGCCTCGCTGAGCGCGGCTACGACCCCACGGTCCTGAGGGTCGTCCCCGAGGACCGCTTCGACTCCCCCGACGTGGCGTTCGACTTCCCCGACCCGCACGGGTGGGACGTGGTCGTGCCGATGGGCTCCCCCTGGTCGGTCTACGACGAGCAGACCATCGGACGCTGGATCGGCGGCGAGATCGCGCTCGTGCGCGAGGCCCACGGGCTGGGCGTCCCCGTCCTGGGCATCTGCTTCGGCGCCCAGGTGCTGGCCGCGGCGACGGGCGGCTCCGTCGAGCCCGCGCCCCGCCCCGAGATCGGCTGGACGGAGATCGACACCGACGACCCGGACCTCGTCGGCCCCGGTCCCTGGCTCGAATGGCACGACGACCGCTGTGTCCCGCCGCCCGGAGCGGTGGAGCTGGCACGCACCGCCGTCGGCCCCCAGGCGTTCCGCGTCGGACGGTCCCTGGGCGTGCAGTTCCACCCAGAGGCCACGGCGCGGATGATCCGCGGCTGGCTGGAGGCGGGCGGGGCGGCCCAGTGCGAGCGCCGCGGGGTCGACCCCGCGGCGCTCGTGGACCGGACCGTCGCCCTGGAGGCCGAGGCCGGCGAGCGGGCCCGGGCTCTCGTGGACGCCTTCCTCGATCGGATCGCGTCCGTGTGAGCCCGGGCCCGCCGCCCTCACCCGACCGGGGCGGGCCTCCTGTGCCTCGTGGCCCTGACCAGCCCGAGAGTGGCGGCCATGACGGCCGGGACGGTCAGCGCCAGCAGCGCCGCGGTGCCCGGTGAGCCGCCGACCAGGGTCGTGAAGTTGATCAGGATCAGCAGGACCGCGCCGGCCAGGCCGACCGCCGCGAGCGCTGGGGCGACCAGGGTGCTCCAGCGCCGCTCGTCCGCCCGTTCGCGGCGGAAGAACACGATCACCGAGACCGAGGTCAGCAGGTACATCGCCATCATCGCCAGAACGGCCGTGCCGCTGAACCAGGAGAAGAGCGTCAGGACCGGGTCCAGCCCCAGCACGGCGAACGGCGTCACCAGCAGCAGGGCGAGCGCGGTCTGCACCGCCCCCGCGAGCCACGGCGCCTGGCGGCGGTTGACCACCAGCAGCAGGGGGCTGAACACCCGCTCCCGCCCCAGGGCGAAGATGTAGCGGCTGGCGGAGTTGTGGAAGGCGAGGATGCCGGCGAAGAGCGACGTCGCCAGGAGCACGGGCAGCACGTCGTGGACCCAGCCGCCCAGGAGGGCCGCCACCGGGGTGAGGACGAACTCGGCCGGATCGCTCTCCAGGCTCGCCCGTGCCGCCCCGGTGGCGGCGGACGCGCCGTGGGAGGAGATCAGCATCCACGAGGCGAGGGCGAAGAACCCGGTGACGAGGATGACGGCGGTGTAGGTGGCCCGGGGAACGGTCCGCTCGGGGTCCCTGGCCTCCTCACCGTAGATCGCGCCCGCCTCGAAGCCGAACATGGACGCGACCGCGAACATCACGGCCACCCCCGGCGCCCCCCGCAGCAGCGCGTCGGCGGAGAAGCTGCCGGCGGGGTTCAGGCCTTCGGGGCCGCCACCGGTGACCAGGGTGACCAGCGCGAACACCAGCAGGATGCTGAACTCGGCCACCACCAGGACCATGAGGACACGGGCACCGATCTCCACACCCGACGCGCCCAGCGCCTGGACCACGGCCATGGTCAGCAGGGACCACATCCACCAGGGCGTGTCGGCGCCCGTGAAGGACGCGACCAGCCCGCTCATCGTGGCTCCGTAGAGCCCGTACATGGCGGCCTGGATGGCACAGTAGGCGAACAGCGCCACCCCGGCGCTGCCCAACCCCGTGGTTCGGCCCAGCCCGGTGCCGATGTAGGCGGAGAAGGCCCCCGCGTTGACGACGTGACGACCCATGGCGGTGAAGCCGACCGCGAAGAGCAGGATCAGCAGACCCGCCAGGGTGTAGGCGGCGGGGACGCCGGGCCCGTTGCCGATGCCGACGGCGATGGGGACGGCCCCGGCGACACCGGTCAGCGGGGCCTGTGCGGACAGGACGAAGAAGACGATCCCGGCCGCCCCGACGGCTCCGGACTTGAGCCTGCCCGGAGCGGGTGCGGGAGAGGTCGGTGCCGGCCGCTGGGGCTCGACGCTCTGGCGTTCCACGCGGATCACCTGCTTGGAAGAGTGGGGGAAATATCGTTTTGACCCAAACGAGTTACCCCATGGTGGCGGCGAACTATCCAGATGGCAAGGGGTGCGCGGGTGTCTTCGCGATTCCGCGACACGGCCGCGACACGACGGCGCCCCCGCCGAGGACGGCGGGGGCGCCCGAACGGCTCCGCGGCTACTCCTGCCGTGCGCCCCGCTCCCCCGCCAGCCCGCGCAGCAGCTCGCGCAGTTCGCCGACGGCCGCGTCGGTGTCCCCGCGCTCGCCCAGGGTGAGCTGGTAGAGCACGAGGCCGTCCAGCGCGGAGAAGACCAAGCGGGTCAGGCCGGGCCCGGCGTCGGCGGGCAGGATCCGGGACAGCTCCCGCTCGGTCGCCGCCCGGTAGTCGTCGTACAGGGCCCGCACCTGCTCCCGGAGCTCGGGCCGGCGGCGCGCCTCCAAGAGCAACTCGTACTGGAACGCCTGTAGGTCGGGGTCGGCCTCGACCAGCTCCGACAGCCCCGCCGCGAAGTCCTCGACCCGGCCGCTGCCCGACTCCAGCAGACTGGTGCTCACGCTGGTGCGCACCGCGTAGGCCAGCGCCTCCTCGATGAGCGCATCGCGTGAGCCGAAGTGGTGCACGACCAGGCCGTGCGTCACCCCGGCCTCCTCCGCGACGGCCCGGTAGGTCAGATGCCGCAGGCCGCGCCGGGCGACGACGCGGACGGCGGCTCGGAGCAGGGCCGCGCGCCCCTCCCCGTATCCGACCCGCCGCCCAGCGCGTTCGCGTGAACGGGACGTGGTCGGCCGCGCGGTGTCCGATGTGTCGGTCATGGGCGTGACCCTACCCGTCCCCGCCGTCACGGAGCGGGACCGGCCCCGCTCCGGTCAACGCCGCGGCGGCCGCACGCCACGGAACTCCCAGTCACCGCCCAGAGCCGTGGAGACGACCTCCTCCGACTCCGTGGGCTGGGCGCCCACGTCCGCGCGGATCGGGGTCGGTCCGCTGACGACGCGGTTGCGCAGCCGCCCGAGCCCCTCGGCCTCCACCTCGACCACGTCGCCGGGCCGGACCGGCCGGGAGCCCGCCGGGGTCCCCGACAGCAGCACGTCCCCGGGCACGAGGGTGATCGTGCGGGCGATGTCGGCGACGAGGTAGTGCATGTCCCACCGCATCTCGTCGGTGGACCCGTCCTGGACCAGCTCCCCGTTCACGTAGGTGCGCAGGTACTTGCCCCGGAAGTCCCAGCCGGTGACCAGGCCCGGCCCGAGCGGGCACAGGGTGTCGGAGCCCTTGACCCGCAGCATCGACCCGGCGTCGGTGTCGCGGAAGTCGTGCAGACCGAAGTCGTTGGCGACCGTGTACCCGGCGATGTACTCCCCGGCCTCCTCCGGGGCGATGTTGCGGCAGGTGCGGCCGATGACGATGGCGATCTCGCCCTCGTAGTTGAGCCACCCGCACCCTTCGGGGCGCACGACGGCGCCCTCGTGGGAGTTCAGCGCCGAGACCGGCTTGTGGAAGTAGGTGGGTGCGGCGGGCAGCCGGATCTGGAACTCCTCGACCCGACTGCGGTGGTTGAGGTGCACGGCGACGACCTTGGAGGGCGCCACCGGCGGCAGGTGGAGCGCGTCCTCGACCCTGACGCGGCGGCCGTCCCCGACCACCAGCTCGGCACCGTCCCGGACGGACTCGACGGCGGCTCCGTCGAGGAGGATACGGCGGTACTCAGGCACGGGCGGGCTCCTTGTCGGTGTGGGGCGCGGTCCAGCCGCCCTCGGGGCGGTCGAACCACAGGTGGACCTGGCCGGTGCCGATGGAGTTCTCGTACTCGCCGTACTGGCGGGCGGGCGCGGTGCACGCCTCCTCGCCCAGGGCTCCGGCCATCATCAGGTAATGGAAGAACTTCGCCTCGGGCTTGTACCTCCAGAACTCCCCCATGGTCTGGAGGACCCTGTCGTGGCGGCCCTCCTTGAACCAGGCGATGCGCTCCTCGTCGGCGGCGCGGGCCTGCGGGCTGAACACGTGTGCGGGGTCGCTGGCCTCGTGGTCGCGCAGTTCACGCAGCGGCCAGAAGGTGTGCGAGAGCGCACCGGAGGCGATGAGCACGACTCTGCGGCCCCCGGTGGCGGCGATGCCGTCGGCCAGCGCGCGCCCCAGCCGCAGGTGGTCCTCCATGTCGCCGGTCTGGCAGACGCCGATGCTCACCCACCGCTTGTCGGGAAGTCCCTCGCCGAGGAACTTCCACAGGTTGACGGTGGCGTAGTAGATCGGCAGGCAGTCGTCGTCGATCGCGGTGATCCAGGTTCCGTGCTCGTCGGCGCGGCGGGCGACGTTGTGGGCCAGCTCGGGGTCGCCGGGGAAGTCGTAGGGCATCCGGCACATGCCGCGCGGCAGTTCCTCGGAGGTGAACAGCCCGGCCCGGCGCCGCTGGGCGGTGGCCACGAACTCGACGGTGGTGGCCCAGTGCGAGTCCAGGACGACGACCGTGTCGTAGTCGAGGGCCTCGAAGACGTCCCGGCGCAGCTCCTCCAAGCCGGTGACGAGCGTGATCTCCCTGCCCTGGTTGAGCTCCAGACGGTCCTGGCGGGGCAGGACGATGGTGGGGACGTGGGCGAGCAGCCCCGCCCCGACGATCTCACCCATGGTCGTTCCATCCCTTCGGTGCGGTGACGGTGTTCTTCAGGTCGCAGTAGAAGTCGAAGCTCCAGGTGCCGCCCTCACGGCCCAGCCCCGACTGCCGGGAGCCGCCGAAGGGCGCGCGCAGGTCCCTGACGAAGAAGCAGTTGACCCACACGGTGCCCGCGACCAGCCGGGCGGCGACGCGGTCGGCGCGCGCGGCGTCACCGGTGGCCAGGGTGGCGGCCAGCCCGAAGCGCGTGTCGTTGGCCAGCGCCACGGCCTCGTCCTCGGTGGCGAAGGTCTGCAAGGTCAGGACCGGGCCGAAGACCTCCTCCTGGACGATCTCGGAGTCCTGGGCGACGTCGGTGAGCAGGGTGGGACGGTAGTGGAGGCCGCCCAGGTCAGTGTTGGGTCCGCCGCCGACCACCGCGCGGGCTCCGGCGGCCAGGGCGCGCTTGACGAACCCGTCGATCCGCTCCACCTGGCGGGGGTGGACGTTGGGGCCGACGGAGGTCGCCTCGTCGCGCGGGTCGCCCTGGGTCAGGCTCGACGCCTTCTCGACGAAGCGTCGGGTGAACTCCTCGGCGACGGACTCCTCGACGAGCAGGCGGGTGGCGGCCAGGCACACCTGCCCGGCGTTGTCGTACTGCTCGACCGCCAGGTCGGCGGCCAGGTCCAGGTCGGCGTCGGCGAAGACCAGCAGCGGCGACTTTCCGCCCAGCTCCAGGCTGTGCGGGGTGAGGTTGGCCGAGGCCGCCGCCGCGATGGTCCTGGCGGTGGGAACCGATCCGGTGAAGCTGACGCGGCGCACGTCGGGGTGGGCGACGAGCGGGGCGCCGACCTCGGCTCCGTAACCCTGGACGACGTTGAGGACGCCCGGCGGGAGCCCGGCCTCGGCGGCGATGTCGGCCAGCAGGGACGCGGTGAGCGGGGACCATTCGGCGGGCTTGAGCACCACCGTGTTCCCCGCCGCGAGCGCCGGAGCGACTTTCCAGGTGGCCAGCATCAACGGGGCGTTCCACGGGGTGATGAGCACGCACGGACCCGCCGGGTCCCAGGAGACGTGGTTGGTGTGGCCCCGTGTGTCGAAGGGGGCGTGCTCCAACTCCAGGAGCCAGTCGGCGAAGAAGCGGAGGTTGTGCGCCACGCGAGGCATGACGCCTCGGCGGTGGGACCGCAGCAGCGCGCCGTTGTCGTTGGTCTCGACGATCGCCAGTTCCTCCCGGCGCCTGTCGACGCCGTCGGCGATGGCGTGGAGGAAGCGGGCGCGCTCGGCGCGGGAGGTGGCCGCCCAGGCGGGGAAGGCCTCGGTGGCGGCGGCCACGGCCGCCTCGGCCTCGGTCGCGCCGCCGCGGGCGATCTCCCCGAGGACGCCCTGGTCGATCGGGGAGATGTCGGTGAACGTCTCGGCGGAGGCCACGCGTCGGCCGCCGATCCAGTGCCGGGTGTCGACGTCCACTCCGGCGACGGTGGTGGTGTGTGCGGACATGTCAGGATCTCCTGGTGGTGGGAGGGTGGTCACTCGGCGCCGGAGGTGCCCGACTCCAGCAGGCGTCCGCCGTCCCAGACGACCCCCACCCGCCGGTGGTAGGCGGCGATGGGTTCGCGGACCTCCAGACGGGCCAGCTCCTCGGTGGGTGAGTCGAACAGGTCCAGTTCGGCCTCCCCCTTCCACGCCTGCCCGGCCTCGAAGGAGGCGGCGCCGGACTCGATCAGCTCGTCGACGGCGAGCCCCTTGCCCTTCTCGACGGAGGGCAGCCAGCGGTGGTGGGCCATGGGGTGGCCGTTGACGAACCCGTTGGTCTCGGAGGGCTCGCGCAGGGTCACCACGGCCTGGGCGAGTCGGCGGTCGGCGGCGGCCAGGGTGGCGCCGAAGCGGGCGCCCGCCTCGATGCGGGGCGCGGGACCGAAGGGATGGGGGCGGGTCTGGTGGATGGAGCCGAGCTTCTTCGGATAGCCCTGGTGCAGGCCCCGGGCGACGGCGAAGTCCTTGTCGACCCAGATGTGGACGCAGCGCGAGTAGACGCGGCCCCGGTAGGAGCAGCGCACGACCGCGAACGCCTCCTTGTACTGGGCGCGCACCGGGTCGAGCAGTTCGTCGCCGCCGGTGGAGCAGGACTGCCAGTCGGCCCAGACGAGGGCGACCGCGCCCGGGTCCTCCTCGACGAGTTCCAGCGGCTCGGGCAGCAGCTCGCGGACGCGGTCGGGGTCGGTGCGGTACTCGACGGTGAGCAGGTCGCCGGAGTACCGCCAGGGCGGCGGCGGAACGAGAGAGGACTTCCCGGTCGCCGTCTTGGGCGGGAAGAATCCGCGGAGGGTCATGTCGGTCTCCGTAGGTCGTCAGGCGGTGGGCACGGGCTGTCGGACGAGCTGGGCGCGGTGGCGGGCGGCCGCGCCGACCGCGGCCGGACCGCCGAGCGCGACGACGCCGACGAGCGTCCCGTCGTCGTGGTAGCCGACCACGGCGTCGCCGGTGAGGTCCCCCTCCAGGACGCGGACGTCGGCCATGCCCAGAGCGGGTGAGCCGAAGGACTGGAGCCGGAGGTCGTGCTGGTCGCTCCAGAAGGTGGGCAGCGGCGCGAAGGGGGCCGGGTCCGGTTCACCGCCCGCCAGGTGGGCGGCCAGGACCCGGGCGGCGTGCCGGGCGGTGTCGGTGGGGATCGACCAGTGCTCGACCCTGCGGGGCACGCCGTCGTAGCGGGCGTTGGGAAAGCGGGCGACGTCCCCGACGGCGACGACGTGCGGCAGCCCGCCGACGCGCAGGTGCCGGTCGGTCCGCACGCCGTCGGACAGGTCCAGTCCGTTGCCCTGGAGCCACTCGGTGTTGGGGACCGAGCCCACGGCTTCCACGACCACGTCGGCGGAAAGGGTCGTGCCGTCGCCGAGGACGACGCCGGTGACGCGGTCGGCGCCCGAGAACCCCGCGACGCCGTCGCCGAGCGCGAAGCGGACACCGCGCTCGGTGTGCCGCCGCAGGAGTTCGCGGGCGAGCGGATCGCCGAGCGCGCGCAGCATCGGAAGGGGCTCGGGGTCGACGACCGTCACGTCGCGGACGCCCAGGCCGAGCGCGGTGGCGGCCACCTCACAGCCGATGAAGCCCGCGCCGACCACCACGACGCGCGCGCCCGGGACGAGTGCGCCGGCGAGCGCGCGGGCGTCGTCGATGGTGCGGACGGTGTGACGCCCGGCCGTGGGGCCGGGGTGGTTCAGCCGCCGGGCGCGCACCCCGGTGGCGGCGACCAGGCCGTCGAAGGCGAGCACGTCTCCGCCTTCCAGGCCCAGGCGGCGCCGGTCCAGGTCGGCGGAGACCACGGCGGCGCCCAGCCGCCACTCGACGTCGGCGGTGCTCGCCTTGGGAGTGAGGGCCAGGGAGTCGAACGAGTCTGTCCCGGCCAGGACCTCCTTGGACAGCGGAGGACGGTTGTAGGGCATGTGGGGCTCGGCGCCGACCACCGTGATCGGCCCGGTCCACCCGGCGGCGCGCAGGTGTTCGGCGGCGCGCAGACCGCCCATGGACGCCCCGGCCACGACGACGCGGCCGGTGTGGGGTCTGGTCACGGCGTCAGCCCTCGATCCGGATGGCCTGCAGAGGGCAGACGTCGGCGGCGTCCTCGGCGTCGGCGCGCAGCGACTCGTCGGGATCGCTGACGTAGGTCAGGTGCGCCTGGGCGTCGAGCTGGAAGATGTCGGGGGCGGCGAAGACGCACTGGCCGTGGTCCTTGCACTTGTTCATGTCGACGACGACCTTCATGGCCGGTCCTCCTGGAGCGTGAGGGCGTCGGTGCGGAATGCCCGATGACGGGTCGGCCGGGGGCCGCCGCTCGGGACGGCCCCCGGCCCGCGGGAGCGTGGTGATGCACGCCTCCGCGACTCGTTTGGCTCCAAACAACATACGCGCGCCCCGAGGGCCTGGTCAATGGCTATCCATCTGGATAATTTTTTTCGTGTGACCTCTTGCACAGCACCCTCCCGCCACTTAACGTTTGGCACCAAACGAATGCTGGGTGTCGCGGCGACCCGCATCGACGCGCATCCGGCCCCGTCTCACCCCATCCACCACGAGGAGACTCCGGTGAGCGCTCACGACCCCGCGACCCTCGGCCAGCACATCGACCGCCTCACCGCGTCCGGCATCGACGTCGTCCGCGTGGCCTACCCCGATCTCAACGGCACCGACCGGGCCCGCGACGTCCTCGTCGAACGGCTGCCCGCCGCCGTCGAGCACGGACTCGCCTTCTGCCGCGCCGTGTACCACACCAGCCCCCAGGGGGACGTCGTCCCGGTCCCGGGCGGTCTGGACGCGGGCCTGCCCGACATCACCGTCCGCCCCGACCTGGACACGCTGCACCCCCTGCCCTGGGAGCCCGGCGTCGCCTGGTGCCTGGGCGAGGTCACCGACCCCGCCACCGGCAGGCCCGCCCCGGAATCGCCCCGCGACCTCCTGCGCTCGGTCCTGGAGCGGTGCGCCGAGCACGGACTGCATCCGATCGTCGGTCCGGAGCTGGAGTACTTCCTGTGTTCCCCCGGCGCCGACGGCGCCTGGCGCCGCTACACCGAACAGACCGGCCACATCTACACCGCCGGACGGCGCGCCGACCCCGACAACCACCTGCTCCGCACCCTGCGCGTGCTGCACGGCCTGGGCATCGGCGTCACCAACGGCAACCACGAGTTCGACGGCGCCCAGTTCGAGATCAACCTCGACCACTCCGCGGCCCTCGACTCCGCCGACCGGGCGTTCCGGTTCAAGGCGGCCGTCAAGGAGCTCGCCCGCGCCGAGAACCGGCTCGCCACCTTCATGGCCAAGCCGTTCAACGACGCCGGCGGGTCCGGCTTCCACCTGCACGTGTCCTGTGACGACGCCGGGGGACGCAACGCCTTCGACGACCCCGAGGGCGCCTTCGGGCTGTCCTCCACGGCCCGACACGCCATCGCGGGCGTCCTGGTCCACGCCCCGGCGCTCGCCGCCCTGGCCAACCCCACGGTCAACTCCTACAAGCGCTTCGGCCCCGGCACCCTCGCGCCGTGGTTGATCGACTGGGGTCTGGACAACCGCAGCGCCATGGTGCGCGTCCCGCCCGAACGCGGCGCGGCCGCCCGGTTCGAGCTGCGCCTCGGCGACGCCAGCGCCAACCCGTACCTGCTGGTCGCCGCCACCGCGGCCGCCGCGCTCCTCGGCGTGGTCGCCGGGGAGGAACCGCCCGCCCCGTTGGAGGGCTACGGCTACGACACCGCCCGTGCCCCGCTCCTGCCCACCGACCTGTCCGCCGCGCTCGACGCGCTGGAGGCGGACACCGACCTCACCGAGGTCCTCGGCAAGGAGTTCACCGCGTCCTTCCTCTCCTACAAGCGCGACGAGGTCGATCGCTTCCACCGGCACGTGACCGACTGGGAGTTCACCGAGTACGCCCACCACCTGTGACGACCAAGGAGACGGCCTTGACCACCCGCACCACCGCTCCCCCCGACCCGCTGCCGCTCGACGAGGTCGACCTGGCCGACCCCGGGAAGTTCGCCGACGGGGTCACCCCCTGGCGCATGTTCCACACCCTGCGCCACGAGGACCCCGTCCACTGGCAGCCCGAGCCCGAACCCAACGCGGGCTTCTGGGCGGTCACCCGCCACGCCGACATCGCGCGCGTGGACCGCGACCCCGAGACCTTCACCTCGACGAGGTTCGTCAACCTGGAGGAGGTCGACGACGACCAGATCAGGAAGCGCGCCTCCATCCTGGAGCTGGACGGGGTGCGCCACCGCGCCCTGCGCAGCGTCATCCAGCGGCAGTTCGGCGCGAGCGTCATCAACAGCTACACCGACTTCCTGCGCGGCCTGACCGCCCACACGCTCGACGCCGCCCTGGCCAAGGGCCGCTTCGACTTCGTCGAGGAGGTCTCCGCGGACTTCCCCATCAACGTGCTCGCCCGCCTGTTGGACGTGCCCGAGGAGGACAACCTCCAGCTCATCGAGTGGGGCAACCGCATCATCGGCAACACCGACCCCGACTACGCCGACGTCCTGCTCGGCAGCGAGGAGAGCGAGAGGTACCGCGATCTCCCCTTCCGCTCCCCCGCCTCGCTGGAGGTGTTCGAGTACGGGCGCGAGCTGGCCCGCCAGCGACGCGGAGGCGAGGGCACCGACCTGGTCTCCAGGCTGGTCAACGTGACCCCGCGGGACGGCGTGCCACTGTCACGGCAGGACTTCGACAACTACTTCCTGCTGCTGGTGGTGGCCGGGAACGAGACCACCCGGCACACCATCTCCCACGCCATGCACGCACTGATCCAGCACCCCGACCAGCTCGACCTGCTGCGCCGCGACCCGTCCCTGATCCCGAACGCGGTGGAGGAGTTCCTGCGCTGGGCCTCGCCCGTCTACCACTTCCGCCGAACCGCCACCCGCGACACCGAGCTCGGCGGGAAGCGCATCCGCGAGGGGGACAAGGTGGTCATGTGGTTCGCCTCCGGCAACCGCGACGAGGAGGCGTTCGGCAACCCGTACGACTTCGACGTCACCCGCCAGGACAACGACCACGTCACCTTCGGCAAGGGCGGCCCGCACCTGTGCCTGGGCAACCTGCTCGCCCGCACCGAGATCCGCATCATGTTCGAGGAGCTCATCCCGCGCATCAGCGACATGCGGCTGACCGGCGACGTCCCGCGGGTCCGCTCCAACTTCGTCAACGGCGTCAAGAGGCTTCCCGTGGAGGCCACCCTCGCCTGACCTCCCCCACGGGACGGAGCGCACCCGGGCCCCGCCGTCAGGACGGCAGGGCGCCGGGGTTGCGCTCGCTGGCGGCGGCCAGGTCGGCCTCGATCCGACGCGCCGCCTCGCGGAGCTCGGGCAGGACCTCCTCGCGCAGGGAGTCCGAGCCCCGCTGGGCGGCGTGCGCGGCCACGTTCACGGCGGCCACGACCCGCCCGTCCCGGTCCCGGACGGGGACGGCGATCGAGCACAGCCCCTCCTCCAGCTCCTGGTCGACGAGGGCGTACCCCGAGCGGCGGGCCTCGTCGACCACGGCGGCCAGCTCCTCGGGCGAGGTGCGGGTGTGCTCCGTGAGCCGTTCCGGGACGGCACGGGTGAGCCGCGCGGCGAGCTCCTCGGGCGGGCGCCCGGCCAGCAGGACCCGGCCCATCGAGGTGGGGTGGGCGGGCAGTCGCGTGCCCACCCCCAGGTCCACGCCCATGACGCGGGTGGTGGCCACGCGCGCCACGTAGCGGATGTCGTCGCCGTCGAGCACGGACACGGACGCGGAGTCGTGCACCCGGCGCACCAGGTCGGCCAGGTGGGGGGTGGCGATCCGTTCGAAGGTGAGCCGGGACAGGGGGGCGTAGCCCAGTTCCAGGACCCGGGGCAGGAGGGTGAACCGGCGGTCGTCGACGGTGGTGACGTAGCCCAGCTGGGTCAGCGCGGACAGCGAGCGGCGGGCGGTGGCGCGGGCCAGACCGGTGGCCTGGGCGACCTCGGTCAGGGTGCGCCCTCCGGTGACGCGCAGGCAGGTCAGCACCTCCAGCCCCCGGGCCAGCGACTGGAGGAAGTCCGCGCCCAGCTCCTCCTTGGCCGTGCGCAGGGCGTCGGCGCGCCCCGAGGGGGACGGCGGCTCCGCGGGGACGTGCTCCGCCAACGCCTCGGCGACCGTGTCGGCGCACGCGCGCAACCGGGGCAGCGCGAGGTCGGCGAGGCTGTCGGCGGTGTGGCGGCTGGTGTGGCTGACGACGCTCACCGCGCACCGGACCCGGCCGTCGTCGCCGCGCACCGGGACGGCGACGGCTACCAGCCCCGGTTCGACGAGCTGGTCGTCCACGGCCGAGCCCGACCGCTCCGCCCGTTCCGTGCGGGCCGCCAGGTCGGGGACGGCGGCCGCGTCGGAGCCGGGGCCCTGACGTCCCGCCGCTCCGGAGGAGTCCCCGCGCGCGTCGCCGGCCGGCGCTGAGGGCGGCGCCGGGGCGACGCGCTCGCGCCAGTGCCGCCAGGTGTCCTCGTCCCAGTCGGCGGCGAAGAGCGCCCCGGGCGCGCAGCGTTCGGCGGGCAGCAGGTCGCCGACGTGGAAGGTGACCGCCATGGCGCGCCGCCGGGGGCACTGGATCACGAAGCGCGCCCCGTCGCCGTCGGGGACGCACACCGACACCGACTCGTCGAGCTCGTCGGCCAGGCTCCGGGCGGGGACGTCCGCCGCGTCGGCCAACGGGTCGGCCGCGAGGTAGGCGTTGCCGAGTTCCATCAGGAGCGGGGTGAGCACGGCGTCGTGCTCCTCGGCCCGCAGGTAGCCGAGGTGGGTGAGGGTGC
This sequence comes from Nocardiopsis sp. NPDC049922, assembly GCF_040660275.1. Lineage (NCBI taxonomy): Bacteria > Bacillati > Actinomycetota > Actinomycetes > Streptosporangiales > Nocardiopsidaceae > Nocardiopsis > Nocardiopsis sp. NPDC049922. Next base: position 49,955 of record NZ_JBFAME010000003.1, on the reverse strand, counting down.
GGGCGACCCGGTCGACGGTGGCGCGGGCCAGACCGGTGGCGCGGGCGAGGTCGCTCCGGCGCATGCGCGTCGCGGGGGCCGCCGCGAGGGCGCGCACGACGGCCAGTCCCCGTTCGAGCGTGGCCACGGACTCCCCGGGCTTGGCGGGCGTGGTCGCGGTGACCGGCATGGGGGACCTCCACAGTTCCTCGTTCGGATCGAACGCTACCGGGGCTTGACAGGCGCGAGGCCGCCACGCGACACTTACATCGGTTCATTAATGAACTTTAGTTCACCTAGCGAACATGATGGGGCGGAAGCGGATGGACAAAGTGGCACCCACGGCCGCGGAGGCCGTGGCGGACGTCCACGACGGAGCCTCGATCGCGGTCGGCGGCTTCGGACTCAGCGGCGTCCCGACGGTCCTCATCCAGGCCCTGCTCAACCGCGGCGCCACCGACCTCTCGGTCGTCTCCAACAACTGCGGCGCCATGGACACCGGCCTGTCCGTCCTGCTCTCGGCGGGCCGGATCAGCCGGGTCACCGGCAGCTACATCGGCTCCAACGAGGAGTTCGCACGGCAGTACCTGGCGGGTGAGCTGGAGCTCGAACTCATCCCGCAGGGCTCGCTCGCCGAGCGCCTGCGCGCGGGCGGCAGCGGCATCCCCGCCTTCTACACCCCCGCCGGGGTCGGCACGCAGGTCGCCGAGGGCGGGCTGCCCTGGCGCTACGACGGCCGCGGCGGGGTGGCCGTCGCCTCGCCGCCCAAGGAGGTCCGCGGGTTCGACGGCGTCCCCCACGTGCTGGAGCACGCCATCACCACCGACTTCGCGCTGGTGCGGGCCGCCAGGGGCGACCGGCACGGCAACCTCGTCTTCCGCCGGGCGGCCCGCAACTTCAACCCGCTGGCCGCCATGGCCGGGCGCACCGCCGTCGCCGAGGTGGAGGAGCTGGTCGAACCGGGCGAGATCGACCCCGACCACGTGCACCTGCCCGGCGTGTTCGTCCAGCGGGTCGTGCCGCTCACCCCCGAGCAGGCCGCCGACAAGCGGATCGAGAAGCGCACAGTCACGGAGGTGGACGCCTGATGTCCTGGACACGCGAGCAGATCGCCGCCCGCGCCGCGCGTGAACTGCGCGACGGCGAGTACGTCAACCTCGGCATCGGGCTGCCCACCCTGATCCCGAACCACCTGCCCCCGGGCGTGGAGGTGGTCCTGGAGTCGGAGAACGGCATCCTCGGCACCGGCCCCTTCCCCCGGGCGGACGAGGTCGACCCCGACCTGATCAACGCGGGCAAGGAGACCGTCACCGTCCTGCCGGGCGCCTCCTTCTTCGACTCCGCGCTCTCGTTCGCGATGATCCGCGGCGGCCACGTCCACACCGCCGTGTTGGGGGCGATGCAGGTCTCCGCCCGCGGCGACCTCGCCAACTGGGCGGTCCCCGGAAAGCTGGTCACCGGGATCGGCGGGGCCATGGACCTGGTGCACGGCGCCCGCCGCGTCATCGTCACCATGGCGCACACGGCCAGGGACGGGAGCCCCAAGATCGTCGAGGAGTGCGTCCTTCCCCTCACCGGCCGCGCCTGCGTCGACCGGATCATCACTGACCTGGGCGTCCTGGACGTCACCGGCGACGGGCTCGCGCTCGTGGAACTCGCCGACGGGGTCACCCCGGACGACGTCCTCTCCCGGACCGAGGCGAAGGTGCGCGTCGCCGAGGAGGTGGGGGCGTGAGGACCCGGGACGTCTACGTCGTCGACGCCGTGCGCACCCCGGTCGGCCGGTACGACGGCGCGCTGGCCGCCGTGCGCCCCGACGACCTGGCCGCGCACACCCTCCGCGCCCTGCTGGACCGCTCCCCCGCCCTGGACCCGGCCCTGATCGGCGACGTGTACCTCGGCAACGCCAACGGCGCGGGCGAGGAGAACCGGAACGTGGGACGGATGGCCGCCCTGCTGGCGGGGCTGCCGACGTCGGTGCCGGGGGTGACCGTCAACCGGCTGTGCGCCTCCGGGCTGGAGGCCGTCGTCCAGGCGGCCCGCGCCATCGCGCTGGGCGACGCGTCCGTCCTGGTCGCCGGCGGGGTGGAGTCGATGACCCGCGCCCCGTACGTGCTGCCCAAGAGCGACCGGGCCTTCCCCCCGGGCCACGCCGATCTGTACTCCACCACCCTGGGCTGGCGGATGGTCAACCCGGCGATGGAACCGCGGTGGACGGTGCCGCTGGGCGAGTCCGCCGAGCTGATCGCGGACAAGCACGGGATCGGCCGCGCGGAGCAGGACGCGTTCGCCCTGGACAGCCACCGCAAGGCGGCCGCCGCCCGGGAGCGTGGACTGTTCGACGCCGAGATCGTCCCCGTCCGGGTGCCCCGGCGCCGGGGCGGGGCGGTCACGGTCGACCGCGACGAGAGCGTGCGGCCCGACACCTCCCCGGAGGCCCTGGCGAGGCTGGCGCCGTCGTTCCGCCCCGAGGGCGGCACGGTGACGGCGGGCAACTCCTCCCCGCTCAACGACGGCGCCGCCGCCCTGCTGCTCGCCGACGAGGAGGGGGTGCGCGCGACCGGGCGCGAACCGCTGGCGCGGATCTCGGCCAGCGCGGTCAGCGCCGTCGAACCGCAGTGGTTCGGGCTCGGCCCCGTCGAGGCGGTCAGCCGCGCCCTGACCCGGGCGGGGCGCTCCCTCACCGACGTGGACGTGCTCGAACTCAACGAGGCGTTCGCCGCCCAGGTCCTCGGCTGCCTGGCCGAGTGGCCCGAGTTCGACCGGGCGGTCCTCAATCCGCGCGGCGGCGCCATCGCCCTCGGCCACCCGCTGGGCGCCTCCGGCGCCCGCCTGGCCGGAACCGTCGCCCACCAACTGGCCTCGGCCGGAAGCGGAACCGGGGTCGCCGCCCTGTGCGTCGGCGTCGGACAGGGCCTGGCCCTCGTCCTCGAACGCTAGGGCGTGATAGGGCGGACACCTGCCCCGCCACACGTCGCCCCTGACGTCACCCGTTCCACGAAACACCAGCCCCTCCTCTCCAGGGAGCGCCATGACCGCACTGCCGCCGAACCCCACCCAGGCCGACATCGACGTCGCGATCGCCCGTGCCCAGGCCGCCGCCCCCGCGAGCGACCAGCCCTCGCGCGACTTCCCGCCGTACCGCAGCAGCGCGCTGCGCCACCCGACCCGGCCGCTGTTCCCGGTGCGCGACCCCGAGGCGGTCGAGCTGACCGGACCGGCCTTCGGCGTCACCGACGTCACCGCCCTCGACGCGGACCTGACCCGCCACCACGCGGGTGAACCGCTCGGCGAGCGCATCACCGTGACCGGTCGCGTGCTGGACCGCCGGGGCCGACCGGTGCGGGGCCAGCTGGTGGAGGTCTGGCAGGCCAACGCCTCGGGCCGCTACGCCCACCAGCTCGACCAGCACCCGGCGCCGCTGGACCCCCACTTCACCGGGTTCGGGCGCTGCCTGACCGACGCGGCGGGGCGGTACTCCTTCACCACCATCCGGCCGGGCGCCTACCCCTGGCGCAACCACACCAACGCCTGGCGTCCCGCGCACATCCACTTCTCCCTGTTCGGCGAGGCGTTCACGCAGCGGCTGGTGACGCAGATGTACTTTCCGGGAGACCCGCTGCTCCCGTTCGACCCGATCCTGCAGTCGGTGACGGAACAGGCCGCCCGCGACCGCCTCCTGGCCACCTACGACCACGACCTGTCCGTGCCCGAGTGGTCGCTGGGCTACCGCTGGGACATCGTCCTGGACGGCCCGGCCGCCACCTGGACCGAGCCCGAGGAGGACGACCGATGAGGCTCGCGCCCACGCCTTCGCACACCGTCGGCCCGTTCTACGGCAACGCCCTGCCCTTCGCGGACGGCGGCCGGGTGGCTCCCACGGGTCATCCCGACACGATCACCCTGCGCGGGAGGGTCCTGGACGGCGCCGGAGAGCCCGTGCCGGACGCGCTCGTCGAGACCTGGCAGCCCGCACCGGACGGCACGCGCACGGGCGCGCCCGGGTCGATGCGCCGCGACCCGGCGACCGGCCGCGACCTGGGCCGCGACGGGGTGGGCTTCACCGGGTTCGGGCGGGTCGCGACGGACCCGGACGGGCACTGGGCGGTGCGGACGCTGCCGCCCGGCGGGGTCCCGTACGTGTGCGTGGCGGTCTTCGCGCGGGGCCTGCTGCACCACCTGTACACCCGCGCCTACCTCGTGGACGACCCCGACGACGCGCTGCTGGCCGCGCTGCCCCGGGAGCGGCGCGAGACGCTGCTGGCGGCGCCCGAACCGGGCGCGTACCGCGCCCACCGCTTCGACATCCGCCTCCAGGGTGAGGGCGAGACCGTGTTCCTGGAGTTCCCGTGAGCGAGCCGAACGACACCGCTCCCGCGGACCGCGAGCCGATCGGGCCGGACCCGCTCGACACCGGACTGCTCGCCCCCGGACGCGCCGGGGCGGCGGTCGAGGCCGCCACCGGGGACGCCGCCTTCCTCGCGGCGATGGTGGCGGCGGAGGCCGCCCTGACCGCGGCCCAGGCCGACCTGGGCCTGGTCCCGCCCGCCGCCGCGCGGGCGGTCGCCGAGGCCGCCGAGGCCACCCGCTTCGACCCCCGGGACCTGGCACTGCGCGCCCGCGCCGACGGCCACCCGGTGATCGCCCTGGTCGCCGACCTGACGGCGGCGGTGGGCCAGGAGTCCGCGCCCTACGTCCACCGGGGCGCCACCAGCCAGGACGTCATGGACACCGCGGCCATGCTGGTCGCGGCGCGCGCGGTCGATCTGACGCTGGACGACCTGGCCCGCACCGAGCGCGCCCTGGCCGACCTCGCCGCCCGGCACCGCGCCACCCCCATGGCGGGGCGCACGCTCACCCAGCACGCCGTCCCGACCGCCTTCGGTCTGAAGGCGGCGGGCTGGCGGGAGCTGGTGGTCGCGGCCGTCGACCGGCTGACCGGGGTGCGCGCCGCGCTGCCGGTGCAGCTCGGCGGGGCGGCCGGGACCCTGGCGGCGTTCGCGGAGTACGCGCCGGACCGGGCGCCGGACACCGGCCCGCGACTCCTGGCCGCGTACGCGCGCCGGACCGGTCTGGCCGAACCGCGACTGCCCTGGCACGTCCTGCGCACGCCGATCGCCGACCTGGGCTCCGCGCTCGCCTTCACCGGCGGCGCGCTCGGCAAGATCGCCGCCGACGTGCTGGTGCTGTCGCGCACCGAGATCGGCGAGGTCGCCGAGGCCACCGGAGGCGGCTCCTCGGCGATGCCGCACAAGGCCAACCCGGTGCGGGCGGCGCTCGTCGCCGCCGCCGCCCGCCAGCTGCCCGCGCTGGCCTCGGTGCTGCTGGCCGGGATGGTGTGCGAGGACGAACGCCACGCGGGCGTCTGGCACGCCGAGTGGCAGACGTTGCGCGAGGCCCTGCGCCTGGCCGGCGGCGCCGCCCGCGACGCCGCCGTCATGGTCGGCGGGCTGCGCGTCGACGCCGACCGGATGGCGGCCAACCTCGCCCTGACCGGCGGGCGGATCACCTCCGAGCGGATCGCCGCGGCCCTGTCCGCCCGTGTCGGGCGCGCCCGCGCCAAGGAGCTGCTCACCCGCGCCTCGCGCCGGGCGGCCCAGGAGGGTCTGCCCCTGGCCGAGGCCCTGCGGGAGCTGCCCGAGCTCGCGGATCTGGAGGAGGGGTGGTTGGCGGATCTCACCGATCCCGCCGCCTACCTGGGCGCCGCGCCCCTCCTGGTGGACCGCGCCCTGGCCGACCCCCGGAGGTCCGGGTGAGGCCACCGAGTCCACCCGCCCGCCGCCCGTGCGGACCCGAGCCCGGCCCGACGCGCACGGCGAACGTCCCCGAACACCCGACGGAGAACCCGTGACCGAACCGCTCCACCACCGATTCGACGGACCCGAGGACGCGCCCCCGCTGATCCTCGGGCCCGCCCTGGGCACCTCCCTGTCCGTGTGGGAGCCGCAGCTCCCCGCCCTGGCCCGCGACCACCGGGTGCTCCGCTACGACCTGCCCGGCCACGGGCCCTCGCCCGCCTCGCTCCCGCCGGGATCCGGGGCGACCGTCGCCGACCTGGCCCGCCTCGTCCTCGACCTCGCGGACGCCCGGGGGTGGACGGCCTTCCACTACGCGGGGATCTCCCTCGGCGGAGCCGTGGGCGCCCACCTGGCCGCGCACCACCCCGAACGGGTGGCGTCCCTGGCCCTGGTGTGCTCCTCCGCGCGCTTCGGCGCCCCCTCCGCGTGGCACGAGCGCGCCGACCTCGTACGGCGTGAGGGGACCGCCCCCCTGACCGGCACGGCCCCGGAGCGGTGGTTCGCCGACCCCGACACCGCCGCCACCCTCGCGGGCAAGGCACTGCTCGCCGACCTGGCCGGCACGGACCCCGGGGGGTACGCCGCGTGCTGCACCGCCCTGGCCTCCTACGACCTGCGTGGACGCCTGGGCGACATCCGCGCGCGCACCCTCGTCGTCTCCGGCCGCGAGGACCGCGCCACCCCGCCCGAGCACGGGCGCGCGCTCGCCGACGGCATCCCCGGCGCGGGCCTCACCGAGATCGGCTGCGCCGGACACCTCCCGGGCATCGAGCGGCCCGAGGCCGTCACCGCCGCCCTGGTCGGCCACCTGTCCCCCGGCACGGACGCCGAGCGGTACGCGGCCGGGACGGCCGTGCGCCGCGCCGTCCTCGGCGACGCGCACGTCGACCGCGCGGCGGCCCGCACCACCCCGTTCACCGCCGACTTCCAGGACCTCATCACGCGCTACGCGTGGGGCGAGATCTGGACCCGCCCGGGCCTGGACCGGCGCACGCGCAGCTGCGTGACGCTGACCGCCCTCGTCGCGCGCGGGCACCTCGACGAACTGGCCATGCACGTGCGGGCCGCGCTCACCAACGGGCTGTCCCCCGCCGAGATCGGCGAGGTCATCCTCCAGTCGGCGATCTACTGCGGTGTGCCCGCCGCCAACTCCGCCTTCGCCACCGCCCAACGCGTGCTGGCCGACCTCACCGAGGAGTGACCATGTCCCACCCCCACCACACCCGCGTCGCCGTCATCGGGGCGGGACCCGCCGGGCTCCTCCTGGCACGGCTGCTCCAGGGCGCCGGCATCGGGTGCGTCGTGCTGGAGAGCCGCGACCGCGCGTACGTCGAACAGCGCCAGCGCGCCGGGATCCTGGAGCAGGGCACGGTCGAGGCGCTGCGCGCGGCGGGCGCCGCCGATCGGCTGGACCGCGAGGGGATCCCGCACGACGGGATCGAACTGCGCTTCGACGGGCGCCGCCACCGCGTCGACTTCCCGTCCCTGACGGGCGGGCGCCGGGTGTGGGTGTACGCCCAGACGGAGATGGTCAAGGACCTCATCGCGCTGCGGATGGCGGACGGCGAGCCGCTGCTGTTCGAGGCGCCCGTCCACGCGGTCGAGGGCGCCGACACCGACACCTGCGTCGTCCGGTACACCCACGGGGGCCAGGAGACGGTGCTCACCTGCGACTACGTGGTGGGCTGCGACGGCCACCACGGGGTGGCCCGCCGGGCGGTCCCGGAGGGGGCCAGCCGCACCTTCGAGCGCGCCTACCCCTACTCGTGGCTGGGCGTGACGGCCGACGCCCCGCCCGCCTACGACGAACTCGTCTACGCGCACTCCGATCGCGGCTTCGCGCTGGCGAGCATGCGCTCCCCGTCGGTGAGCCGCCTCTACCTCCAGGTGCCCGACGGGGAGGACCCGGCGGACTGGTCGGACCAACGGATCTGGGACGAGTTGGACACACGCCTCGGCGCCGACGGATCGTGGCGGCTGCACCGGGGGCCGATCACCGCCAAGGCGGTCCTGCCGATGCGCAGTTCGGTGACCGAGCCGATGCGGCACGGCCGTCTGTTCCTGGCCGGGGACGCCGCCCACATCGTGCCGCCCACGGGGGCCAAGGGGCTCAACCTCGCCGCCTCGGACGTGACCGTCCTGGCGCGCGCGTTCGCGCACCTGGAGACCACCGGGTCCACGGAGCTGCTGGACGCCTATTCCGACACGTGTCTGCGCCGGGTGTGGCGCGCGGAGCACTTCTCGTATCTCATGACCACCACCCTGCACACGGATCCGGGGCAGTCGGGGTTCGACGGCCGCCTCCAGCTGTCGCAGCTCGACCGGATCGCCAGCTCGCCGTTCGCGGCGGCCGACCTCGCGGAGAACTACACCGGTCTCCCCATCGGCTGACGGGGGCCGCGGACCGCGGCGAGGGGCGGTCCGCGACCCGTGGCCGGAGCCGATCCGGTCAGGTGACCGGCCTACTCCTGCCGCATGTCCCGGAGGGCCTCCTCCACGCGGTCGAGCGTGTAGTCGGCGTCCGTGTAGCCCGCGACGGTGTTCTTCCCCGCCGCGTACACGCGCCCGTTCTCGACCGCGGGGAGCTCCTGGTAGAGCGGCGTCGACTGGAGGTCCGCCATGAACGCGTTGACCTCGCCGCGCAGGTTCGAGTCGATGAACAGCACGTCCGCGTCGCCCACGACCGAACCGAGCCGCTCGTTCGAGACGACGGCCTCCGGCTCCGCCTCGTCGGCGACGGTCGCGTTCTCCTGCTCGGACCACGTGAAGCCGAGCGGCGTCAACAGGGTGCCGCTCATGTTGTCCTCGCCCCACGCGTAGAAGTTGTTCTCCTCGTAGGCGCCGATGACGCCGACCGACGTCCCCTCGATCACGTCGGCGTAGGTGTCGGCGATCTCCCGCTGCCGCGCCTCGAACGCGTCCGCGAGCTCGTCCGCCCGCTCGGGAACGCCCAGCGCGTCGGCGATCTCCTCGGTGCGCAGGTCCCACCTGGCCCGGTCGCCGCCGCGGTGGGTGTAGACGTAGACCGGGGCGATGGCCTCCAGTTGGCTGACGAGCTCCTCCTCGTGGATGTTCCCGGCCAGGATCAGGTCGGGCGTGAGTCCGGCGATCGCCTCCAGGTCGGGCTCGGGCCCCTCGGCGACGACCGGGACCGACTCGATCTCCTCGGTCAGCTCCTCGGGGACGATGCCCGGCTCGAAGGCGCCCTGGCCCACGGGGGTGAACCCCAGGTCGTAGACGGGCTGGGTGGCCGCGTAGTGGAGGGTGACGACGCGCTCGGGCGTCGCGGGGACCTCGACCTCGGCGCCGGTGGAGTCGGTGACGGTCCGGGTCTGCACCGTGCCCGCGCCTCCCGCGTCACCGTCGTCGGTGCTGGTCGACCCGCAGCCGACGAGGGCGAGGGACAGGGCCGCGGCGCCCGCGGCGAGGGGGACGAGGGTGGACTTCATGGGGCGACCTTCCGGTGCTCGGTGGCCGGGGCGGAGGCGCCGCCCCGGTGTCTGGTGATGACGTGCGGACCGCCGTTGACGGGGTCCTCGATGATGGAGGCCTCGATGTCGAAGACCTCGGCCAGGAGTGCGGTGGTGAGCACGTCCGCGGGGCGGCCCTCGGCGACGACGCGCCCGCGCGACATCACGATGAGGTGCCCGGCGTAGCGGGCCGCGTGGTTGATGTCGTGCAGGACGGCCACGATCGTGCGCCCGCCCGTCCGGTTGAGGTCGGCGAACAGGTCGAGCAGTGAGATCTGGTGCGCGACGTCCAGGAAGGTGGTCGGCTCGTCGAGCAGCAGGATCGGGCTCTCCTGGGCGAGCGCCATGGCCACCCACGCGCGCTGGCGCTGGCCGCCGGACAGCTCGTCGATCGGACGGTCGGCGAGCGCGGTCACGCCGGTCTGGTCGAGTGCGCGGCGCACGCTCCGCTCGTCCTCCTCACTCCAGCGGGAGAGGATCGACTGGTGCGGGTAGCGGCCGCGGCGCACCAGGTCGAACACCGAGATGCCCGCGGGTGCGACGGCCGACTGCGGCAGCAGTCCGAGCCGCGTGGCCACCTCCTTGGCGCGCAGGGTGTGGATGTCCGCGCCGTCGAGGCGGACCGTGCCCGCGGTGGGCTTGAGCAGGCGCGCCAGGGAGCGCAGCAGGGTGGACTTGCCGCAGGCGTTCGGGCCGATGATCACGGTGAACTCGCCGTCGGGGATGTCGACGGTCAGGTGCTCGCCGATGACCCGCGTGTCGTAGGCCATGGTGATGTCGTCGGCCCGCAGCGGGACCGCGGCGGCGGACGGCGAACCGTCGGACGTGCTCACAGGGTTCCCTTCCGGTTCTCTCGGACGAGCAGGGTGACGAGGTAGAGGCCGCCGACCGCGACCGTGGCGACGCCGACCGGGAAGGAGTGGCCGGGGACGGCGTGTTGGGCGGCGAGGTCGGCGCTCGCGAGGATGAGGGCCCCGGCGCAGGCCGCCGGGGCGAGGGAGGCCCCCGTCGAACCGGCGAGCCCGCGCCCGACGTGCGGTGCGGCCAGCGCGACGAACGCGATCGGACCGGCGGCCGCGATCACGACCGCCACGAGCAGGACGCCCGCGACGACCGCCATGAGCCGTGTGTGCGACGCCCGGACGCCGAGCGAGGCGGACAGGTCCTCACCGAGGTCGTGCAGACCGAGGCGGCGCTGGAGGAGCACACCGGAGACGAGCGTCGCGACGAGCGCGATGACCATCGCGGGCCCGGTGTACTCGAAGCTCGTGCCGTTGAGCGTGCCCACGCCCCACAGGGCGGCGGCCTGGGCGATCGCGAGGTCCGCGGAGAGCATGAACCACGCCTCCAGGCTGGCGAGCATGGCGCTCAGACCGATGCCCACGATGATCAGCCGGAACCCGGCGACACCGCCCCCGCGCGAGAGCAGCAGCACGATCGCCGCGACGGCGAACCCGCCCAGGAGCGCGCCTCCGGCGACCAGAGCGAAGCCCGAACCGACGTAGGCGACCACCGCGACGCCGCCCGCCGAGGCCCCCGCCGAGAAACCGATGATGTCCGGGCTGCCCAGCGGGTTGCGGGTCACACTCTGGAAGTACGCCCCGGCCACTCCGAGCGCCGCGCCGAACACCGCGGCCGCCACCGCGCGCGGCAGACGCCACTGGACGACGAACAGCTCGGCCGACGCCTCCGCCTCGCCGAACAGCGCCCGCACGACCTCCCCCGGGGAGTAGACGACGGTGCCGAGCATGAGCGCCGCCAGGGTCACGGCCGCGGTCATCGCGAGCAGCCCCGCGCACACGAGCAGGGTGCGCGCGTGGAGCCGCCCCGACACCGGTGGGCGCCCGGGTGTCCGCACCACGATCGAGCCGCGCTCGGCCCTGATCCAGACGCTCACTGGGTGTGCACCTTCCGGTCGCAGATGAGCCAGATGAGGAGCGGCGCGCCGACGAACGCCGTCACGACGCCGACGGGTATCTCGCGCAGCGGGACCACCACGCGCGCCAGGGTGTCGGCGACGAGCAGCACGACCGGCGCGACCAGCATCGACATCGGGATGACGCGCGTGTGGTCGTTGCCGACGAGCAGGCGGCACACGTGCGGCGCCAGGAGCCCGAGGAAGCCGATGGGACCCGCCACGGCGGTGGACGCGCCGACGAGCAGCGTGACCGCGCCGACCGTGAGCACCCGCGTGCGCCGGACGCTGACGCCGAGCGAGGCGGCGATGTCCTCACCGAGCGCGATCGCGTTGAGCGAGCGCACCAGCAGGAGCGCGAGCACCAGGCCGACGACGATGTACGGCGTGACGGCCGCCAGATCGCCGAGGGAGCGCCCGGCGACCGAACCCGCCACCCACGAGCGGTACCGCTCGAAGGTCTCCTGGTCGAACAGCCTGACCGCCGTCGTGACGCCGCCGAACACCGCGGTGAGCGCGACACCGGCGAGGGTCATGCGGACGGGGGTCGCCGGGCCGCGACCGGTCGAGGCGAGCAGCAGGACGGCGGCCGTCGCGCAGGCGGCGCCCGCGAGGGCCGGCCACACGAGCGCGCTGACCGTGGCCGGCAGACCCACCAGGATCGCCATGGCGACGAAGAGCGTGGCGCCGGCGTTCACGCCCAGAATGCCAGGGTCGGCGAGCGGATTGCGGGTGTGGGCCTGGATCAGGGCGCCGGCGGCGCCCAGGGCCGCGCCGACCGTGATCGCGATGACCGTGCGGGGCATCCGGTAGTCGAACACCAGCACCGCGGCCTCGCGGTCGCCCGCGCCGGAGAACACGACGAGCACGCGTGCGGGATCGACGTGCTCGGCGCCGACGAACACGCTCACGACGCAGGCGAGGACCAGGGCGGCGGTCAGGCCGAGGAGGATCAGCGGCGTCCGCGCACGGGAGGCGGCGGCACCGGGGTGTCCGTCCACGCCCCGGTCCCCGGGTGCGGCGACGGTGGACTCAGACACGGGCGACGGTCACGGTCCCGTAGGAGCCGAACCCCCAGCCGAGGGTCGCGCGCTCCACGGTGGAGGCGCCCGCCTCGCGCAGGAGCCGGGCGATCCGGTCGCCGGTGCGCGGTACGAGGCCCGTGAGCGCGAGGCTGGTCAGAGCGTGTTCGGCGACGTGCTCGTCGGTGGCGGCCTTGTCCGCCGTCCGCTCGGCGAGCACGACGGCGGGACCGGCGGTGAGCGCGGCGCGCAGCAGGTCGAGCGCGGCCTCGTCGGAGCGGCCCTCCAGGGCGCTGACGAGGATCGCGCAGTCGTGGGCGGGCCACCGGCTCTCGTCGGCGCCCGGCAGCTGGACCGTCCGACCGCCCGCGATCCGCGAGGCCACGTACGGGGCGGCGTCGCCGACGACCGCGAGGGTGCGGGCGTCGGCGACGGGGGCGAGCCGCGCCAGCGGCTCCAACACGTACTGGAGCAGGTCGGCGGCGCGGTCCTGGTGGGCGGTGTCGAGGGCGGCGTCGGCCGCCCGGCGCTCACGCCACGACGGCGTGCCCGCCCGGGTCGAACGACCGCCGGAGCGCAGGACGTCGACGAGGTCGACGAGGGCGAGCGCCTCGCGGTTGGCCGGGTTGTCGAGGGAGAGCGCCTCCACCGTCGAGTCCTCCATGAGGACGCCGCCGAGGGCCGTGTTGCGGTAGTGGTCGCCGTCGCGCTCGATGAGCCCCAACGCGGTCATGGCGTCGAGCAGGAGGGCGAGGCGGTCCGCTTCGACGCCGGTCCCCCGGCTGAGCCGGTCGAGGGTGGTGGCGCCGGAGGCGACCAGCGGCCCGACGCCGAGGGTGACCGCGACGCGCGCGATGATCGGCGGGGCGAGTTCGGTCAGCTCGTGCGCCTCGTTGAGCAGGTCCATCGTGGTCCGCTCACCGTCCTCCGCCGCGGGCACGAGACTCTCGGCGTCGTCGCCCGAGGGGGCCGCCTGGGCCTCGGGGCGGCGCCAGTAGCCGACGACCTCGGTGTCCTCCTTCGGCAGGCCGACGTCCTTGCGCAGGTGGCGGCGGATGGGGGCGACCGTCATCGCCTCGCCGCCGACCCACGCGTAGACGCGTCCCTCCGGCAGCGTCAGGCGCAGGACGGCCTCCAGCATCCGGGTGCTGGTTCCGGCGGGGACGTCGCCGCGGACCAGCCACTCGATCTCGACGTCCGCCGCGGTGGGGATCTCCTGGATGTCCGCGGCGGTGGGGACCTCGACGATCACGTGGCCTCGGGTGCCCTCGGGGGCCTCCTCCAGCCAGCGGCCGATCGCGGGGAGCGCCGTCTCGTCGCCGACCAGCAGGTGCCAGTCGGCCTCGTCGTTGCGCAGGGCGCAGGACTTGGGACCGGCGAAGTGGAGCTCGTCCCCGGGCCGCGCCCGGTAGGCCCAGGCCGACGCCAGGCCGTGGTCGTGGCGGACGACGTCGACGTCGAACGTGTTCGCCTCGGGGTCCCATCCGCGCACGGTGTAGTCGCGGGTGCGGGTGAGCACCTCGGGGTTCCAGGCGAACCGGGTCTCCTGCTGGGTGCCGATGTGCGGCGCCGTGCCGTCGTCGGGCGGGACGACGATCTTGACGTGGTCGTCGAACCCGTCCGACCGGAACGGCGGACGCGGGTGCCCCTCCCCCATCTCCCCGGCGGTCAGGTCGTCCCCGGTGAGCGTGAGGCGGCGCGTGTTCGGGGTGACGTCGACGACCCGGGTCACCGTCGCGCGGCGCAGCACGATGGGATGGACCCGCAGGGGCCTGGAGGTACGGGGCATGAGGGAACTCCCAAGGGAAGGCTATCCTAATAAAGGCGAGCCTAACCTATCGGGAAATTCAGTACCGGAACACCCTCCGTCTCGTGGGTCACGCGGCGTCGCATCGGGAGCGAGCGCCGCTCCGGGAGCCCGAACCGGCTCCCGGAGCGGCGGGGTCGCACGGGATCACACCGTGGCGGCGACCGGCTCAGACCCGGGCGGCACGCGAGGCGTCCCCGTCGAGGGCGGTGGAGGGGCGGGCGGGCTCCAGCGCCAGCTCCAGCACCTGGCGCACGTCGCCGACCGCGTGCACGGTCAGCTGCCGCAGCACCTCCTCCGGAACGTCGTCCAGGTCGGGCTCGTTGCGCTCGGGGATCAGTACCGTGGTGATCCCCGCCCGGTGCGCCGCCAGCAGCTTCTGCTTGACGCCGCCGATCGGCAGCACCCGGCCGGTCAGCGAGACCTCACCGGTCATCGCCACGTCCGCGCGGGCGGGCCGCCCCGACAGCAGCGAGGCCAGAGCGGTGGTCATGGTGACGCCCGCGCTCGGCCCGTCCTTGGGGACGGCGCCCGCCGGGACGTGCAGGTGGACGCCGCGCTCCTTGAGGTCGCCCACCGGCAGCTCCAGTTCGGCGCCCCTGGCCCGCAGGTAGGACAGGGCGATCCGCGCCGACTCGCTCATCACGTCGCCGAGCTGACCGGTCAGCGTCAGCCCGCCCGCCCCGGACTCGGGGTCGGCCAGCGACGCCTCCACGAACAGCACGTCTCCCCCGGCCCCGGTCACCGCCAGGCCGGTGGCCACGCCCGGCACCGAGGTCCGACCAGCCGACTCCGGGGTGTGCCTCGGCCGTCCCAGGTAGCCGCGCAGGTCGCCGGTGTCCACCCGGACCGGCGTCTCCCGCTCCCCCAGGGCCGCCGCGGAGGCGACCTTGCGCAGAATGCGGGCGATGGTCCGCTCCAGGCCGCGCACACCCGCCTCCCGCGTGTACTCCGCGGCCAGCGACCGCAACGCGTCCTCGGTGACCTCCACCTCCGGCTCGCCGTCGGCCGAGACCAGCCCGGCCCGCTCGACCTGCCTGCGCAGCAGGTGGTCGCGGGCGATCGCGACCTTCTCGTCCTCGGTGTAGCCGTCCAGCTCCACCAGCTCCATCCGGTCCAGCAACGGGCCGGGGATCGTGTCCAGGGCGTTGGCGGTGGCCAGGAACACCACGTCCGACAGGTCGAGGTCGACCTCCAGGTAGTGGTCGCGGAACGTGTGGTTCTGCGCCGGGTCCAGCACCTCCAACAGCGCCGCCGTGGGGTCGCCTCGGAAGTCGGAGCCGACCTTGTCGATCTCGTCCAGGAGCACCACCGGGTTCATCGACCCGGACTCCTTGATCGCCCGGACGATCCGCCCCGGAAGCGCACCGACGTAGGTGCGGCGGTGGCCGCGGATCTCGGCCTCGTCGCGGACGCCGCCGAGCGCCACCCGGGTGAACCGGCGGCCCATGGCGCGCGCGACCGACTGGCCCAACGAGGTCTTTCCGACCCCCGGCGGGCCGACCAGGGCGAGCACGGCGCCGCTGCGGCGCCCGCCGACCACACCCAGCCCACGGTCGGCGCGGCGCTTGCGCACGGCCAGGTACTCGGTGATCCGGTCCTTGACGTCGGTCAGGCCGGTGTGGTCGGCGTCCAGGACCTCGCGGGCCCCGGCGATGTCGTAGGCGTCCTCGGTCCGCTCGTTCCACGGCATGTCCAGGACGGTGTCCAGCCAGGTGCGGATCCAGCCGGACTCCGGCGAGGAGTCGCCCGCCCGCTCCAGCTTGTCGACCTCGTCGAGCGCGGCCCCGCGCACGTGCTCGGGCAGGTCGGCCGCCTCGACCCGCGCCCGGTAGTCGTCCTCCTCGCTGCCGGGGCGGCCGTCGAGTTCGTTGAGCTCCTTGCGGATGGCCTCCATCTGCCGCCGCAGCAGGAACTCGCGCTGCTGCTTGTCCACGCCCTCCTGGACGTCGCGGTCGATGCTCTCGGTGACGTCCAACTCCGCGAGGTACTCACGGGTCCACTCGGTGAGCAGGTGCAGGCGGTCGAGGACGTCGTAGGTCCGCAGCAGTTCGAGCTTGCGCTCGGCGGTCAGGAACGGCGAGTAGCCGCCGCGGTCGGCGAGGCGGCTGGGGTCGGTGATCTGCTGCACGCCGTCCAGGACCTGCCAGGCGCCGCGCTTGTGCAGGTAGGTGGTGAGCAGCGACTTGTACTCGCGGGCCGCCTCCAGCACCTTGCCCGGGTACTCGCCCTCCGGCTCGGTGTGCACGGTGGCCAGCACCCACAGGGCCGCGCCGGGGCCGGTCGTGCCGCTGCCGACGCGGGCGCGGGCCGTGCCGCGCAGCACGGCGGCGGGGGTTCCCTCGCGGGTGCGTCCGACCTGTTCGACGACGCCGACGGTGCCCACGGCGGCGTAGGAGCCGTCCACGCGCGGCACGATAAGGACCTCGGGGCCCTTCGCGGAGTCACGGTGGCCGCCCGACCGCGCGACGGCCTGCGCCGCGTCGACGGCCGCGCGCACCTCGGGTTCGGTCATGTCGACCGGTACGACCATGCCCGGCAGGACGACGTCGTCATCGAGGGGAAGCACCGGGAAGGTCACGCTGGCGGGAGTCTCACTCATGAATCCTCCTAGTTGAGTCAAACAGACTCAATAAAAAGGAGCCGAGTTATCTTCCCGATCCCGTGTTCGCCCTCAGCGATCACGCCCCCCGGGGGCCGATGACGGGAAGCCGGAGCCGCACGCGCGGGGGCGGTGAATCCGGGAACCGCTGACGTCATCGCTCGAAACACCCGGCTGATCAGCGCCGACGGAACAGCAGGCCGCCCACGCCGAGCGCACCGGAGGCGGCCGTCGGTACGGCCACCATCAGCACCGTCGCGATCCGGTCCTGGCGGGCGAGGGCGCACTGGCCCCTCGTCCAGGAGCCGAGCCGTTCGTTGTCGAAGAGCGGATCGCTCGGTTGGAACACCCAGGGGACCACGGGGTGGCAGGGGCTGGGTTCGTGTGAGCCCAGGTGGTGGCTGGCCGGTGTCACGAGCAGCAGGAGCACGCCGATCAGCCCGAGGACCGCGATCACCAGGCCCGCCACCGCCACGGGCCGGGACCGTGGGCCCCGACGGGGACGCGTCTCTTCTGCTCGGGGTGCTCGCATACGGGGCCTCAGTATTCGTGGGGGTGTCCGATCCGCTCGTCGTGTCACGGATCCTTCATCCGCACGGTCCGATGCCCGATGGGCGGTTCGGGTTCGGGCACGTGTCCGACGAGGCGGGCCGGTCCCGACAGACTCGGGCCCCACCCCTCTCGGTCGTGAAGACCAGCTCCTTATCGGTTTGCCGTCGGCCAGCCCGGTCGGATAGGAATCTTGGATGCTCAGAGGCAGCGAGGTCGGGCTCAGGGCCCGGCACGAGGACGACATCCCGATCCTGCAGGCCGGGCTCTACGACGACGTGGTCACCCACTCGCGATCGCAGGCCCGACCGTGGCGGCCGATCACCCCCGGCTCGACGGCGTCGCCGCTCACGGTGGACGACAAGGAACAGGGAAACGTCCCGTTCTCCGTGGTGGAGCTGGACGGCGGCGCACTGGTCGGCACCGCGGTGCTGTGGGGCATCGACAACCACAACCGGTCCGCGCACATCGGGCTGGGGCTGCTGCCGTCCTCCCGGGGCAAGGGCTACGGCACCGACGTGGTCGCGGTGCTGTGCCACTACGGATTCGTCGTGCGCGGCCTGCGGCGGCTGCAGGTCGAGACGCTGGCGGACAACGCCGCGATGCTGCGCTCCGCCGAGCGCAACGGCTTCGTCCGCGAGGGCGTGCTGCGCTCCTCGGCCTGGGTGATGGGCGAGTTCGTGGACCAGGTGCTGCTCGGGCTCCTCGCCCAGGACTGGAAGCCGGGATCGAAGGGCTGAGATCCCCGGCGTACTCAGCCCTGGAGCACGGATGCTCGGGCACACCGCCCTCGAAGAAATGTCGGGCGGGGTGTCGATCGAGGACGGGTCCGTTCGACGGGAGGATGAAGGCAGCACACAGAAGTGATGGAGGAGACCGAAGATGCGCCCACTGATCGTCACCGCGTTCGTGTCCGTCGACGGCGTGATGGAGGCCCCCGGCGGCGAGCCCGGGTACCGCAACACCGGCTGGACCTTCAAGAGCGTCGAGATGGACCCGGCGGCCTACGAGATCAAGACGCGCGAGCAGGAGGAGGCCACGGCGCTGCTCATGGGTCGCCGCAGCTATGAGGCGTTCGCGCCGGTCTGGCCGACGATGACGGACGAGTTCGCGGGGTACAACGCCATGCCCCGGTACGTGGTCTCCACGACGCTGACCGAGGACGACCCGCGTTGGCCCGCCACGATCCTGAGCTCGATCGACGACGTCGCGGACCTCAAGAAGACCGAGGGCGGCCCGATCTCCGTCCACGGCAGCGCCACCCTGGGCAGGGCCCTCGCCGACGCCGGGCTGGTCGACCGCTACCACCTCCTGGTGTTCCCGGTTCTGCTCGGAGCGGGCAAGCGGCTGTTCAGCGACACCGACAAGGACGCCCAGAAGCTGAAGCTCGTCGAGCACGAGGTGTACTCCAACGGCGTGCAGAAGCAGGTCTTCGACGTCGTCCGGTAGTCCCCGACGACGTCGACGCCCGACCAGGCGGAAGGGGCGCCCGACCGGATTCGGGTCGCCCCTCCACCGCGTCGCGTGCGCGGCGGGGAAGCCTCCCACGGGTGCCGGTGTTCGGCGGGACGGTCCCCTGGCGTCAGACTCCGTGGGTGGCGAGGCAGAAGGGGTGGCCGGCCGGGTCCAGCAGCACCCGCCACACGTCGGGCCGCGGCTGGAACGGCGCCATCACAGCGCCCAGAGCCAGCATCCGGTCCTGCGCGGCGTCCAGGTCGTCGACGCTCAGCTCGATGTGCGCCTGCTTCTGCTGGGCGGGGTCCGGCCAGGACGGGGGCCGGTAGTCGGTCTGCCGGACGAATCCCAGCCCGGGGGCGCCCGCGCGGCCGAGCAGGACGAAGTCGTCGCTGGAGAACTGCACGGGCAGCCCGAGGGCGTCGCCGTAGAAGCGGGCGAGCTCGGCCGGGTCCGGGCAGTCGAAGTCGACGGAGAGGAATCGGATCACGGGGGTGGACGAGGTGTCTGCTGTGCTCATGGTGTGCGAGAGTAGGACGCGACCCGGACAGGGTCTGTCCTCATCCCGCCCCACACCGAGTGACTGTGATGGGTACCACTTCTCGACTGCTGCGCCTGGTGTCGCTGTTGTCCACACGACCGGTCTGGACGTGCCGCGAGCTGGCCGAGCACATGTCGGTGACCGACCGGACGGTCCGGCGTGACATCGCCCGGCTACGGGACCTCGGCTACGGCATCGAGTCCGACCCGGGGCCGTGGGGCGGGTACCGGCTCAGCCCCGGCGCCCGGTTGCCGCCGCTGGTCCTGGACGACGAGGAGGCCCTCGCCGTGGCCGTCGGTCTGCGTACGGCCGCGCTCAGCGGGGCCCGGGGCGCCGACCAGGCCGCGTTGTCGGCCCTTCTGAAGCTTCGCCAGGCCCTGCCGAGGCGGCTGGCCGACCGGCTGGGCGAACTCGACGCCGCCCTGGCGCACACCCCGCGGTCCCGGGAACCGCGGATCAGCCTGCACGCGCTGCTGGAACTGGCGCGCGCGTGCCGCAGCGGGCTGCGCGCCGAGCTGTCGTACCGGGACCACGCGGGGCGTTCGACCGTCCGGCGCGTCGATCCGTACCGCCTCGTCCACACAGGCCTTCGCTGGTACTTCGTCGCCCGCGATGTCGGCAAGGGCGAGTGGCGTACGTTCCGGGCCGACCGCGTGACCGCTACACGGCTCACCGCCGAGCCGGCCGAACTGGTCGACCCGCCCGACGCCGCGTCGCTCGTCTCCCAAGGCATCGCGAGCGTCGTGTACCCGGTGTACGCGAGGATCCGGCTTCCGCTTCCCCTGGACCGGGCCCTGGCCGTGGTCCCGCCCACGATCGGCGCGCACAGCCCCGACGGATCCGGCGCCACCGTGGTCGAGATCGGCGGCAACGACGTGGGACAGCTCGCCGACTACCTGCTCGGCCTGGGCACCTCCCTGCGGGTGCTCTCGACCGACGCCGTGCGCGAGGCGCTGCTCCGCCGGACCCGGGAGCTGCTCAGGGCCAACGAATGACGTTCGTACGTCTTCCGGGGTCCTCGTGTGCGTCCGCGCGGCGGCTCCCCCGTGCCGGCGGCGTTCTCCCGCGGCCGCCGTTTCCGTGATCCTCAAGCACCGAAAGCCCGCGCGGGCTGACCGTCGGCGGCCTCCACACCCTCGAGCCAGGCGTCGACCCGGTCGGTGTTCTCCGCGATCCAGTCCCGCGCCACCGTTTTGACGGGTACGTTCTCCCTGCTGATCTGCCTGGTCCATTCGGACACGGTTTCGGTGTCGACTTCCATCTGGGAGAGGAAGCGCGCGGCGTTCGGGTTGTCGTCCGCGAATCCCGCGTGCGCGAGAACGCGAATCTCGCCGGCGCCGGGCCACACACCCTGCGGGTCGTCGAGGTAGACCAGGTCCCACTCGTCGTTCATCCAGTGGGGCCGCCAGCCCAGGACCACGACCGGTTCCCCGGCGTCCGCGCGGCGTTCGAGTTCGACCAGCATGGCGGCGCTGCTCGACTGCACGAGCTCCCACTCGCCGAGCCCGTACGCATCACTCGCGATCGCGTCGAGGATGTGCCGGTTGCCCGAGGTGCCGGCCTCGATTCCGAGCAACTCGCTCTCGAACAGATCCTGGTTCTCGGCCAGATCGACCAAGGAACGCACACCGTACTCGTCCGCGACGTACCCGGGAACCGCGGGCGCATAGGTCGTACCCGTCATCAGCGTACTCAGGACCTCGATGTCCCCGGCTTCCAGACGATCCTCGAAAAACGGCTCCTGAGTCGGCCACCAGTGCCCCAGGTAGGCGTCCACGTGGCCGTCGGCGAGTGCCTGCGCGCCAAAGGGCAGGGAGACCTCCTGGACACTCACCTGATAGCCGTTGTCCTCGAGGACCTGCCGAACGATCTCGTTCTCCACGATCAGGTCCTCCCACGGCTGCTGGAGCAGCCGGATCTCCTCCCTTCCCGAACCACCCAGCCCAGACCCCTGCTGGCCACCGCAGGCCGTGAGCAACAGCAGACTCGAAGCACAGAAAGCAGACGCGATCATACTCAGCCGACTGCGCATCAGTGCAATCCTTTCCCCGGGCCATAGAATTCATTCCGCACAGGGATCGAATTCGATGACCGAGGACAATTTATCCATCCTCAGGACATAATCCATTATGGCGCTCCGCCGAACCGTAGTCAATTAATGACCCGCAGCACACCCGAACCGGAAATCACCGACGCGCGGGACCGCGGCGCCGGGCACGGCGGCTCCGCGCGCGTCAGGGCCGTTCCCCTCCGCCCTCCAGGGCGCCCTCGCGGGAGTCGACGGTCCCGTCCCCGTCCACGCGGCCCGCGGTCCCGGCGGCCGGTTCGCGGTGGCGCAGCGAGAGCAGGGAGCCCAGGCCGAGCACGACGGACACGCCGATGGCCGTGTACCAGGTGAACCCGACCAGGTCGCGCTCGAACAGGAACAGCCAGGCCATGGTCGCCACGGCCGCGCAGAAGGCGACGAGCGCGTCGGTCTGGCGCGCCCGGCGCACCCACAGGCCCAACAGGAACGAGCCGAGCAGACCGCCGTAGGTCAGGCCGGCCACGGACAGGCCCAGCTCGACGACCGGGTTGTCGGTGCCGGTGAACATCGCGGCCGCCCCGATGAACACCAGTCCCCATCCGAGGGTGAACAGCCTCCCCAGCCGCAGGCCCTGGGCGTCGGTGAGCTCGCGGCGGCTGAACCGCTCGTACAGGTCGGCCATGGTGGAGGAGGACAGCGCCGACAGAGACGAGGACAGGGTGCTCATCGCCGACGCCATGATCCCGGCGAGCAGCAGGCCCGACAGACCGGCGGGCATCCCCTCGACGATGAACGTCGGGAACACCTCGTCCGAGCCGGAGAGCCCGAGCCGGTCGACGGAAGCGCCGTCGAAGTAGGAGAACAGCGCCAGGCCCACGGTGAGGAACAGGGCGAACTGGAGGAACACCACGACGCCGCTGCCGATCACCGCCTTCTGGGCGTCCCGCGGGGTGCGGCATGCCAGCAGCCGCTGCACGATGATCTGGTCGGCGCCGTGTGAGGCGGTGGACAGCAGGGCGCCGCCCAGGACCGCGGTGACCGTCGCGTAGGGCGCGGAGACCGGGTTCGACGCCAGGTCGAGGAACCGGGTCTTGCCGGCGTCGGCGGCGACGGCGAGGAAGTTCACGTCGAGGCCGCTGGTGATGACGGCCAACGCGATGGCGCCGCCGACGGCGTACAGCCCCATCTGCGCCACGTCCACCCACACCACGGCCCTGATACCGCCGATGAGGGTGTACAGGACCGTGACGCACGCCAGCAGGGCGATGATCGCGAAGTAGGACAGGTCCACCCCGTAGTGGCCCAGGACGATCCGCATCGGGATGGCCGCCGCGAACAGGCGCACCCCGTCGGCGAGCAGGCGGGTGAACAGGAACGCGACCGACGCCGTGCCCTGCATGCCGCGGCCGAAGCGCCGGCCCAGGTAGGTGTAGGCGGTGGTCATCTCGCCCCGGTGGTAGCGGGGCAGCAGCACGAAGGCGACGACCACGCGCCCGACCAGGTAGCCGACCGCCACCTGGAGGAAGGTGACGTCGCCCAGGTAGGCCACGCCGGGCACGCTGATCACGGTCAGGGCGCTGGTCTCCGTGGCCACCACCGACAGGCACACCGCCCACCAGGGCAGCCGTCGGCCGCCGATGAAGTAGTCCGTCGTGTCGCGCTGCCGTCCCGACAGCTTCAGGCCGAGCCACGCCGAGCCCGACAGGTACACCGCGATGACCGCGAGATCGACTGGTTGCACTGCGGGCCTCCGGGGGTGGGGGTGCGATGTGAGCCGCTAGCGCACCGCACGCACGGGCTGCCGGAGGACGGTCCTCAGTTTGGCGGGCTCGGTCCGGCGCGGGTCGTTCAGGTAGACCTCGTGGTGGTGCCCGGCCATGCGCAGGTCGTGGGCGGCGAGGTACTCGTGGTGGAGCCTGGCGAGGACGGGCCCCTCGTCATCGTAGGAGCCGACGTGCAGGACCTGGGCGCTGGTGCCCTCGTGCAGGGTCTCGTGGCGGACGTCGGCGATCGCGGGAAGGCCCTTCTTCGCCAGTGCGGCCTCCCTGGCCTCCTCGACGAGGTCCCCGGTGATCCAGTCGGGTTGACTGATGAGCATGCGCCACTGCCAGGCGTCCTTGTCCCGGGTGACGAAGACCTCCGGGTCCTCGGCCCACCACAGCCCCTCGAGCGGCCCGACGACGAAGTCCCGGTCGAGTTCGCGTTTGCTGGTGAACTTGATCGTGTAGGCGACGGCGTAGAGCGCCTCGACGGCACGCCCGTAGTCGGCGTCGGCGTGGGGAACGCCGTGGCCGTCGATCGCGAGGAACCGCTGCGCGGGCACCTCGACCAGCGCCCAGTCGGTGTTCTTCGGCGCGTAGCACTGCTTGAGTTCCCGCTTGACGTCATAGCGCGTCATGGCCGTCCGCCTTCCTGGTGGGGGGTGTGTCGTGAGATGGGTCGCCGGGTTCGGCCAGGTCGGCCCGGTAGGCCCGCAGCCACCGCTGTTCGGCCGCCAGTTGGCCCAGCGCGTAGTCGAAGAGGGCGTGGACGAAACCGGGTGCGTCGGGTTGGGCGTCGCGGGCCGCGCCGACGGCGGCGATCCTCTCCGTCAGGGCCGCGGCCCGCCGGTCGAGCGCGTCCCGGAGACGGTCGGGGGCGATGACCGGTTGGTTGGCCAGACCGACCAGGAGCGGCGGGAAGACCGGCCGGAGTTCGGCCACCGCCGCCTCGGCCGACCGCGCGCACGCCCGGAACCCCTCGGCCGTCGGCCCGTACACCCGGCGGGCCTTGCCGCGTGCCGTCGGCGACGCGTCGACCTCGGTGATCAGACCGCGTCCACGGAGCCGGGTCAACAGGTAGTAGATCGAGCTGAAGCCGATCTCGGTCCACTCGCGGACGCCGCGGGCGTCGATGACCTCGTCCAGTTCGTAGCCGTGTCTCGGCTTCTCCACGAGCAGGCCGAGCACGGTCAGCTCGGCGGGCGTCAGGTCGTCGGCCATGCCGATACTCTAGTACTAGAATAAACGTGTGTCGACCGCGCCTCCCCCGGGCGCCGATCGGCGGGCCGAACCGACGCGGTGAGACACTGACTCACTTATGCCTTTTTTGGGTAGAATGTCAGGTTTACCGGAGTTAGCCTGAGGGCGGCGAGCAGGAGTTCCCACCGAATCCAACGCGTCGGTTCCGCTGAGGAGATCCTTCCCATGGCTACCGAGAACAAGGACACGTCGCCCAGGGGCGCCCCCGACCAGGACGAGCTCATCGCCTCCCTCAAGAAGTTCATCCGAGCCCACGGAGAGGACTACCTGAGGGATCCGAACGTGTCGTCCATCGGCATCGCCCACAAGTCGAGGAGCGGTCAGCCGGAGGGAGAGATCGCGCTCCAGTTCACCGTCGACACCAAGGCCGAACCGGAGCGGTTGGAGGCGCTGGGCACGAGGAGGCTCCCGGAGTCCATCGTCGTGGAGGGCGTCGAGGTGCCCACGGACGTGCTCCAGCGCAGCTACGCGCCGCAGTTCCGGGTCGTGGCCGAGGCCGAGAGCACGACCCGCCACAAGCGCCTCGACCCGGCGCTGCCCGGTGTGAGCGTCGGGCACGTCAGGAGCACGGCGGGCACCATCGGCTGCGTCGTCTTCGACAAGCACGACGGAACGCCCTTCATCCTGAGCAACTGGCACGTCCTGCACGGGGCGGACGGTGAACCGGGTGAGGACATCGTGCAACCGGGCAGGGCCGACGACCCGCACGTCGACCGCAACCGGCTCGGCAGGCTGGAGCGTTCCCACCTGGGGTTCGCGGGGGACTGCGCGATCGCCACGGTCGAGGACCGCCGCTTCGACCCGGACATCCTCGGTCTCGGTGTCGCACCGGAGGACCTGGGGGAGCCGGAGATCGGTGACAGGGTGGTCAAGAGCGGCCGTACGACCGGAGTGACGCACGGCGTGGTCCGAAGCCCCTTCAAACTCGCCCAGATCCACTACCCGGGGGTGGGAGCCCGCTCCATCCTCTGCTTCGAGATCGGCGTCGATCCGCACCACCCGCCCGCGGACGGAGAGATCAGTCTGCCCGGCGACTCGGGCTCGGTGTGGATGTTCAAGGACTCCGACGACCGGCCGGGCGCGGTCCTGGCGGGTCTCCACTTCGCGGGTGAGAGCCGGCAGGAACCGGACGAGCACGCACTCGCCTGCTTCCCCCTCAAGGTCTTCGAGGAGCTGGGGATCACCCTGCGGCCGCCCGTGCCCGAGGCGGTGGAGGCCCTGGAGGGGTACAACCCCAACTTCCTGAGGGCGCGTGTTCCCGTCCCGCGGCTCGACCCCAGGATCGAGCAGGACCTGTTCCTGCTCCGGGACACGGACGTCATCCCCTACACGCACTTCTCGCTGGCGCTGAGCAGGTCGCGCCGCTTCGCCTTCTGGGTGGCCTGGAACATCGACGGCGGCGCGCTCAAGAGGCTCAACCGCAGCGGGATCCCGTTCACCCGGGATCCGCGGATTCCGGATGAGGCCCAGATCGGCAACGAGCTGTACAAGGCCAACCGGCTCGACCGGGGGCACCTGGCGCGCCGGGCCGACCTGCTCTGGGGAAGCCTGGCCGAGGCCGAGAAGGCCAACGTTGACTCGTTCTTCTACACCAACATCACGCCGCAGATGGACGACTTCAACCAGAGCAGCCAGGGCGGGCTGTGGGGGCGGCTGGAGGACGCCGTGTTCGCCGACGTCGAGGTCGACGACCTGAGGGTGAGCGTGTTCGCGGGGCCGGTCTTCCAGAGCGACGACCGCCTGTACCGCGGGATCCGGATTCCGCGCGAGTACTGGAAGGTCATCACCTTCTCCGACCGCGGCGAGCTCAGGGCCGCGGCGTTCCTGCTGACGCAGAACCTCGACCAGATCGAGGCCCTGGAACTGGACGAGTTCCGCGTGTTCCAGGTCGCCCTGAGCGAGGTGGAGGAGCGTTGCCGCCTCCGGTTCCCGGACCTCCTGCACGAGGCGGAGACGCTGGTCGTGCCCGAGGCGCTGGCGGAGCGGGCTCCGCTGGGCAGCCTGTCCGAGATCCGGTGGGGCTGACCGGCCCGCCACGCACGGGGCTCGCTGGGAGAGAACGCGAGCGAGAACTCCCGGACAGAGGAAGCGATGACGGTGTTCCACGATCGCGTCGACGCCGGACGGCGCCTGGCCGAGCGGCTGCGAGAGCGGCTGGACGCCCCCGGCGACGAGGACGTCGTCGTGCTGGGGTTGCCGCGCGGCGGCGTGCCCGTCGCCTACGAGGTGGCCCGTCGACTGCACGCTCCACTGGACGTGATCGTGATCCGCAAGCTGGGCGTTCCCCATCAGCCCGAACTGGCCATGGGGGCGGTCGGCGAGGGCGGCGTGCGGGTCGTCAACGACCGGATCGTCCGCATCGCGGGCGTCAGCGACTCGGCGCTGGAGTCGGTGCGACGACGTGAACAGGCCGAACTGGACGAGCGGGTGGAACGGTTCCGCGGCGGCCGGTCCCGCGTGCCGGTGACCGGCCGCACGGTCGTCGTCGTCGACGACGGGGTGGCCACCGGCGCGACAGCGCGGGCCGCGTGCCAGGTGGCCCGCGCCCAGGGCGCCGACCAGGTGATACTCGCGGTGCCCGTCGGCTCCCCCGACTCGATCGCTGGACTGCGCCGGGTCGCCGACGAGGTCGTGTGCCTCCAGGAGCCGGAGTTCTTCCAGGCCGTCGGCGAGTGGTACGAGGAGTTCTCCCAGACACCGGACCACGAGGTGGTCGAGCTTCTGGAGCGCGCCGCCCGGACCGATCCGGGTTGATCCGATCGCCCCGGTGGGAAACGGTCCGGGCGAGCAGGTCACCCGCCTCAGGCCCGAACGGCCTCCCCTCGTCCCGCCCGGAACGTCTCGACCACCCGGGACAGGCTCTCCTCGCCGTGGCCGTCCTCGACCTGCCGGTCGAGCCGGGCCAGCAGCGGGGCGAGCAGGTCGTCGGGGACCCCGCGCGCCCGTCCGCTGTCCAGGATCGAGGCCAGCCCGGCCCGGTTGATGTTCACGTTGGACGTCTCGGTCGCGTACTCCCGATCATCCGCCTCCCTGGCGAAGAGCGGCAGCACCGCCGCCACCCCGGTCAACCACGGGACCAGCAACTCGGTGACCTCGGCGGCCGTGATCCCGGAGGCCTCGGCCAGGGCCAGGGACTGGAAGAACCCCGAGAACATCCCGTACATCCCCGCGAGCACCGCCACGTCGTAGGCCGACGCCAGCTCCGGCCCCGCACCGGCGTAGCGGACGGCGCCCAGCGGCTCCACCGCC
Organism: Nocardiopsis sp. NPDC049922; assembly: GCF_040660275.1. NCBI lineage: Bacteria > Bacillati > Actinomycetota > Actinomycetes > Streptosporangiales > Nocardiopsidaceae > Nocardiopsis > Nocardiopsis sp. NPDC049922. Next base: position 22,522 of record NZ_JBFAME010000003.1, on the reverse strand, counting down.
GCGCGGTACCGCTCGAAGGCGTCCCCGTCTCCGCTGATCTGGGTGAACGCCTCCGGGGTGCCCAGCGTCTGCGGCACGGCGAGCACCGCTCCCGCCAGGAAGGCGGCCCCCCGTCCGGTGACCCACGACGCCAGCTCCCCCGCCTGCTCGGGAGTGCCCGACGACAGGTTCAGGACGGTGCGTCCCTCCAGCTCGGCCGCCGCGCCGCCCAGCACCTCCCGAACCGCACGGTGGTCCAGCAGGACGGTCACGACGAGTTCGGAGGCGGCCACGGCGGTCCCGGGGTCGGCGGCCACGGCCGCGCCCCTCTCGCGCAGCCGCTCGGCTCGACCGGGTGAGCGGTTCCACACGGTGACGGTGTGCCCCGCGTCGAGGAAGCGCTCGGCCACGGCCCGGCCCAGGTTGCCCAGGCCGAGAACGCTGATGGTGGGAAGGGTGTTCATGCGATGCTCCGGTGTGGGGGCGGCCGTCGGATCGGCCGCGGGGACACCGGGAACTCTGCACGCCCCCGCTCCCGGAATCCTTCGGATCCGCTCCAGATCCGCTCAGGACGGCGGCACGCGCGGACCCGAGGCTAGGGTCGTGGCATGAGCGCGCTCGAATTCCAACTGGTCCTGCTGCGCAGGATGGCCGACTTCCAGCCGGAGCTGGTCGAGGAGGCGGTGAGCAGGCTCGGCGCCACGACCAGCGCGATGCGTGAGGCCAACCGGCGTTGGCAGGCCATGGTGCGGGGCGGGCGCGGATCCGGCGGTCCGGTCCGCCGGTTCAGCGCGGTGCTCGGTCCCGCCCCGTCCCAACGCGACATCACCGTGGGAGGCATGACGTGCACGGCCTACCAGTGGCCGGTGTCGCTCTGGCCGGACCTGCGCTTCGAGGTGGTCACCGCACCCGGCGGCGCCCTGGTCCAGGAGTGGCTCGTGCGCGACCCCGGGGCGCCGGCGCCCCCGCTGCACGGCGTCGACGACCTCCGGCCGTGGTCGTTCGTCATCGACGACGTCGCCCGGGCTCTCCCGTCGACGCCCTTGGAGGGCACCGCCCCGTCGCGTTGGCGACTGCTGCTCACCGACTCCGCCGGTGACCGTCACCTCGCCGACTTCACCTGGGGCCTGTTGCAGGAGGTCACACCGGTCACGCCCGCCGACTGACGTGCCGACCGCGCGTCGGGGACACCGTCGGCCCTGGGTACGGATACTCACGACAACGCCGCCGTCGCACCGGAACATGGGGCCACACCACCTCTTCTCGGGAGCGCCCATGAACGCCCACCCCCTCATCCGCCTGACCTTCGCCAACCCCGCCTCGGTGGTCTACCTCGCCCTCGTCGGCGGCTCCGCCGCGGTCGCCACGGCCGTCACGGTGTTCAGCGCGGACCCCGGGTTCGTCTGGGTGTGGCCCGCCCTGTTCACCTTCCCCGCCTTCATGGCCGTGCCGGTCGTCGAGGACGCGGTCTGGGGGGCGGACGCGCCCGCCTGGTTCTTCCTCGGCGGGATCGTCGTCTGCGCCCTGGTCCAGTCCTTCCTCCTCGGGTCGCTCCTGGAGGGTCTGCGCCGCCTGTACCGCGGGCTCACCCGCGCCGACCGGGACTGATCCGACGCGCGCCCTCCGGGCGGACCCTCGTCGGCGGCGGCGGGGATGAGGAACCGGGCCGTGGCCGCCCGCGTCTGCCCGGGACCGGCCGCCGGGGAGCGACGGTCGCGGGCACCTGTACCGGGGCGGATCCTTCGTCGTAGGGTGGAGGAGAGCCGTCTGTGCCCGGGCCGCGCGGGCGCCGGGCCGGTTCTCGAACCGGAGGTGGGCAGCATGTCCACGCTCACGCACAACTGGTTCCGGGCGGCCGCCATGGCCGTCGCCCCGGTGGTCTTCCTGGCCGTCTTCCTGTACCACCCGTACCTGGCGGGCGCCGCTCCGGGCCCGGACGTGGTGGCACAGGCGGTGGAGGCCGATCCCACCCGGTGGGCCGCGGCGAACCTGGCGACGATCGGGGCCCTGGCGCTGTTCGTCCTGGCCTTCCAGGGGCTGCGCGGCCTCCTGAGGGACGCGGGCGAGGAGCTGTGGAGCTTCTTCGCGTTCCCGTTGGTGATCGTGAGCGGCGTCCTCGTCGCCGCGATGGCGGGGATGCGGCTGACCGTCGCGGCGGCGGCGCAGACGGGTGCCGGCACCCCGGCCCTGGTGGAGGCCATGCAGCCGTGGTCCCTGACGCTGCTGGTGGGCGGCTCCGTCGCCTTCCTGTTGGGGTCTTTGGCGTTCGCCGCGGGCACCTTCCGCGCCGGGATCATGGGCAGGACGATGACGATCGTGGTGACGGTCGCGCTGGTGGTGATGGGCCTGGCCGCGGAGCTTCCGTTCTTCGCCGCCTTCTACGTGATCGCCGTCGCCGGGATCGTGGCGTTCTGGCCGGTGGCGTGGACGACCGTTCGGGCCGGGACGGCGGCGGACACCGAGTCCGAGACGGAGGAGGGTGAGACGCCCACCGCCCCGCGGCCCCGGGCCGCCCAGGAGCACAGGGGCGCGTTCCGCAGCCTGGGGCGGCGCCGTCCGCACGCGCACCACTGACGTCGGCCGGGGCGCGGAACCGGGGACGGCGCCGCGCTGCCCGCGTTCGCCATCGAGCACGGGCTCGACGACGTCGCACCCCACCCCCTCACCGCCGGAGCGCACATGGCCCTGGTCGCCGGAATCGACAGTTCGACGCAGTCCTGCAAGGTCGTGGTCTGCGACGCCGACAGCGGTGCGGTGGTGCGTGAGGCGCGCGCACCGCACCCCGACGGAACCGAGATCCACCCCCGTGCGTGGTGGTCGGCGCTGACCGACGCCACGTCCGGCCTGCTCGACGGCGTGGCGGCGGTGGCCGTGGCCGGGCAGCAGCACGGCATGGTGACCGTGGACGGCGAGGGCGAGGTCGTGCGCCCCGCCCTGTTGTGGAACGACCCGCGCTCCGCGGAGGCCGCCGACGACCTGGTGGCCGAACTCGGCGGTTCGCGGGCGTGGGCGGACGCGGTCGGCAGCGTCCCCGTGGCCAGCTTCACCGTCACCAAGCTGCGCTGGTTGGCCGAGCACGAACCCGAGGCCGCCGCGCGCGTGGCCGGGGTGATGCTCCCGCACGACTGGCTCACCTGGCGGCTGACGGGCGGCGGGGGCGAACCGACCACCGACCGCGGTGACGCGTCGGGCACCGGCTACTGGTCGCCGTCGGAGGGCCGCTACCGCACCGACCTGCTCGCACGGGCGTTCGGGCGCGAGGTCGCCGTGCCCCGGGTGGCGTCCCCCCGGGAGACCGTCGGGCACACGCCCTCGGGTGCTCTCGTCGCCCCGGGCACCGGTGACAACATGGGTGCGGCCCTGGGGCTGGGGCTGCGGACGGGCGACGCCGCGCTGTCCCTGGGCACCAGCGGAACCGTGTTCGCGGTCAACGACGAGGCCACGCACGACCGCACCGGCGCGGTGTCCGGATTCGCCGACGCCACCGGTCGGTTCCTCCCGTTGGCCTGCACCCTCAACGCCGCGCGCGTGCTCACGGCCACCGCCGCGATGCTGGGAGTGGACCTGGCCGGGCTGGACGCGCTGGCCATGGCCGCCGAGCCGGGCGCGGGAGGCGTGGTCCTGCTGCCCTACCTGGACGGAGAGCGCACTCCGGTGCTGCCGGAGGCGGCCGGTTCGCTGCACGGCCTGCGTCGGTCCACCATGCGGCCGGAGAACGTCGCGCGCGCGGCGGTGGAGGGCATGCTGTGCGGGCTGGCCGACGGGCTGACCGCGCTGACCGACACCGGTGTTCCGGTGCGCCGGGTGCTGCTGCTGGGCGGAGGCGCCCGATCGGCCGCCGTGCGGGCGATCGCGCCGACGATCCTGGGCGCGCCGGTGGTCGTGCCCCGCGCCGCGGAGTACGTGGCCGTCGGCGCGGCGCGACAGGCGGCGTGGGCCCTGACCGAAGGCGACCGGCCCCCGGAGTGGGACACCGCCGAGGCCGGTCCGGAGGTGGAGCCCGCGCTGGTGCCGCGGGTGCGGGAGCGGTACACGGCCGTCCGCAGGGCCGTCCACGGGATGTGAGCGCGGCGCCGTCGCTCGGGCACGCCACTCACCCGCCCTCGGTGACGTCCGCCTCCGATCGGGTGGCCGTGTCCTCCGGTGGGCGGCGGGCCCACCACGTGGCCATGGCCGCGCCGGACATGTTGTGCCACACGGAGAACAGCGCTCCCGGCAGTGCGGCCAACGGCGCGAAGTGCGCGGTGGCCAGGGCGGCGGCCAGACCCGAGTTCTGCATGCCGACCTCGACGCCGACCGCGCGGCGACCGCTCTCCGACACGCCGCCGATCCGGCCGGCCAGGTAACCCAGGCCCAGCCCCAGGGCGTTGTGCAGCACCACGGCCAGCGCGACCAGCGGGCCCGTGCCCAGGACGGTGTCCGCGTTGGCGCCCACCACCCCGGCGACCACGACCACGATCCCGGTGACCGACACCAGCGGCAGCGCCGGAAGGGCGGCGGTGACCGCCCGGTCCGCGAACCGGCGCAGCACCAGTCCCGCCAGGATCGGCAGCAGCACCATCTTCAGGATCGACAGGAAGAGGGCGCCCGCGTCGACGGGCAGCGTCGACCCGGCCAGCCCCAGCACGATCAGCGGTGTGAGCACCGGGGCCAGCAGCGTCGACACCGAGGTCATCGCGACCGACAGCGCCACGTCGCCGCGCGCAAGGTAGACGATGACATTGGACGCGGTGCCTCCCGGAGAGGCTCCGACCAGGACCATGCCCACCACGAGCAGCGGCGGCAGGTCGAGCAGGTGGGCGATCCCGAAGCCGAGCAGGGGCATCACCGTGTACTGGGCGAGCACGCCCAGGGCCACCGCCTTGGGGTGCCGGGCGACGACCGCGAAGTCGACCGGGCGCAGGGTGAGGCCCATCCCGAACATGATGACGCCGAGGAGAAGGGGGATGTGGGGTGTGACGGCCGAGGTCGCGTCGGGCGCGAGGAGTCCGAGGGCCCCTCCGGCCAGGACCAGGACGGCGAACCAGCGGCCGACGGCGTCGGCGGCGCGTGAGATGACGGACATGAGGTGACTTTCCCGTGGGGTGCCCCGGGGCGGCGGGTACCGGTCCCCGGGCGGTTGCCGCCCCGAGGGGTCGACACCGCATCGGCCAGCGTAGACCCCGGGGCCGCCCGGCCCGGCGGGCGGGCTCGCCTCATCCGTCGTCGGCGCGGGCGACTCACAGGTACCTCCAGCAGACCGTGTAGGCGTGAGCCGCGAACTCGTTGCTCCGCCACGTGCTCCAACCGTCGTTGCCGCAGAAGCCCGCGGCACCGTACTCACCCGTCAGTCCGGTCACGTAGACGTTCGCGCGATCGCACGCGGAGAACTCGAAGTCCCTGTCCGTCTCGCTGCCGGTCATCCACAGGCAGTCGTTCACCGAGGCGTAGCCGATGTCACTCGGGTAGGTCATCGACAGGCACAGCACGACATCCAGGTAGTCCTCGGAGGTGGTGAACGAGAAGGCATGGTTGTAGTAGGTCGACTCCGTGCACCGGTCCATGTCATCCTCGCGCGGAATGCGCTCCAGGACCTGGAACACCCCTGTCCCGCAGTCGACGATGTTCCACGGCGAGGAGTCGTCCTCCGGGCCGAAGACGCACTCCCCCGGCTCTGCGTGGTAGGCCTCCCCGAACGAGTGGACGTAGCTCAGACAGAGCACCATCTCGTTGGCCGCCGAGGAGACGCTGGTGGTGACTCGGTCCACATCGTCGCACCGGTCCAGGTCGGTGGTGCGGTGGAAGACGTCGACCACCTCGAACGTCCCGCTGCCGCACAACGGCGCCGGTTCGAGATCCGGGACGATCGCGCTGCCGTAGTCGTGGAAGCAGTCGCCGACACCGGCGTCGGCGATCGGATCGGGCTCGGGTTCGGGCTCTTCCGTCCCGAGACCGCTTCCGCCTCCGATGGCGCCGGGGAAATCCGTGTCGTCGGTGACAGGGGTGGTGACACTCACGTCCTCGCTGGAGCTGGAAGCCTCCCTGTCGGCGTCATCGGCCAAGGCGGTGAATCCGACGGCGGCAAGCAGCACGGCGGCGGCCACGCCGGCCGGGACTTTCAGCGTCGTCAACACATTGCCGAAGGGCCCGACCGGAACCTCGATCTCCATGTCGGCGGGTTCCTGTGGCGTCTTCTCCTGCCCGGCGGGCTCCCGAGGCCCCGACTCCTGAGACGCCTCATCGCCCAGGTCGAAGACCACCCGCTTGTCAGACGCACGGACGGTGGCGGTGTGTCCGCGCTCGCGGACCAGGGCGGACACCTCGCTCCGCTGTCGCCGGTCCAGGTCACGCACGCCCTGAGGCCACAGGTCGTCGCCGCGCGGAACCTCTCCGAGGAGTTCCGACAGGGCCCGCGCGGTGGGGCGTCCCTCGGGGTCCGTCCGTAGACAGGGCTCGATGATCCCGCGCAGCCGGGCCGGAATCGCACCGAGGTCAGGGGCGGCGGCCACCACCTTGCTCATGGTCTGGAAGGGGGTGTCGGTGTCGAAGGGGTTCGTACCGGTGTACGCGGTGATCAGGGTGGTGCCCAGGGAGAAGATGTCGCTCTTCGGCGTCAGCTCGGCGCCGGTGATCTGTTCGGGCGACATGTAGGAGGGCGCTCCGATCATCGCGCCGGTCGCGGTGAGCGTGATGTCTCCGCGGGTCCCCGGGGCTCGGGCGATACCGAAGTCGATCAGTCGCACCCCGTCCTCGGTCAACAGAACGTTGGACGGTTTGATGTCCCGGTGGAGCACCTCGATTCCATGGATCTGTGCGAGTGCGGCCGCCAGGCCCCTCGCCAGGTACAGCGTGGCGCGCTCGTCGAGGGGGCCGTGGGAGTCCAGAACCTCGGCCAGGGTGGGGCCGTAGAAGAACTCCGACGCCAGCCACGGCTGCCGGGCGTCCTCGTCGGCGTCCACCACGGCCGCGGTGTAGGGTCCTGACGCGGCTTCCCGCGAGGTCAGGACCTCGCGACGGAACCGGTAGCGAAACTCCTCGTCACGCAACAGGTGCGGAAGCACCAACTTGAGAGCGACCAGTTCCCCGTTCTCTCCGGCGGCGAGCAGGACGCGGCCCATGCCTCCTTCTCCCAGCTCGGCGATCAGTCGGTAGCCGCCGATTTCTCTGGGATCGTTCGCACCTAGCAGTTCCATGGGGCGGTCTCCAAGTCCGAGGCTGTCGGGGGTTCTCACAGCCGCTGTGACCAGCGATTCCGGTAGGAGGAGGGCTCCGTGTGCGGCCGGAGGACAGGTTGCGGGACCACCACGGGGTTCAGACCAACGGCGATGAGGGCCATTCCGCGAATGTAACCGGACCGCCACTCCGCCCGTCGAAAGTTGGCCGAATGAGGCCATACCGGCGAGGGGTGGGTCGCGGAAGGCGCGTAGAGCGCGAGATCCCGCGCGGCGCCGGTGAGCCTCCCTACCGGGGCTCCCGGAAGCGGTCGAGGTTCACCCGGCCTCCGCCAGGAGGGTCCCCGCCGTGGACTGGGGCACGAACCGGCTGGGCGTGATCCCCAGGAGTTCGGCGGCCAGCTCCTCGTTGCCGGAGAACCCGGCGTCGGCGTCGACCGTCTGCTCCCCGTCCCACAGCATGAGCAGCGCCGAGACCGTGTGCGCCCCCTTGTCGTGGTGCATGTCGTAGTGGGCGGCCATGGGCACGGTGTCGTAGTGCACCCACAGGTCGTGCCCGGTCATGAACATGTCCAGGTCGAAGGTGACGGTCAGGCCCATGAGCTCGGGCTTGTAGCGGTCGTCGATCCCCGCGAACGCCTCGTCCAGGGCGACCACGCGCGGACAGGTCGGGGCGGCCGAGGAGTACAGCGCGTTGGCCGCGGCGAACAGCGGCAGGTGGATCGCCGCGGACTTCTCGCCGCCCGACATCTGCTCGTGCTTGTTGCGGGTGAGCCGCACCTCCTCCTGGCCCGGGACGGCCAGGCGCAGCTCGAACCGGTACCAGGCGCGGTAGTCCAGGACGGCGGCCAGGACCTGCTTGTAGCTGGCGCGCGGGTGGGCGGCGTGGTGGTCGCGGATCATGTCGCGCAGCACCGCGCGCAGTTCGGCCAGGCCCGAGGGCCCGAGCCCCGCCTCGTCGCGCTTGACCAGCTGGGTGGCCAGCCGCTGCCGGTCGGTGAGGGACTCGTCGCGCACCCACCGGATGCCGATGCGCGTACCGGAGGACATGGGGCGGGCGCGGGTGTCGCGGTCCATGTCGCGGACCAGGTCGCGGGCGTCGCGGACGCGTTCGTGGATCTGCTGGGCGATGCCGCCGAGCAGTTCGTCCTCCAGGACCCGGTGCTCCTCCTCCTGGAGGAGCGCGCCCTGCTCCTCGACCCGGTCGGCGATGGTGCGCGCGAAGGCGGAGACGGGGCTGCGGCCGCCCTCGTCGTTGACGAACACGGTGATGATGCCGGTGGATCCGACCTCGTGGTCGACCCGGTAGCCCTCGGCGTCCCCGCCCAGGGTCTCCTGGAAGGCCCGCAGCGCGTTCGACATGCGGGTGGCGGCGGCCTTGATCTCGCTCTCGCCGACCGCCGGGGTGGCGCCGACGGTCTCGGTGAACGCCTCCAGCAGGGCGCCCACCCCGTCGGGGAGGGCGTCGCGGACGGTCCCGGCCGTTCCGGCGAGGATCCGCCCGGCCATCTCCTCCGGGGCGGGCCAGGTGCTCCGGTCGGGCCAGGCGGTGGTGGGCTCGACCCCCATGACGGCGCGCACGGCGGGCTGGGTGAACTCGGCGAGGGACTCCACGGCCTCGTGGAGGGCGCCCAGGGCGAGGGTGAGGGCGCCCCGGCCCTCGTCGCGGCGGGTCTCGGACCGGATCGCGTGGTCGTGCTCGGTCTGCGCGGTCCTCCTGGCGGCGTCCCTGTCGCGGGCGAGCGCGTCGCGCTCGGAGCGCAGCGCGTCGAGGCGGGCGAGGATCTCCCTGACGGGGGCGTCGATGGCCGACTCCATCGCGGTCAGCGCGGCGGCCTCCTCCTCGTGCGCGGCGCGCAGCCCGGCCAGTTCCTCCCGTTCCGACTCCAACGCGGTGGTGAGCCGCTCCACGGTCTCGTGGCGCCCGGCGAGGTCGCGCTCGTACTCGGCGGCGTCGGTGCGCGCGGTGTGCAGGGCGTCCGCCGTGGTGAGGAAGTCGGCCAGGGCGGCGGACACGGCGTCGGTCCCGGCGCGGTCGGCGGGCATCGCGCGTTCGGCGGCCACGGCGCGCACCCGGCGGCGGTGGGCGTCGACCTCGGCGACGGCCGTGTCGAGGTCCCGGCGCGCCCGGTCGGCGGCGGTGCGGGCGGAGGCCAGCAGGGTGGAGTGGTGTTCGACGGCGCGGACGGCCCGGGCCACGGGCGTGGGGTCGGGCAGGTCGCCCCGGGCGCGGCCGTGGTCCTTGAGCCGTTCGCGGGCCTGGGCGAGCCGGTCGCGCAGGTCCGCGTGGTGCTCGGTGAGTTCGGCGATGCGCGCGTCGCGGGCGGCGAGGCGTTCGCGGCGGCGGTGGGCGCGGTTGGTGGCGCCGATGTACTCGGCCGCGGCCTTGGGGTGGGCGCCGACGAGCACGCCCAGTCCGAACCGGGCGCGGGTGTCCACGCCCCCGGTCGTGGTGGCGGCCTCGCCGGGGTCGCGGTGCAGCGGGACGGAGCGCAGGACGCGGGTGATGGTCGCGGCGGGGACGTGGGCCTGGTCCTCGGGGACCAGGACGTCGGCGAGGGTGGGCCCGGGGTGCGGCGCGGACGGCAGCAGGTAGGCGTCGGAGTCGCGGTCGTCGAGGGCGGTGCGGGTGAGGGCCGGGTCGGGGTGGACCCAGGCGGTGAGCAGCCCGGCGGCGTGCAGGGCGCCCTCGATCGCCGCGGCGTGCTCCTCCGGCAGGTCGTCGGCGAAGCGGACGAGCCGCCACAGGGGCGCGCCCTGACGGCCGCCGCGCGGCGCGGTGCGCAGCGGGTCGGCGGGCGGCGCGTCGTCGCGTTCGGCGGCGATGTCGTCGCGCTCGCGGCGCAGGCGGTCGAGTTCCCGCCCGGTCTCGGCCTCGCGGGCCGCCAGGCCGTGCACCCGCGCGGCGATCTCCAGCTGCGCGTCGTGGACGTGCTCGTTGAAGACCTCGACCAGGGTGGGGGCGCCGGGTTCGCCGAGGCGGGCGAGGGCGTCCAGGAGGGCGTCGCGGCCGGTGTCGTCGACCAGGTCCCAGCGTTCGTGCCAGGCGCGCACGGCCTCGGCCGCACCCGAGCGGAGTGCGGCGAGTTCGTCGTCCGCGCGGGCGCAGTCCTCCTCGCGTCCGGCGAGCTCGTCGGCGGCACGGGCGCTGTCGGACTCGGCGCGGCGGCGGGCGACCTCGGCGGTGTCGAGCGCGTCCAGCCGCTCGGTGACCGCGCGCACGTCGCCCCCGCGGGCGGCGGCGCGGGCGCGGACGGTGGTGGGCAGGTCCTCCCCGGTGTCGACCCCGCCCTCGGCGTCGTGGTGGATCCCGGCGCGGTCGGCGGCGTCGGCGAGGTCGGTGGTCAGGCGGCGCGCCGTGGCGCGGTCCCGCTCGATGCGCTCGGCGACCCGCGCGGCCTCGGTGCGCAGGTGGGCGATCTCCTGGGCCTGGCCGTCGAGCCGGGCGCCCTGCCCGGCCAGCCGTCGGCCCTCGTCGTCGTGGCGCTGGCACCGCTCGCGGAGGCGGTCGTGGTCGCGCAGTCTCTCGTCGGCCTCCAGGCCCGCGATCTCGGCGGACCTCTCGCCGACGCGGCCGGTGAGCTCCTCCTCGCGGGCGCGGGCGGCGTCGCGTTCCCGGGTGGCCCGCCGGTGCTCGGCGGCGGCCTCGGTGACGGTGCGGCCGTGCGCGGTGGCCTGGTCGGCGGCGGCGGTGACCCTGGCCAGCCGGTGGCGGGCGTTGGTGGTGAGGTAGTCGGCGTACTCGGCCAGGAAGGCCCGGACGGCCTCGTCGGCGGCGGTGGCGTTGTCGAAGCGGATCTGGACGGCGGCGAGGTTGGCGAAGTCGCGGGCGGCCTGGTCGACGAGGTTCTCGTCCAGGGGGCTGAGTCCGCTGGCCAGGGTGGCGGAGACCTTCTCGGGGTCCAGGTCCTTGGCCAGGAGGGGGCGGCGCAGGGCGAGGAGCAGGTCGAGCAGCTGGACGTAGCGCTCGCCGAGGCCGAACAGCCGCGCGTCGACGGCCCGCCGGTAGTCGGCGGCGCTGGCGTGGTGGGCGGTCTCGCCGAGGGCGGCCTTGAGCTGCTTCTCGGTGAGGGGACGGCCGTCGGTGGCGAGCAGTCCGAAGTCGACGCCGAGGCGCTGGTCGGTGACGAAGAAGGAGGGGGTGACGCCGTCGCGGTGCTTGTGGGCGCGCAGGCCGATGACGAGCGTGACCGTCTCCGGGGCGCCGCCCTCACGGGGCCGCGCGAACTCCATCCACACGTACCCGTACTCGGACTCCTGCCCGCGGTAGAGCAGGTTGGACTTCATCGTCCGGTTCTGGCCGCTGAACGGGTCGAGCCGGCGGGCGTCGGTGTGGCCGTCCAGGATGAAGGGGAAGAGCACCTCCAGCGCCTTGGTCTTGCCCGAGCCGTTGTGCCCGCGCAGGATGAGGCGGCCGTCGGCGAAGGCGAACTCCTCGTCGACGTAGTCCCAGACGTTGATCACACCGGCGCGGCTCGGCCGGAAGCGGTCGCTCCTTCGGGTGGTCATCGGGTTCCTTCGGTCTCGTACGGAGCGGGGTCGGGGGCGGCGTCGGCCTCGGGCGCGGAGGCCTCGGCGGTCTCGGCGGTCTCGGTCTCGGCGGCGGGGGCGTCCGCGCGGGAGTCCTCGGTGAGGGGGCCGAGCGGGAGCAGGCCGGTGTCCTCCCGTTCGGGCAGGGCGCCCTGGATGTTGCGGTAGCGCAGGGCGGCGGGCGCCACCAGGACGCCGCCGGGCACGGGGCGGACCAGCCGCAGGTCGGCGAGGAGCGCCAGGGCGGCGTCGAGGAGCCCCCGCGGGTCCTGCTGCCAGGCGTTGGTGAAGGAGGCGGCGCCGAACTCGTCGAACAGGTCCGCGACCATGGCCTCCAGCCGCCCGCGTTCGACCAGGGGCATCCGGGCGCTCTCCCCCGGCGGGGCCTCGGCGGCGGGGGCGTCGCCGCTTCCGGTCCAGGCGAGTTCGCCGACGACGCCGTGGCGGGGCAGGCCCGCGTCGACGAGCCGGACGAGGTCGGCGTGCTCCCGGGCGCAGGACGGGACGTCCAGGTGGGCCAGGGCCGCCCAGGACTCCTCGAAGAGCGTGGCGATCTGCGCCAGGAGGAGCCCGGCCGCGCGGGTGACCGCGCCGCCGCGTCCGGGGAAGGACCGGTCGGTGAAGTTCCCGGCGGGGTCGGCGAGCAGGACGCCCTCGGCGCGGCGCTCCACCTTCAGGCCGGTCACGCGCGCGACCTCCTCGGCCACGCCCCTGCCGCGCAGCGCGGCGGCCACCTCGGGTTCGAGGTCGGCGTAGTACACCGCCGGGTGCTCCACGAGCAGGCGTCGGGCGCGCTGGGCGGCGCGCTCCCGGTTCTGCCCGCCGGGGGCGTCGCTGAGCAGTCCGGTGACGCTGCCCAGGTGCTGGACGGGGCGGGCGGGGCGGAAGAGGATCTCGCAGATCTCGTGGTCGATGTCGAAGAGCGCGTCGGCCTGGTCGTGGCCGCGCGCCCACGCCTCCAGCGAGCCGTCGGACAGGTGGAGGGCGCCGCGGTCCAGCAGCCAGTGGGCGGCGTCGACGAGGGCGGCCTTGTGCGCGGAGTCGGTGGGGTCGTAGCCGAGCCCCTCGATCGCGTTGGCCGAGGGGGTGAACTGGCGGACCAGGTCCCCGAGGCTGATCTCGATCTGCGAGCGCTGGAAGGCGGCCAGCAGCAGGCACAGGTAGGCGAGCCTGCGGCGGTCGAACGGGCGCCCCTTACGGGAGAAGACCTGGCGCTGGGTGGGGTCGAGCTCGTCCAGTTCGCGGACGAGCCGCACGTGCGCGGTGGTCGCGATGAGCGTGTACCCGAACAGGGAGCGCAGGTCCTCGGCCATCTGGTCGGCCCAGCGCAGCACCTGGTCGAGCACCCCGGGGCGCGGCCGGGCGGCGGTGATGAGGTCGTGGGTCAGGACCCGGCGCACGGCCTGCTGGTAGGTGCCCAGCTCGGTGGGGTCGACGGTGCGCGCGGGGCCGCGGCGGCGGGCCATCACGTCCCCTTCATGGCGAGTTCGAGGCGGAGTCCGGGCAGGTGGATGCTGCCCTGGGTGGTGCGGACGGTGCTGCCGCGGTCGCTGGGCACCAGGCGGACGACGGTGCCGCCGTCGGAGGCGGTGGCCGACCGCAGGCGTCCGGCGACCACGCCGCGCGACTCCAGCGCCCGGGTGACCAGGCGCAGCAGCACGCGGGTGTCGGTCTCGTCGAGGACGCGGTCGTGGGCCCCGTCGGCCGCGAGCCGCCGCGCGGCCAGGCGTTCGGCCGCGCGGTCCTCGGATTGGCGGCGGCGCAGTTCGGAGCGGGCGCCGGGGTTGCGGCGGACGGGTTTGGGCACCCCCGCGCTCGGCGCCCGGTCGCTGCGGAAGAGGGTGACCGACACCTCGACGCCGGGGGCGTCCCACCAGGTGGTGGTGGGCGCGATCTGTTCGTCGTCGTCGTGCGCGGCGCCCAGGTGGCGGGCGGAACGGACGTTGAAGGCCGCGCCCATCAGGGCGTGGGCGGCACCCTCGTCGGGGGTGTTGAACACCCACTCGGCGAGGTGGCGCAGTTGGGTGGAGCGGTTCACGCCGCCGCGCTGGGCCTCGGTGATCTGCCGGAGCAGGGCGATGACGCCCGAGACCGCCGACCGGGTGGCGGCGCCGAGTTCGGCGGCGCGGGTGGGCGCCGTGCCGTCGGAGGCGAACCAGGCGCGGACGGCCGTCCAGCGGCGGCGCCAGTCCACGAGGCGGTCGTCGCGCGCCATGAACACGCGTTCGTCGGCCTCGGCCGCGCGGGACAGGAGGGTGGCCAGGCCGGTGGCCTCGACCTCGTGCACGGCGCGGTCCAGGCGCGGCAGGTAGCGGTCCAGTTCGGCCATGAAGTCCGACATGTGGACGAGCAGGGCGTTCTTGTAGCGCAGGAAGGTGTCCGGGGAGGCCTCGGTGGAGCGCAGGATCTCGCCGAGGGTGACGTGGAAGCGCGCCGAGCGTCGGCCCATGTCCTCCATGACCGCGTCCACCCGCGACAGCCGCCGGTAGACGTCCTCGACCTGGCCGGTGCGGTTGGCCTCGGCGAGGGAGCGCAGGTCGGCGAGCACGTCGGAGAAGACCAGGCGGGAGAGGTTGACGTCCTCCACCCGGGCGCCGAGCACGTTCTCCACCGCCTGGTAGACCCGGTAGCCGAGTTCGCTGAACTGGTAGACCGACTGGCGGTTGCGGTAGCTGGCCAGGTTGCCCGCGCGGGAGGCGTCGTCGAGGCGGTGCACGACCCCGTCGGCGGACAGCTCGTCCAGCCGGTGGCGCAGGCCGCGCTCGGGCACGGTCACGTCGGGGTGGACGCCGGCGAGCTCGCGCAGGGCGGCGGCGACGTCCTCGGCGCCGACCTGCACCTGGTGGACCTCGCGCAGCCGGTCCATGGCCCGCAGGATCCACAGGTAGGTGATGTGGTCGTCGCGCCGGGTGAAGTTGAACAGCTGGAAGCGGTCGCTGACCGCGAGCGCGTCCAGATCCAGCGCCGTGCGCTCAGCCACCCGTCATCCCCGTTCCACCCGCCCGTCCGGCCGCGGCCCCCACCGCGACCCGTCCCCCTGGACCGCGGACGGGCCCCGGCCATTATCGCAGCGCCGCGTGACCGCTGGTTCCGCGTCGCGGATCACACGCGGCGGGCGCCCGGCCGGGACCCCGACCGGGCGCCGCGCGCCGACGGCCCCTACTTGGTGGAACCCGCGAAGACCCCCTGGACGAAGTAGCGCTGGAAGGCGAAGAACACCAGCAGCGGGACGAGCATGGACAGGAAGGCGCCGGAGGCGAGGATGTCGACGTTGGTGCCGAACTGGCGCAGCTGGGAGCGCAGGGCCACGGTCAGGGGCGCCGACTCGGGGCTGGTGAACACCAGGGCGACCAGCATGTCGTTCCACACCCACAGGAACTGGAACACCGCGAGCGAGGCCAGCGCCGGGCGCGCGACCGGCAGGACGACCCTGCGGAAGATGCGCCACTCGCTCGCGCCGTCCATGCGCGCCGCCTCCAGCAGGTCCCGGGGGATGCCCACGAAGAAGTTGCGCAGCAGGAACACCGCGAACGGGAGGCCGAACGCGACGTGGAACAGGATGACCCCGGTGATGGAGCCGAACACGCCCATCGCCCCGTACAGCTGGGAGACGGGGATCAGCGCCGCCTGGATGGGCAGGACGAGCAGCCCGACGACGGCGACCATGATCCAGTCCCGTCCGGGGAAGTCCATCCACACCAGCGCGTAGGCGGCCAGCGCCCCGATGCCGACGACCAGGACCGTCGAGGGCACCGAGATGTAGACGGTGTTGAGGAACGCCTGGGTGATCGCCTCGTTGCCGATCAGGGCGCGGTAGTTGTCCAGCGTCAACTCGGTGGGCCGCAACAGGGCCGTCCACCACCCGCTGTTGGTGTTGTCCGCCTCCGAGCGCAGCGACACGAGCATCAGGCCCACGACGGGGACCATCCAGAACAGGGCCACCAGGACGAGGATCACCTGGAGGGTTCCCGATCCGAGCCGGCCCACGAACCGGGAGACCGCGCCGCGCCGGGGCGTCCCTGAGACCGACACCTCGACGACGGAGGGTGACGTGGTGGTCGTGGTGCTCACGGGCGCTCCCGTCGGAATCGTCGGATGTTGAAGTACACGATCGGCAGGACCAGGACCAGCAGGAGGACCACGAGGGCGCTGCCGAGCCCCTGGTCGCCCCCGGCCCCGAAGGAGACCTGCCACATCTGGAGAGCGATCACGCTGGCGTCCGCCTGCACCGAACCGGGGGCGATGACGAAGACCAGGTCGAAGATCTTCAGCACGTTGATCACCAGGGTCACGAACACCACCAGCAGGAGCGGGCCGAGCAGGGGGACGGTGACCTTGCGGAAGACCTGCCACTCGGTGGCGCCGTCCACCCGCGCCGCCTCCAGGGCGTCCCGGGGGATGGCGGCCAGTCCGGCGGCGATGAAGGTGATGGCGAATCCGGTCATGATCCACACCCACGAGGAGATGATCACGGGCGTGACCAGGGTCGGGCCCAGCCAGGTGAGACCGCGGAAGGGCTCGGTGAAGTTGCTCGCGGCGAGGTGGATCGCGTACTCGCCCTCGTCCAGCCCGCTCAGGGTGAACCGGCCGTCGTCCCCGGTGGTGGCGCGCGCGACCACCGCGCCGTCGCGGACCGCCTCGACGGCCACCCGCGGCATGCCGTTCTCCCCGTCGTCGATCCCGCCGGCCTCGCCGCCGAGGGCGGCGTCCAACCACACGACCCCCTGGATCTGGCCGGCGGCGCCCTCCGGAAGGGTCGGGGCGGCGGCCTGTTCGGGCAGTTCCGTGGGGCGCACGCCGACCATCGGCAGGGCGACGCCGTCCCCCGGGGCGTGGGTCGCGACCGTGGTGAACCCGCCCAGGACGGTGTCGTCGGTCGCGACCTCCTCCCGCGGGCGCGCCCCGGGGTACTCCGAGGGCGCGGCGAACACGTCGTGGACGGTCACCACGGCCGCGTTGACGACCCCGCGGTCGGGGTCCTCGTCGTAGACCAGCCGGAAGATGACGCCGGAGGCGAACAGGGAGATCGCCATCGGCATGAAGAGCAGCACGCGGAACGCCGTCGCCCACCGGATGCGTTCGGTGAGCACCGCGAGGATCAGCCCCAGGCCGGTGACCAGCGCGGGCGCGACCAGCACCCAGATCCCGGTGTTGCGGATCGCGGTGAGGGTGCGGTCGTCGGTGAACATGCGCGCGTAGTTGTCCAGCCCGACGAACCGCGTCCCCGAGCCGTCGAAGAGGCTGCGCGCCACCGAGTACGCGGCCGGGTAGGCGAGGAAGACGGCGAGCAGGAGCAGGGCGGGCAGGAGGAAGAGGGTCGCCGGGCCGAACAGGCGGCGCGGCCAGGGCACGCGGCCGTCGTCGGGTGCGGGCGCGGAGGGTACGGGCGCGGTGGGCGGGGGCGCGCCCCCGCCGGTGTCGGTCGCACCGGCGGGGGGCGTCTGGTCAGCCGTGGTCATCTGCGGTCTCTCTCGGTGCCGGGCGTCACTCGCCGTGGGCCTGGGCGGCCTCGGCCTCCAGGCGCTCCATCGTTCCCCCGACGTCCGAGGGGTCGGCCAGGAAGTCCTGGAGGGTCTGCCACATGCCGTCGCCGACGGTCGCGCCGAAGGCGGCGGGCTGGAGGTCGGACAGGTCGAAGCGGACGCTGTCGCCCGCGGTCACGATCTGCTCGGCGACCTGGCCGGTGAGCGGGTCGGCGTAGTCGTCGGCGGTCAGGTTGCGGTTGGGCGAGAGGAACCCGCCGAGGGCCGCCCACTCCGCCGCGGCCTCGGGGCTGGCGAGGAAGCGCAGCAGCTCCATGGTGGCCGCGTCGTCGGTCATCGCGACGGCCGCGTCACCGGCGACGACCACCGCGCCCTCGTCCCCCGCGACGTAGGGGAAGGAGAAGACCTGGGCGTCGTCGCCCACCGCGGCGTTGGTGCTGTCGGAGACGACGCCGCCGATGAAGTCGGCCCCCACGACCATCGCGGCCTCGGGGTCATCGCTGAACACGTTGACCACGGAGGTCGGGAAGTCGGTCTGCAGGGTGCCCTCGGTCCCGCCCGCGAGCAGCCGCTCCCGGCCCCAGACCTCGGCGAGGGTCTCCAGCGCGACCTCGACGCTGGGGTCGGTCCACGGGATCTCGTGCGCGGCGAGCTGGTCGTACATCTCCGGGCCCGCCGTCTGGAGGTAGACGTTCTCGAACCAGTCGGTGAGCACCCAGCCGTCGGCGCCGGCGACGGACAGCGGGTCGACGCCGACGTCGGACAGGTTCTCCGCCAGTGCGACGAAGTCCTCCCAGGTCTCGGGGGGCGTGGCGCCGGTCTCGGCGAAGAGGGGGTCGTTGTACCAGACCAGGGACTTGTTGGCGACCTTGAGGTAGACGCCGTAGGGGGTGCCGTCCACCGACCCGATGTCGGTCCAGGCCCCGGCCATGTTCTCGTCGAGGGCGGCGACGACGTCGTCGCTGAGCGGGGTGAGGGCCCCCTCCTCGGCGAAGTGCTCGATGAGACCGGCCTGCGGGATGAGCGCGACGTCCGGCGCGTCGCCGCCCTGGATCCGGGTCTGCAGGACGGTCTGGAGGTCGTCTCCGGCTCCGCTGTACTCGACGGTGGCGCCGGTCCGCTCCTCGAACAGGCTCAGGACCTGCTCGAAGGACTCCTGTTCGGCGCCCGCCCAGGGGCCGACGACCTCCAGGGCGGCGCCGCCCAGGTCGGCGCCGGTGTCCGTGCCGCCACCGCCGCCGCAGGCGGTGAGCGTCAGACCGAGGGCGAGCAGCGCGGCCGACGTGGTCGTGGGGCGGGCGAGGCGGGGTCGGGGAGTGTGCGTTGTCATAGGGGATGCTCCTCAGGAGTCGTAGATCGACGTGCCCGTGGTCGGGTCGAAGAACTGGAGCCGTTCGGTGTCGACGGCGACGGTGATGGTCTGGCCCTCGAAGACGTGGGTGCGGGGGCTGAACCGCCCGACCAGGACGACCCCGGTCTCCGGAGCGGTCGGGGCCTCGTCCGCGCCCGCGTCCCGGGCGAGTTCGCGGGTGTCCTCGGTGACGACGGGAGCGGCGTCCAGGGGGAAGTGCACGAGCACGTCCGATCCCATCGCCTCGACCAGGTCGGCGACCGAGGTGAGGGTGGCGTTCTCGGTGGCGCCGACGATCTCGGCGTCCTCCATGTCCTCGGGTCGGATGCCCAGGACGACGCTCCCGCCCTCGTAGTCGCGCAGGGCCGGACGCCGGTGCAGGAGGCCGTCGGGCAGGTCGAGGACCTGGCTGCCCACGCGGACGCGGAACCGGTCGTCCTCGCGGACGAGCTCCGCGCCGATGAGGTTCATGCCCGGCGACCCCACGAAACCGGCGACGAACAGGTTGCGGGGGTGGTCGTAGAGCTCCTGGGGCGGCCCCACCTGCTGGAGGACCCCGCGCTTCATCACGGCCACCCGGTCGCCGAGGGTCATGGCCTCGGTCTGGTCGTGGGTGACGTAGACGGTGGTGACGCCGAGGTCGCGCTGGATCCGCGCGATCTGGGCCCGCATCTGCACCCGGAGCTTGGCGTCCAGGTTGGACAGCGGCTCGTCCATGAGGAACGCGCGGGGCTTGCGGACGATGGCGCGCCCCATCGCCACGCGCTGGCGCTGGCCTCCGGACAGGTTGCCCGGCTTGCGGTCCAGGTGTTCCTCCAACTCCAGGACCCGCGCGACCTCGCGCACCCGCCGGTCGATCTCGCCCTTGGGGAGCTTGCGCAGCCGCAGCCCGAACGCGATGTTCTCGTAGATGTTCAGGTGCGGGTACAGGGCGTAGGACTGGAAGACCATGGCCACGTCGCGGTCGCGGGCGGGCACCGCGTTGACCACCTGCTCGCCGATGCGGATGGTGCCCTCGCTGATCCGCTCCAGGCCGGCGACCATCCGCAGCGCGGTGGTCTTGCCGCAGCCGGACGGGCCGACCAGCACCAGGAACTCACCGTCCTGGATGTCCAGTGAGAGGTCGTTGACGGCACGGGTTCCGTCCGTGTAGACCTTGCCCAGGCCGTCGATCACGATTTCTGCCACGACACCTCCGAGGGACGGGTGCGCGAACGCACCCCTCGACCAGTCCGGGGCCGGTACGCGTGGGACCTCCGCATCCTGTGACGCGGACCACTCACCGGCGATGTGCAACGACCGTAGTGTCGTGCGCCCTAAGGCAGCCTTAACGCAACGTCTCGTTCGACTTAAGGACGCCCGATACGCCCCTCACATCCGGTGTTCGTCCAGTTCGGAGGTGATCTGAGCCTCGTGTCGCAGTTTATGTTTGGTTAACGTGTTCGTATGGCAACGGTGTTACTGGTCGAGGACGACCAGATGGTGCGCGACGCCCTCGTACGGGCGTTGCGGGGCCAGGGACACGTCGTGCGTCCGGTCGGCACGGCGCTGGACGCTCTGCGGCAGACCGCGGAGCACGAACCGGACCTCGTCATCCTGGACCTCGGCCTGCCCGACCTCGACGGGGCCGCCGCGCTGCGCATGCTGCGCGGGCACAGCGACGTGCCGGTGATCGTGGCGACGGCGCGCGGCGACGAGCCGTCGATCGTGCGCCTGCTCAACGACGGTGCCGACGACTACGTGGTCAAGCCCTTCTCCAGCGCCCAGTTGGCGGCCCGGATGAACGCGCTGCTGCGCAGATCGTCACGGTCCCCGGTGGACTCGTCCGACCCGGGTGAACTGACCGTCGGGGAGTTGACCATCAGCCTCACCACGCGCCAGGCGGCGCTGGCCGGACGGCCCCTGGAGTTGTCCCGGCGCGAGTTCGACCTGCTGGCCTACCTCGCCGAACACGTCGGCCGGGTGGTGAGCCGCCGGGAACTGGTCGAGGCGGTCTGGCACGAACACCCCTTCGTGGGCCACGACCAGACCATCGACGTGCACATGTCCTGGCTGCGCCGCAAGCTCGGCGAGAGCGCGAACCGGCCCCGCTACCTGCGCACGGTGCGCGGCGTGGGACTCAAGCTGGTGGAACCCGAGTGAGGTCCCTGCTGGCGCGGGCCGTCACCCTGGCCACCGTCCTGGTGGCCGGGGCGATGGTCGCGGTGACCGCGGCCTGGGGCTGGAACGACGCCCGGGCCCGGACCGAGGCGCGGGTGCGCACCCAGTCCGACGTCGTGGCGGCGGTGGTCGCGGCCGGGGCGGACCCCGACGTGCTCCGCGCGGCGGTGGCCGCCACCGCGGCCGGGGAACGGGGCCACCTGGCGGTCCACCTGCCGGACGGGACGACGGTCGGGGCCAGTCACGCCCTGCCCGGGGACGCACGGGCGAGCGCGCGTGCCGGGGAGCCCGACGAGGTGCGGGTGGAGGGCGGCACCGCCCACCTGTTCCCGGCGCCCGCCCCGGCGGAGGGCGACGCGGTCGTCGAGGTGTACGTGCCCCGGGGCGAGGCGGTGGCGGAACTCGGCCGCACCGTGGCGGTCCTGGCCCTGGTGGCGGTGTTGTCGGTCGCGGGCGCGGTGGCCCTCGCCGACCGGCTCAGCCGCCCGGCCAGACTGGCCCTGGGCGCGTTGGCCGGAACGGCCGTCGCCATCGGTGAGGGGAGGCTGAACGCCCGCGTCCGCGTGCGCGGCCCGCGGGACCTGGTGGTGCTGGGGGAGTCGATCAACGCCATCGGCGACCGCGTCCAGGGGCTCCTGGAACGGGAACGCGAGATGGCCGCCGACGTCTCGCACCGGCTGCGCACCCCGTTGACCGCGCTGCGGCTGGACGCCGAGGCCCTGCGGGGAGCGGAGGGGGACCGGATCCGCGAGGCGGTCGGCACGCTGGAACAGGACGTGGACGACATCATCCGCAACGTGCGTCCGGCGGACGACGCGGGACCGCGTGAGTGCGATCTGGCGGAGGCGGTCCGCGACCGGATGGGGTTCTGGTCCCTGCTCGCCTCGGACCAGGGCCGCGAGGTGGAGGTGAGCCTTCCCGAGGCGCCCGCACGGGTCGGGTTGTCCCGCGAGGACTGCGCCGCGGTCCTGGACGCGTTGGTCGGCAACGTGTTCCGGTACACCCCGGCGGGCAGCCCGTTCGCGGTCACGGCGGTGTGCCACGCGGGGTGGGTGACGCTGATCGTGGAGGACGCGGGCCCCGGCTTCGCCGACCCGGTCAGGGCGCTGCGGCGCGGCACGAGCGGCGGCGGCTCGACCGGGCTCGGCCTGGACATCGTCCGGCACGCCGTGGAGACGACCGGCGGCACCATCCACCTGGAGCGCGGGAAGCTCGGCGGCGCGCGGGTACGGTCACGCTTCGCCGAACTGGGCGTGCCGCACGGTCAGGACCAGCCCCGGGCGTGGCGGTTGCGCCGTTCGGGGTGAGCGGCGGCCGGGGGCACGTCCAGGGTGGCGCGGACGAGTTCCCCGTCGGTGAGCAGCCGCCCGACCGCGTGCGGATCGAGCCCCTCGATCCGGCTCTGGAGACCGACGTACCAGGTGTGCGTGGTCTGGGCCTGGAGGCCGACCAGATGCGTGACGACCTCGGTGACGGGCAGGTCCACACGGCGCAGCAGGTACTGGCGGGCGAGCGTGGCGCGGTTGACCGCGCGCCGGGTCAGGATGGTGCCGGTCGTGGTCATCGGTGCCGCCTTCCGGACATCGGTGTGTGGCGGCACCCCATCCGCCGGTCCGGACCATCGACCCACACCCGACCCGCGACCCGCGCTCGGCCCGTGTCCGACACCCGGCCCGCACCCGACACCGCGCTCGGCCCGCGACCCGCACCCGGCCCACACCCGACTCGCGCCCGGCACCACGTCCGGTACCGGACACGGGCCGGGTGCGGGCCGGGCAGCTCACACGTGCTGGTCCAGGAGTTGGGCGCAGCGGATCAACCCCAGATGCGAGTACGCCTGCGGATGATTGCCCAACGCCCGCTCCGTG